>CADAVB010000039.1:22562-64229 GCA_902791165.1 uncultured Bacteroidia bacterium
TATATAAAACCGTTTGTACTTCATCGTTTTCAGAATAACGCGCAAAAGCAGGTTTATTGTTCGCGATTGGCGCAAAAATAGGTTAAATCCGTCAGTGCATCCCGTATGGTGGATGGCGGAAAGTTTTGTATTCGGTTTATTGTTCGCTCCAAGCAATTGGTTATCAAGTCATTGGCTTTATCAACATTTTCGGTATCGAGGATGTCGTCACGGAGTTGGAACAGAATGCCGAAATGCAGGCCGAAGTCGGCAATGCGTTGGATTTGTTCCTCCGCCGCCCCGACCGACATGGCCCCGATGGCGCAGCATGAGCGCATCAACAAAGCAGTTTTGCGCGTGATGATTTCAAGATAATCATTCGATTCCGATAATTGCATCAATTCCCCTTCGCTCATGGCAACAGTGGTGCGAAGCATTTCGTTCAGGATGTCGGTATCGTTGGCAATGAGCAACATGGCCTTGGCCAAGAGATAATCACCAGCCAGCACAGCCGAAAGGTTGCCGAATTGGGCTTTCACCGAGGCATGACCACGGCGTTGGTCGTCGTCGTCCACCACATCGTCATGGATTAACGTGGCGGAATGAATCATTTCCACGAAGGTGGCCGCTCTCAGGGTTTGTTCATTGATTACACCAAAAAGTTTTGCGCTGAGCAGCACCAGAATCGGGCGCAGGCGTTTGCCCCGCGAGTCCCAGACATAACGCATGATGCTGTCCATCGGCTCGGTTTCGGCGCACATGGTCTGTCCGAAAAAGGCCTCAAACTGCTGCAATTCGGCAGCGATGGGCGATATGATTTGATTTATGGATTTCACGGGCGCAAAATTAGTATAAATTTGCACGATATTTGCTATTTTTGCGTTTTCGTATAAAACTCACGAATCATGAAATACACCGGAATCATCATCGCGACCCTTGCCTTGGTTGTCGTGGGCGCACTGGCTTTCGCCGCGCCGAAAAATGAACTTATTACTGAACCGCAACCCGACCCTGTTGCAACAAAAGACTATAAAGATATGTGGAAAAAAGTTAAGGAAAACCTCGAAAAAGACTTGCCGGAATCGGCTGAAAAAGAGCTTGTTGCCATCGAACAGCGAGCCGAAAAAGACAAAAACCAAACGCAACAGCTGAAGACTTGGCTCTTCCGCCAAAACATCATGCGGCGTACCGTGGAAGAAGACCCCGAACAGGCTTTCATCCAGTACCTTGAAGGCAAAATCGGGCAGTTGGACGCCGTTCACGAGGCCTTGCTGCACGAAGAAATCGCGGCTGCCTACGCCAGCTATCTGAGCAACAACGAATGGCGCATCCGCGAAAATCTGCCCATCGATGGCGACCTCTCGAAAGTGGAGATGAAATATTGGGACAAGGAGAGTTTCAAGACACGCATTAATCAGCATTACGACGAGGCACTGAAGCCCGTCGAGGCACTGAAAAAGGCTGAAACAAAAGACTTTATGGCCTTGTACGAGAACAGCAGCAACAACGCTGATTACATTGAATATGAGGCTTCTCTGTTTGAGTTTATGTTTCACCGCGTGGCCAAATATTATCAAAGTGAGGCCAACGCCGACCAAGCCGAAGGCGACACCGACAAATGGTGGCTGCCCGCCAAGGATTTTGTGAAGGCCGACTTGGGCAACAGCGACAACCCGCTTATCAAGTGCCTAAAAATCTATCAGGATTTGATCGCTTACAACCTCAAAAACTCGAATGAGGATGTGCTGATTTACAACGATTTCAAGCGTTTCGGATTCGTCAATTCCATTTTGAGAAAAGACGACAGATACCAAATGGCAATGGAGGATTTGAAATCGCAGCACGAAAGCAATCCGCTTTCCGCAGAAATCACGGCCTTGATTGCGCAGAACATGATGAACCAATTGGAACGCAACGGCAACGACAGCACCCTTTATGACAACTATAAGAAAGCCAAGACCTTGTGCGAACAGGCCATTGAAAAATATCCGAAATCGAGAGGGGCGAGAAACTGCGACAGAATCATCAAGCGCATCGAGGAGCCGCAAATCAACATAATTTTGAACTCGGTGCAACTGCCCAACGAGGCCATTCCCGCCGTGTTGGAGTACAAAAACACCACCGCGCCGTATTATAGAATCGTGAAAGTCAGCGAGAAAGAGCTGAAAAAACTGGGCGAATTGCGGAAAGAAGACCTGCTCAAGGAATTGGAGAAAAAGAACTCCGTCGCGGAACAAGACCTCATGTTGCCCGCCGAAACCGATTACCGCAACCACAGCACTTTGATTGCCCTGCCCGCCTTGGAACGCGGCATTTACTACCTCACCGCCACCACGAAACAAGGTATCAAGAGCGAGGATAAAACGCTGGTACTCAACTTCCAGGTATCTAACATCGGCTTCATCACCGACCCGAAAGATGAGAGAATGACCGTGGTTGTTATGGACCGCAAAACGGGCAAAACCATGGAGGGCGTAACCGTGGAAGCGTATCGCCGCGAGTGGGACTACAAGAGCCGCGAGTACAAAACCATCATCATCGGCACGCCGAAATCCGACCGCTACGGCAAGGTGGAGTTTGCCAACACGGGCAACAACTCTTTCAGCATCAACTTGCGCAAAGGCGACGACAACTTATTGTCAAACAACTATTTCCGCCTTGTTGAACGCTACAAAAACAATAATGAGGTGTACAGCACACAGCTCTTCACCGACCGCGCCATCTATCGTCCCGGACAGACCGTCTATTTCCAAGGCATTACCACACGCTGCCAAGGTGAGGACTTGAGCCTCGTGAACAATTACTCGGAAAAGGTTTCCTTCCGTGATGCCAACTGGCAAGAGATTACCTCGGCGAACTTCACCACCGACGAATACGGCTCGTTCAGCGGCTCGTTTGTCATCCCAACCGACAGGCTGAACGGCGTGTTCCATCTCAACGCCAACCGTGGCAGCACCACCATCCGCGTGGAGGAATACAAACGCCCGACTTTCGAGGTGACCTTTGAACGTCCGAAAGAGCAATACAAACTCAATCAAGAAGTTACGGTGTGCGGCGACGTGAAAGCCTACGCTGGTTTCGGCTTGGACGATGTGGAATACACCTATCGCGTCGTCCGCAAGACCTCTTTCCCGTGGCGTTGCTGGTGGTGGTGGTACCCAGTCGTTGATGACGAACAAATCACCCACGGCAAGGCCCGCACTGACGAGAACGGAAAGTTTGCCGTCACCTTCAACCTGAAGCCTTCCAAGACCATCGCGCCCGAGAAACAGCCTATGTTCACTTACGAAATCGAGGTGACCGCCACGAGCAAGCAGGGCGAGACCCACGCCGACACCTATAGCATCCGCGCGGGCTACAACGAAATCGCCATCAGCACCGATTTGCCCCGAACCATTGAGAAATCGGACCTCGGCAAGTACCAAATCACCGTGAGCAACCTCAGTTGGCAGCCTGCCAAGAGTCGCATTTCGCGGAAGATTTACCGCTACGACGACCTTGCCAAGATTAATTATTTCGAGGCGATGCAACATTTGGAAGTCCTTGACCGACAATTGCATAGTGATGAACAATTGAATCAACTCTTCCCCGAATATAGTTTCTATGACAAGCGAACCAAGACCTTGGTGGATGAAGCCACCATTAATGTGGACGACAAGGCCAAGTTCTTGGAAGGCAAGACTTTGGAATCTGGAAATTATGTCGTGGAACTCAAGAGTTTGGACGACCCCTTGGCCGTCACGACGGAGGAATTCACCATTTACGAGAATCAGGCCAAAAAGATGCCTTATACCGCTATGGTTTGGAGCGATGTAGACAAATCGACCGCCCATCCTGGCGACGAAATCAAGTTCAGCATTGGCAGTTCGGCCAAGGATGTGGACATTTGGCTGCAATTGCTCCATGGCGACGAAATCCGCCTCGACAAGAAAATCAACCTCAGCAAAGGCGTGCAGACCTTATCCTATAAGGTGAGCGAAAACGACCGTGGCAGCCTAGCATGGCGCTATGCCTTCGTGAAGGAAAACAGCTTCAACACCGACCATTCTTATGTTTCCGTGCCGTTTGACAATTACGACTTGGATGTCAAATTGGCTACCATGCGCGATAAACTTAGTCCCGGTGCCGAAGAGACTTGGGAGGTGACCGTCCGCGACTACAAAGATAAACCTTTGGAGGCTGCGTTGCTCGCTGGAATGTACGACGCCTCCTTGGATGAGTTTGCCCGTAATCATTGGTGGTTCAACATGTCGCCTTCTGGCGTATCTGTTAACGATTTCGGCACCGACAGACACGGTTTCACCTCGTCCAACACAAGTTTGGAATACTTCTATTTTGCCGAACTCTTCAACTTCAGCCTGCCCTCCGATGCGCCCTTCTTCGATTTCGGCTATGGATTCGGGATGCGCCGTTACAGAAAAGGTGGGCGTGTGCTTTATGATTATGTTGAGGAATCAGCACCTATGATGACGGGGGCGGTGTTGGAAAAGTCCTCCAATGCAGTGGATTATGAAATTCCCTTGGTGGCACAAAACGCTGCGGATGAAGAAATGGTTGAAATAAAGAAACAAGAAGGTTCCTATCCTTATGAATCAGGAGGCCAAAACGAAAAAACCGAAGAACCCGCCGAGCCGACCCTCCGAGAGAACTTTAACGAAACGGCCTTCTTCTTCCCGCAATTGCGCACTAATAACGACGGCAGCGCGACCTTCAGTTTCACCATGCCCGATGCCCTCACGCGCTGGCGTCTGATGCTGCTGGCCTACACCAAAGACCGCAAAACGGGCCAAAACGAATACACCTTCACCTCGTCGAAGCCAGTGATGATTATGGCCGACATGCCGCGCTACATGTACGACAACGACACGCTGTGGTTTGTGGCCAATGTCATCAACACGGGCGACGAGCCTGTCACGCCCAAGGCGAAACTCGAAATCTTCGATGCGGGCACGATGCAACCTATTAATATGATTGTTTCCAACGCCACCGTTCCGATGGAAACCATACAGCCCGGTCGCAGCAAGGAAGTGCGCTGGAAGGTGGCCGGACAATACGATTTGAGCCTCTTGGCCTTCCGCTTCACGGCCTACGCGGGGCAGTTCAGCGATGCCGAGCAGCACCTCCTGCCAGTGCTGAGCAGCGAAATCTTCATGACGCAGACCCTGCCCATCACCGTGAAGGCCGAAACTGAGCAAACCTTTGACTTCGAAGCCATTGCCAACCCCGACAGCCACGAGCGCGACTACAGCCTGACCCTGAATTTCAGCACCAACCCTGTTTGGTACGCCGTTCAGGCTTTGCCGTATTTGGCCAATGTCAAAGCCGACCGCGCCGAGACCGCTTTCTACGTGTTCTACGCCAACACGCTCTCGTCCTACATCGCGGACCACATCCCGAACCTCTTGAACTACATCAAGAAATGGCAAATCGAAACGCCCGATGCCCTGCTCTCGCAACTCGAAAAAGACCAGGATTTGAAGGCCATCATGCTGCAAGAAACGCCGTGGGTGTTAGAGGCCAAGAGCGAGACCGAGCAGCGCAACCGCATCGCTACGCTCTTCGAGGTGAACACGCTCCGCAACCAGCAGACCAACGCTCTGAAACTTATCTCACAAAAGCAGAAATACAACGGCGGCTGGCCTTGGATGGACGGTATGCCCGAAAGTCCCTACATCAGCACCTACATCCTCACTGGCTTCGGCAAGTTGCAGAAGATGGGTGCGTGGAGTTCGCTGAGCCAGGCCGACCAAAACACCGCCCAAACCATCTGCGACAAGGCTGTGCGCTACCTTGAATACGAGGTGGCCGAGAGTTATCGCAACATGAAGAAATACAGCAAAGGCAAGGACTGGCCGATTGGTTCCTCCACCTTGGCCGAACTTTACGCCTTGAGTTTCTTCAAGGAGCAGAACTCCGACAAGGACTTCGCCACGGCGAAGAAATACTACCTCAAGAGCCTCGACAAGGAGTGGACCTCGTTCAACTTCAACTACCGCTCGAAGGGCGCTTTGGTGCTCTATCGTAACGGCAACGAAAAGACCGCCAAACTGATGATTCAGTCGTTCAAGGAATGTGCGCAGAAGAACGAACAGATCGGGATGTACTGGCCGAAGAAATACTTCAGTTTCGAGTCGCACATCGCCACCCACGCCAACATCATGGCCGCCTTCGCCGAAATCGACCAAGACGAGGAGATGATTGACCAACTGCGCGTGTGGCTGCTCACCCAAAAGCAGACCAACAAATGGGAGAATTCCGCCTCCACCGCCGATGCCATCTACGCCCTGCTGATGCGCGGCAGCGACTGGTTCGAGGAAGGCAAGGAGGTTACGCTGCGCTTTGGCAACACACCTATTAATACCGAAGGTGGCGTGGCCGGCACCGGCTTCATCCAACGCCGATGGAACGCCAACGAAGTGACCCAAGACATGCGCCAACTCACCGTGAACAACCCGACCAACCATCTCGTCTGGGGCGGCCTGTTCCGCCAGTATTTCGTCCCGATTGACGAAGTCAAGAGCGACGAATCGGGCTTCACCATCAAGCGCGAGTTGTTTGTGGAGACGGTCACTGATAAGGGTAAAGTTTTGGTTCCCGCTGAAAAGCGAACGCTCAAAGTTGGCGACAAACTCACCGTGAAAATCACCTTCACGAGCCAGCAAGACATGAGTTTCGTCTTCGTCAAAGACCTCCGCGCCGCCGGCTTCGAACCGATTGAACAAATCTCGCGCTACGAGTACAACGACCGCATGAGTTACTATCAAAGCAACACCGACACCGACATGGAGTTCTTCATCGAGCGTCTGCCCAAGGGCACACACCAGTTGGAATACAGCATGTTTGTGACCAAGGAAGGCCACCTCAACAACGGTTACGCCTTAATCCAGTGCCAGTATGCGCCGGAGTTCAGCGCGTATTCGGATGGGATGAAGATTAGGGTTGGTGAATAAAAAAATGTAGGGGCGAACTGATTTGTCCGCCCCTACATTTTTATTGCGGTAAAAACCCGATTAGAGGGTGTAGCCAAGGCCGATAAAGAAGCCCGAAGTGGTCATCTTAAAATTATCGCTCTTTTCCTGGTCAAGCAAGCCCAAACGGTAGCCGCCAAACAGGTTGAATTGCGTAAATCTCACATTGGCACCAAAGACAGCATTGAGGTTGAGGCGGTTCCTGTTGCCGTATTCGCCATACCAATTGATAGGGTCAAAGCTACCAACTTTCGTGTTTCCAGTGAGTGCCAACGTCAGCATGGGACCCACAAAAGGCGTAACGCTAAGGTCGCGGTTGATTCCGATTTCGTAGTTGAACAACACGGGGATGTCAATCAAAGTTTGAGTTGCCTTGGTCGTGGTTCCCAAAACCGTTTGGCTTTTCATGTTCATACGGAACTGAGCACCAGCGGCCACGCCGAAACCCTTGGCCAGACCAAAGTTTTGGGTAAGACCAACGAAGAAACCTTGATAGGTTTCGCTGCCAGTGTTGGAAGAGAAGGTTTCAGGGGCATAACCCGCATGAATGGTAGTTTGTGCCTGCACATTTCCGGCAACGAACATGGCGGCTACGAGCGCCACAATTGCAAATACTTTTTTCATTTGTGTAATGTTTTAAGTTGTTGGTTATTAAAAAGATAATTTGTTTCAACAGAAATATTCCTTCCGTTTGGTGGCGCAAAGGTACAACAATTTTGCAGATTTCAAAGTTTTGGCGGCTCTTTTTGGCATCGCCAAATTGGAGATGGCACGTGTTTTTCAGAGCGACAAACAAAATTCTTCGTTTGGTTCATCATTAAGGCAATTTGTGTACCTTTGTACCCATCATAATCAACCCTTAAAGTTTCTAATATCATGCTGCAAAAAGGAACCAAAGCCCCGTATTTTGAAGGGCAAGACGGTGCTTTACTTCTATCCCAAGGACAGCACGCCCGGCTGCACCGCCGAGGCCTGCGACTTGCGCGACAACTACGAGCGTTTCCTTGCCTTGGGCTATAACGTGCTGGGTGTCAGCCGCGACAGTGCCTCCTCACACCAACGCTTCATCGCCAAATATAACCTGCCTTTCCACCTCATCGCTGACACTGACCTGACCATCTTGAAAGCCTACGAAGCCTGGGGCGAAAAGAAGATGTACGGCAAAGTGACCG
Source organism: uncultured Bacteroidia bacterium (assembly GCA_902791165.1). GTDB lineage: Bacteria > Bacteroidota > Bacteroidia > Bacteroidales > F082 > Limimorpha. Next base: position 30,682 of record CADAVB010000039.1, read on the forward strand.
AAGGCACCTTGCGCACTACCTACGTCATTGACGAAGAGGGCGTTATTATTGAGGCCATCGGGAAAGTGGATACCAAGAACCATTCGGCGCAGATAATTTGAAAAATATGCCTTCATTGTCAAACTATATCAGCTCTTTCCGCAACGGCTTGTTTCCCAACCGAAAACAATTGTCGGGTTTGGTGTTTATTGATGTGGAAGTTGGCCTGCAAGACAAAAAAGCGCACGATTTTGGTGGTGTTAAGGAGTCTGGGGATGAGTTTCATTCCAATTCGAAACAGGATTTTGCACGTTTTATCGCCGATACAGAGTTTTTGTGCGGGCATAACATTATTCAACATGACTTGAAATATATAGCTGACATTGAGCGCATTGGCGAGAAGAAACCCATTGACACGCTTTTTCTCTCACCGCTTTTGTTTCCCAAAAGACCTTACCACAAGTTGTTGAAAGACGACAAGTTGCAGACCGAGGAAATGAACAATCCGCTTAACGACTGCTTGAAAGCCCGAGACTTGTTTTATGACGAGATGAATGCTTTCCGTGCCTTGCCTCAAGAGTTACAGACCATTTATTACGAGCTGTTGCATCAAGTGAAGGAGTTTTCGGCTTTTTTCGATTATCTGCAATTCCACTCCGAAGAAGAGCAACTTGACTTTCTGATATTGAGGGCCTTCCATGGAAAGATTTGTACTCATAGTCCAATTGAAATATTGGTCAAGGAACATCCCGTTGAGTTGGCTTACGCTTTGGCATTGATTTCCACAGGCGACAATTATTCCGTTACTCCGCCTTGGTTGTTGCATCATTTTCCAGAAATCGAGAATGTCTTAAAGATGCTTTGCAGCACACCTTGCCATGACAGCCATTGCGAACATTGTGAGAGCAAATTGAACATTCACAAGGGTTTGAAGGATGTCTTTGGTTTTGAGGCGTTCCGCACTTATGATGGAGAGCCTTTGCAAGAGAAGAGTGTGCAGTCTGCCGTCAATGGGGAGTCACTGCTGGCCATTTTCCCAACCGGCGGCGGCAAGTCACTAACCTTCCAATTGCCTGCTATCCTTTCTGGTAGAGCCGTGCATGGCCTTACTGTAGTCATTTCGCCCTTGCAATCGCTGATGAAAGACCAAGTCGATAATCTTGCTGAGCAAGGCATTACCGACGCGGTCACCATCAATGGGCTACTCGATCCTGTCAGTCGTGCCGAGGCTTTCGATAGGGTGGCTAATGGCAGTGCCACCTTACTTTATATTGCGCCCGAACTGCTGCGCTCAAAGACCGTTGAAAAGTTGCTGTTGTCGCGCAATGTGGTGCGTTTTGTCGTCGACGAGGCACATTGCTTTTCTTCGTGGGGACAAGATTTCAGGGTTGATTACCTTTACATCGGCGATTTCATCCGCAATTTGCAAGAAAAAAAGCGGTTGTCCGAACCTATTCCCGTTTCGTGTTTTACGGCTACGGCCAAACAAAAGGTCATCACTGACATTCGCGACTATTTCAAGCGGAAATTGGATTTGGACTTGGATCTATTTGCTTCATCTTCAGCACGAAAGAACCTCCATTATTCGGTCATTTATGCCGAAACGGAAGAGGAAAAATACAACACTTTGCGCAGTCTGATGATGGGCAATCCTTGTCCGACCATCATCTATGTTTCGCGCACTCGGAAAACCAGAGAATTGGCGCAAAAACTGACTTCGGATGGCATTGAAGCCTTGCCTTTCAACGGGAAAATGGAGGCCAACGAAAAGATTGCCAACCAAAACGACTTCATTTCAAATCGAGTAAAGGCGATTGTAGCCACTTCAGCCTTCGGTATGGGCGTGGACAAAAAGGATGTCGGCATGGTGATTCATTACGACATCTCCGACTCGTTGGAAAACTATGTGCAGGAAGCTGGTCGTGCTGGCCGCGATCCGAAGACCGCAGCCAAGTGCTATGTGCTTTACAGCGACCATGATTTGGACAAGCATTTCATACTATTGAACCAAACCAAGGTGAGTATCAGCGAGATACAGCAAGTTTGGTCGGCCATCAAAAGTTTCACCAAGCAAAGGAAACACATCTCTTGTTCGGCGTTGGAGATTGCCCGTCAAGCAGGGTGGAATGACGAAGTGCCTGACATTGAAACCCGTGTGCGTACGGCCATCGCCGCGCTTGAAGAAGCAGGATATGTCAGTCGAGGCAACAATGTTCCCCATGTATTCGCCACGGGAATCATGGTGAAAAACATGGACGAAGCGCACCGCCGTATCAACAATTCGCGATTGTTCCTTGACGACAAGGAGAAGCAAAATGCCGTCCGCATCATCAAATCGCTCATTTCGAGCAAGAGCAGGGCTACGGCTCTTGACGATGATGCCGAATCGCGCGTGGATTATCTGGCCGATCGTTTGGGCATGAGCAAGGAAACGGTCATCAGTACTGTCAATCAGATGCGTCAGGAAGGCATTTTGGCTGATTCGAAAGATATGTCGGCCTATATTGAACATTCCGAGAACCGCACCAAGCAGGTTTTTGAGCAATTTGCCAAACTGGAACTGTTCATAATCAACACTTTGGCAAATGCGGAAATGGATTTCTCCTTCAAGGAAATTAACGAGAAGGCAACCGAGGCGAAAATTGCTTCTACCATAAAGAAAATCAAGACTTTGCTGTATTTTCTTTCGGTGAAATCCTACATCAAGAAGAAAGAGAACGCTTATAACGGCATGGTTCGCGCTGTGTTGTGCCAAGATGTGGAAAAGACTTCGCAAAAATGTCAACGCCGACACGACATTTGCCGTTTTATTATTGACAGGCTGTATGCTTCGGCTTTGGCCAATCCACATTCGGCGGAGAATGCGGGGAGTTTTGTGCAGTTTTCGGTCATCGCTTTGCTGAAAGACTTGGAAGCCCACCAAAACAATGTCTTGTTCCAACCACAAGAAAAATACCATATTGAGGAAATCGAAGATGCTTTGCTTTACCTGTCGAAAATCGGCGCGTTGCGACTTGAAGGCGGTTTCTTGGTGATTTACAACGCCATGGAAGTGCATCGGCTGAAAGAAATGAAGTACCGTTACAAGTTGGAAGATTATCGGATGCTGGATGAATTCTACAAGCAGAAACGCCAGCAGATTCATATCGTCGGCGAGTATGCCAACATGATGGTGCGGGATTACGATGCGGCTTTGCAGTATGTGCAAGACTATTTCCAAATGGATTATAAGAAATTCATTTCCAAATATTTCAAAGGAGAAAGACTTGAACAAATCGAGCGGAACATCACTCCTGATAAGTATCGGAAATTGTTCGGGATGCTTTCGGAAAAGCAACGCAGCATTATTGACGACAAACAATCCAAATATATCGTTGTGGCGGCGGGTCCTGGTAGTGGTAAGACAAGGGTTTTGGTACACAAGTTGGCTTCGTTGCTGTTGTTGGAGGATGTCAAACATGAGCAACTGTTGATGCTCACCTTCTCTCGGGCTGCCGCTACGGAGTTCAAGCAGCGGCTAATTGACCTTATCGGGAATGCCGCAAGTTTTGTGGAAATCAAGACTTTCCACGCGTTCAGTTTCGACCTTTTAGGCAAAATCGGCAACCTTGAGGAAGCAGAAGACGTGGTGCGACGTGCCGCCGAGATGATTGAACGCGGCGAGGCTGAGCAAGGGCGCATCAACAAGGCTGTTTTTGTCATTGATGAGGCGCAAGACATGGACAAGGACGAATACGCCTTGGTGCGAGCGTTGATGAACAACAACGAGGAGATGCGTGTAATTGCTGTGGGCGACGATGACCAGAACATCTATCAGTTCCGTGGCTCTGACAGCCGATATATGCAAGCATTCATTGACGAGATGCAGGCCACAAAATACGAGATGACTGAGAATTATCGCAGTGCCAAGCAAATTGTCAGTTTTGCCAACGAATTTGCGAAACGCATTCGTCGCAGAATGAAGACTTTGCCCGGTGTTGCTGTCACGAATGAAATGGGAACGGTGCAAATCACTCAATACGAATCTGAGCATTTGGAAATTCCCTTGGTAAAGAATGTGCTGGCGACCTATCGCAACGAGCGAGCCTGCGTTTTGACCAATAAAAACGAGGAAGCGGCGCGGATTGTCGGGCTGCTGACAAAACAAGGAATTCGAGCTAAACTCATCCAATCCACCGAGGGCTTCCGATTTTCCAATTTGGCAGAAGTGCGTTATTTCCTCAAACTCGTCAACCAAGGACTTGAATCGCCTGTTATCAGTGAGGAACGGTGGACGGAAGCCAAGCAAAAGACCTTATCGTGCTACGAAACGAGCGCCTGTTTGGACTATGTCAAGGCATTTTTCGAGGATTTTGAGAAAACCAACCGTACCAAATACCGTAGTGACCTGATGGAATTCGCTTTTGAGTCAAATTTGGAGGATTTCTGCGGCAACGACCGTCAAACTGTTTTCGTTTCCACGATTCACAAAGCCAAAGGTCGGGAATTTGACACGGTTTACATGCTTTTGGACGGCGAACAGGCCAATTCTGACGAACAAATCCGCAAGCTTTATGTGGGTATGACCCGTGCCAAACAACGGCTTTTCATCCATTGCAATACGCAGATTTTTAACACAATTTCACTGGAAGGAGTTACGCGCAGTTTTGATACAACCCAGTATCCGCTTCCAGAGGAAATCATTTTGCCTTTGACGCACAAGGATGTGTTTTTGGATTATTTCAAGGGCAAGAAGAAGCAGATTTTGCAGTTACGCAGCGGGCAACCATTATATTTTGAAGATGGATATTTGCGGCTGCCATCGGGAGAAGGTGTGACATTCATTTCTAACAAAATGCGCGAAGAATTAAAGGATTGGAGCGAAAAAGGTTATTTTGTGCAATCTGCAAAAGTAAATTTCATCGTGGCATGGAAAGGCAAGGAAGATTATGAAGAAACTGCCGTATTGCTTCCCGAGTTAGTGTTAAGAAAATCAACAAATTCACTTTAGTGCCTTCACCGGACAAGCCTTCTTGCATTTTTGGCAAAGGATACACTCGGTGGCGTTTTTCCGTTGGCGCGAATTGTTGTTCATCTCCACATCCATCGGGCAGACTTTTAGGCACTTGTCGCAATGGATGCATTTTTCCTCGTCACATTTGATGCGCAACCATGAGAAATAACTCATCGGTTTCAGGAAAACCGTGATTGGACAAATATATTTGCAAAAGGCGCGGTTGTCCTTAATGGCGATAGCGAGGATGATTCCGACCGTGTAATAGAGCAGATTACCAGCCAAGAAAAGATGAAACATCGTGGTTTTGTTGGCTTTGCCCAAGTACATGAGTAGCACGACCAAAGCAAGTGACAGGCCAAACATGACATAACGAATCCAACCAATGCGTTTTCTTGGCCCCGACGGTTGCTTGTAGGGCAGCAAGTCGAGAATCATGGCTGTCCAGCAGGCATAGCCGCACCAACCGCGCCCAAACAGCAGCGGGCCGAAAATCTTGGCGATGGAGTAATGCAGCACACCTGCACCAAACACTCCAGAGAACAAATAATACCAAAAGCCTTCCATCTGCATGTTCTCCCTGCACATTAATCCCAGGAAAACGAGCATATACGCGCCCACGCAAAACTGTATTAATTCACGCGCATATTTCCAATCAGCCGCCGACAAAGCAAGTCCGAGGCCAAGGCTACAGCCGATATAAGAGAAATTGAGTAGGTAGAAAAGGCTGCCTGATGTCAGCCACAACGAAACGGCGATGGCCTCGAAGACCAAAAAAAGGATGATGGCGGTCTTGTATTTTTTCATTGGGTTTATTTTTGGCAAAAGTACTTGTTTTTCGGGAAACGGGAAAATTTCACTTCTTGCTTAAAGGAAAAAAGTGTTATCTTTGCAAAGAAAATACAAAAGCAATATGGCAAAAATAATAGTCAACGATACAGAAATAACCATCCTCGCAATAGATGAAAAAGACTACATCTCCCTAACAGACATGGTCAAGGGTATTGAGAACGGGCTGGCTTTGATAGAAAAATGGTTGAGAAACAAAAACACCATCGAGTTTCTTGGCATTTGGGAAGAAATGTACAATCCTAATTTTAATTCCCCCGAATTCGAGGGAATTAAAAACGCAGCCGGTCTTAACCGATTCATTCTTTCAGTGAAACAATGGATTGAAAAATATAAAGACCGTCTTAAAGAGCTTAATCGTATCGCCATTCAACAAATGATGGTTTTGGAAGAGGTTGAAACCAAAAAACTGCTGAAATGATTATCATCGAAGCATTGTGTGATAACTGGAAAGAACGCTCCATGCCCAACCTCAAGCCCATACTATCTGGAAGAATCAGCGGCGACGAGGCCAAAAACGAACTTCCGACAATGCTGCTTGGGTGATGACGCATTGGTCCAAAACGGCGGACGCATGGCTGACCGAACGGCAAAACACCCTCATCGACGAGGCCATGCGTACCAAAAGCACCACAAAGAAACGCCTGATTCTGAATCTTTTAGAAAGAACAACATTCGAGCAAGACCAAATCCGTACCGATTTCCTCGATTTCTGCTTCAACTTGATACTCTCCGACGAACCCGTCGGCGTGAAAACCTTGGCCATCAAGCTGACCTACGCGCAAAGTGCCCACTATCCCGAATTGCGCGACGAGCTATACACCGCGCTCCAGATGATGGAGCCGGAGATGTTGCCCGCAGCTTTGAGGCATATTCGGGGCAAAATGCTGAAAAACAACAAAAACACTTAATACATACACCATGAAGAAAACATTATTCATACTTATCTGTCTGACAGCAAGCCTTTTGGCAACGGCTTTCGCCAACGAACCTATCAAACTGCAAAGCCCTGACAAACAGCTTGAACTGAGCTTTGAACTGCGCGATGGCGTGCCGTATTACGCCCTCAACCGCGCTGGAAAACCCGTGGTTTTGCCCTCCAAAATGGGCTTCATTCTCGAATGGCGCGACGACTTGAAAGACCATTTCGTCCTGAAAGAAACAAAGTATTCCACTTTCGACTCCACTTTCGACGAGACTTGGGAACCCGTTTGGGGCGAAGAGGCCAAAATCCGGAACCACTACAACGAGCTTTTGGTGACCCTAGAGCAACCGGTTGGCTCCGTCGCAAGCATGGACCACTCCACCGAAACCCGTGCCACCATCATGCAAGTCCGTTTCCGCCTCTACGACGACGGCCTTGGATTCCGCTACGAGTTTCCCATTCCTAACGCCTTGGCCTGCTTCTGGTTCAAGGAAGAACTGACCGAGTTTGCCATGGCGGGCAATCACAAGGCTTGGTGGATTCCGGGCGATTACGACACACAGGAATACAACTACACCGAGTCGCGGCTGTCGGAAATCCCCGCCCTCTGGGAAGCCAGTCACGAAGGCGGCGGCTGGCCTTGGACGCCCTTCTCCAAAACGGGTGTGCAAACCGCCTTGCAGATGAAGACAGACGACGGACTCTACCTCAACATCCACGAGGCCGCCACCGTCGATTTCCCGACGATGCACCTCGATTTAATCGTTGATTCGTTGAACCCTTCAAGCTACACGTTTCGTTCGTGGCTCTGCCCCGATGCCGCTGGCTACAAAGGCCGGCTCAATACGCCCTGCCACACGCCTTGGCGCACCGTGATGGTATGCACCTCGGCCACTGAGGTTTTGGCCTCACGCCTTATCCTCAACCTCAACGAGCCTTGTGCCATCGAGGATGTGTCGTGGATCCACCCCGTGAAATACATGGGCGTTTGGTGGGAGATGATTTCGGACAAAAACTGCTGGTCCTACACCAACGACTTCCCGTCGGTTCAGGTGGGTCGGACTGATTACGCCAAGGCCACGCCCCACGGCCGTCATGCCGCCAACAACGACAATGTGCGCCGCTACATCGACTTTGCCGCCCAACACGGCTTTGATGCCCTCCTCATCGAAGGCTGGAACATCGGCTGGGAAGACTGGTACGGCAAGCAGAAGGAATGTGTTTTCGACTTCCTCACGCCTTATCCCGACTTCGACCTGCCCGCGCTCAACAAATATGCCCACCAAAAGGGCATCCGCCTCATCATGCACCACGAAACCTCGGCTTCAACGGTGAACTACGAGCGTTGGATGGAGAAAGCCTACAACTTGATGAACCAATACGGATACAACGCCGTCAAGAGCGGCTATGTGGGTACCATCATTCCCTACGCTGAAGGACACTACAGCCAACCGATTAACAACCACTATCATTATGCCATCACCGAAGCCGCCAAGCACCGCATCATGGTGAACGCCCACGAGGCCGTGCGCCCGACGGGATTGTGCCGCACCTGGCCCAACATGATTGGCAACGAGAGCGCGATGGGAACGGAGTTCCGCGGTCGCATCAAGCCGGGGCACACCACAATTTTGCCTTTCACGCGACTGCAAGGCGGCCCGATGGACTACACGCCTGGCATCTTCGAGACCGACATGGGCAAAATCGTCAGCTGGGACCAAGGCAACCGAATGCAACATACCATCTGCAACCAATTGGGACTTTACGTCACTTTCTATTCACCCTTGCAGATGGCCGCCGACTTCCCAGAGCATTACGAGCCTTTCATGGACGCTTTCCAGTTCATCAAAGACGTGGCCGTGGACTGGGACAAGAGCCTGTATCTCGAAGCCGAACCAGGTGCCTATATCGTGACGGCGCGCCACCCGAAATTGGCCACCTTGAACAAGGCCGCCGAAGGTATCGGAACCTTGAAAGACGGCAAGAAAGGCGTGATTTCCAACGCTACAAAGTTCGTGTATGCCTTGCCCGACGATGCTTCGATTGAAGACCTTTGGCATACCGAACCGCATGATGTGTGGTATGTGGGCGGTATCACCGACGAGAATGCACGCGAGGTGACGGTGAAGCTGGATTTCTTGAAGCCTGGAGTTACCTACGAGGCCACCATCTATGCCGATGCCGACAACGCCGACGGCATTCCGGGCGAAAGTTACAATCCGCAGGCCTATACCATTACACGCCAGAAAGTTACTGCCAAGTCGAAACTGAAAATCAAGATGGCGCGTTGCGGCGGCTTTGCGGTCTCGTTGCGTTCGCTTTGAGGTTAATGATGCTTTTGTCGCCGTACTTTTACGGCATTTTATTACCTTTGCCGCCCAAATTTAGCTATCATGAAAAGTCTAAAGATATTCGTTCTATTGGCATTGGCGATGATGAGTTGCGTCGCCGCCGCACAAAACACCGATGCCAACCTTTTTGGCCATGTCATTGACAAACACACACATGAGCACATTCCGTATGTCAATGTGGCGATAAAAGGCACCACAAAAGGCGCCTCGACCGACGAGAGCGGCCATTTTTTCATCACGAACCTGACGGAAGGAAAACACATCGTCGAAGTTTCGTCGGTGGGTTACATCAGTGTTTCAAAAGAGGTTTTCGTGAAACGTGGCGAGAGCAAGGAACTCAATTTCGAGATCGAGACAGACACGCAGGTGATGGGCGACGTGGTGGTATCGGCCAGCCGCGTGGCTGTGGACCGTCGCGAGGCGGCCATAGTGGTCAATGTGTTGAATCCCAAAGCCTTGGAACGTGTCAATGCGGTAAATTTGGCCGAAGGTCTGAATTTCCAGCCTGGATTGAGGGTTGAGAACACTTGCCAAAACTGCGGAACCAACCAGGTGAGAATCAACGGTTTGGAAGGAAAATACGCACAAATCCTCATTGACAGTCGACCGGTATTCAGCGCATTGGCGGGCGTGTATGGACTTGAGCAGATTCCCGTTTCTATGATCGACCGCATCGAGGTGATTCGGGGCGGCGGATCGGCCTTGTTTGGCGCCAACGCCATCGGCGGCGTGGTGAACATCATCACCCGCGAGCCGATAAAGAACACATTAGAGGTGGCCAACACAGCCAGACTCATCAACGGAAAATCGTGGGACAACACGAGTTCCTTCAACGCTTCGTTGGTCTCTAACGACTACAAGGCGGGAGCATACGTTTTCGGCACTGCTCACAACCGTCAGGGCTACGACCACGACGACGACGGCTTCACGGAATTGGGCAAGCAGAAAGCCATGAATATCGGCACCCGTGCGTATTACAGGTTCGGCCAAGGCTCGAAGATTGCCGCTGAGTATCACGGCCTTTACGAGTTTCGTAGGGGCGGCGACAGCATCGAAAGGCTTCCCCACATGTGCCATGTGGCCGAACAAGCCGAGCATCATGTGCATGGCGGCGGCCTCACTTACGATTTCCTCAGCAAGGACTCGCGCCTCCATTTGTCGGTTTTCGGATCGCTGCAAGACATCAGCCGCAACACTTATTACGGAACCGAATGTGACCTCAACGCTTACGGCTCCTCCACCGATTTCAGCTCGGTGCTGGGCACACAGGCTTCCTACAATTTCCCGAAACTGCTTTTCATGCCTTCAACCCTCGTGGCTGGTGCCGAATGGGCGACAAACCATCTCGTCGATAAGCAGCCGGCCTACAACCGCGTGGTGGACCAACACGCCGACGTGGCAAGCGCATTTGTGCAAAACGAATGGAAAAACAAGCGTTTCGGCTTCCTTGTCGGGCTGCGTGCCGACAAGCACAGCCTCATGGACAAGCCCGTGTTCAGCCCGCGAGCCAATGTGCGTTGGGAAATCGTGCCCTCTATCGTCACGAGAGCCAGTTATTCCTCGGGGTTTCGCGCACCACAGGCTTTTGACGAAGACCTCCACATCATGGCCGTGGGCGGCGATGTGATGCTCATCACCTTAAGCCCCGAATTGAAACCGGAATACAGCCACAGTTTCAGCGGCTCGGTGGGTTGGGAGCGTTTTATCGGCGCCTACGACTTCGATTTGTTGGTCGAAGGCTTTTACACCGACTTGCGTGACGTGTTTGTGCTTCATCCCAACGGCATTGACAACCAGGGGAACATCCTTATGGAACGCCGCAACGGAACAGGTGCTCATGTGGGCGGCGTGAACATTGAGGCCCAACTCAAGCGCGGCGATTTTGCCCTACAAACCGGCTACACATGGCAGCAAAGCCGCTACAAAGAACCTGAACAGTGGAGCGACAACCCCAACATTGTGCCACAGCGCAGAATGTTCCGCACGCCCGACCATTACGGCTACCTCTCTTTGCTTTGCCCCATAACAGAACGCCTTCGGGTTTCCATGTCAGGAATTTTCACCGGACCAATGCTGGTGCAGCACTACGCCGGCTACGTTGAAGAGGATTGCGAGAAAACCACACCAGCGTTTTTCGACATGGGCGTGAAACTCACCTACGACATCCCGCTCACCGTCGGCACTGCCGTGCAACTCAACGGCGGAGTGCAGAACATTTTCAACAGCTACCAAAACGATTTCGACCAAGGCGCGATGCGCGACGCTGGCTACATCTACGGCCCTTCAATGCCGAGAACGTATTTTCTGGGATTGAAACTTGGGCTTTAAGCGCCATTGGGGAGTTTTTCGTATTTTTGTCGCCCCAACCTGATGAAAACATGATGCACACTTACCAACACGAAGTGAGATATTACGAGTGCGACCGCATGGGCGTGACGCACCATTCCAACTATGTCCGTTTCATGGAAGAGGCCCGCGTGGACTATCTCGACAAATTGGGTCACGGTTTCGACAAGATCGAGGCCGATGGCGTGTTCTCGCCTGTCGTTTCAATTGCTTGCAACTACAAAAGCCCTACTACCTTCAAGGATGTCATCGATATTGAAGTTGGCATCAGCAAGGTGAGCGAAATGAAGTTTGAGTTCTCTTACACCATGCGTGTGGGCGAAAAGACGGTTTGCACCGCCCAAAGCACCCATTGCTTCATCGAAAACGGTCGTCCCGTGGCCCTTTCGAAACGTTTGCCCGAACTCTACCAGGCCATCAAAGAAGCCATTCCTTCTTGAAGAGCCGTATCAATCCAGGCTGTCGCCCGTTTCGCTGCTGCCTTCCTTGGCCTGACGCTCAAGTTCGAGCTTGCCGAATCGGAGGGTGAAGCCTGCCGAGATGTAGCGGCTGTTCAGCATCTTTCGGGTGCTGTCGCTGAGATAATAGGGGTTGGTGTTGCTCGAACCTGAACCAATCTTGGCGCCCCAGTTGAAAATATCCTGCACATTGACGAACACCGACAGCCGGCGGTTGAAGAAGTCGCTGCGCATACCCATGTTGAGGAAGTAACGTGCCTTGCGCTCGCTCATCAGGCTGATGGTCGGCGAGTTGTAGTTGGCCGAAGCCGTGACTTGCAGTCGGTCGAAGAGCTTGGCCCAGGCATTGACGCGCACGCTCCACGACCATTTGTCGCGCTGGTCGATCTGATGCACGCCGTTGCGGTCATATTCCATGCGATAGCCATAATCATACACGTTGGCATACAGGCGCACGTTGAAGAATCCCGTGGGACGGTAGGTCATATTGAGCGAAGTGCCATAACGCCATGAGGTACCCATGTTATAAGGCATAGAATAGCTTACGATACGATCCAGATAGTCGTCATATTCTGCATCGGTCAGCCTGCTGATTTCGTTGGTGCTCCATCGACCGTAGGCCTCGAGGCCAATGTTGCCGAAACGCTCGAAAAACTTCTGCCAACCTGCTTCGACATTATGGGTATAGGCATTTTTGAGTCCGAGTGGATTGCCCGTCGAATAACTGTCATCGCCATACCTGCGGAAGGTGCTGATTTGGTCTTCATCAGGGTGCGACATACGCATCGAATAGTTGAGTTTCCAATTGTGCATCGATTCCGTGCGATAGGTCAAATGGAGGGAAGGACGCACATTGAGGAAATACAGGGTGCTGTCGTCGGCAAACGGCATGTCACCCTGGTAGTTGTAGCCAATACGATCGCCGCCCACGCCCAAGCCAGTGCTCAAGGTGAAACCACCCCAACGGTGGGTCCAGTTGACATCGCCTACGACACCGGTTTCAACGCCTTTGAAATGATAGGTGCGAAGCACGTCGATACTGTCGTAGCTGATGCCGCCATCTTTGGAATAGAAACGCTTGTAGTCGCTGTTGCTGAGCTGATTATCGACACGCAAGCCATAGCTAAGCTCGCCGTCTTCACTGTAAGGCCGGTTGTAGCGCGCATCGAGATTAAAGCCGAAACCATTCTGATTGCTCAACAGGTATCGGTTTTCATCAAGATCGGTGTAAACGTCATAGAATCGGTTGTTGTAATAGTCAGAAGCATTTCTGTTGAACCTGCCATTCAGGCCGACGCGGAGGTTGTGACCGTTGTCGTCAAACTTCTTGGTGTAGTCTGCTCCAAAATGGCCGAAACCCGATTGCGAAAGGGTTGTGTCGCCCATGCTGTAGGCCAAAATGCTGTCGAAGGGCTGCAAGAAGAAGGTTTGCTCTTCGCGGCGGCTGCCAAGACTGCGATTGTTATTGTAGAAGCCGCCAGCATCGAAGGAGATGTCGCTCGTCGAGTCAATCTCATAGTCGATATTCATGAAAACATTGCCGCTGATGCTACGGTTGTCTTCTTTTTGGGTTGTCGTCTTGTACCACACAGAGTCATACAAGCCTTCAGTGGCAGCGTCCTCGAGCTTCAGTTCCCAACTGTCGGTCGTGTTAATTCTGTTGCTGTAACGCCCTGAAGCAAAAAGGTTGACGCTGAGTTTTTCCTTCTTCCACATGTAGCTCACCCAAGGCGAAACGAAGGGCTGGTTGGATCCGTTCACGCCAAAGCTGATGAATTGGTTGCTCTTGATGTGCGCCGAGGTCACGATGTTGATGACGGCCTCTGCATCTGTGGCATATTTGGCCGATGGGTTGGTGATGGTCTCAATGCGCGCAATGGCGTTGGCGGGTAGCGTTTGGAGGTATGTCTTCAGGTTTTCCTCGGTGAGTTTCGAGGGTTTGTCGTTCACCCAAATCTCCACGCTCGACACGCCGCGCAGGGTGATGTTGCCCTCCACGTCCACCTCCACGCCAGGCGCGTTCTGCAAGGCATCTTCGGTGGTTCCCGTTTGAATGGACGGGTCCTCGCTGACGTTGTAAACCAATTTCTCGCCTTCCATGGCATAGAGCGGCCTTTCGGCGGACACCGTAACTTCGCCCAGCGAGGTCACGCCCGGATTGATGCGCAAAGTGCCGATGTTGGTATTGTTGGTCACATGGAACGAATGCAGATAGTTCTCGTATCCGATGGCCGACACGCGCAACACGAATCCCCCTTGCGGCACGCCGTTGATTTCAAATGCGCCGTCCATATTGCTGATGCCGCCCTTGACAAACTCGTTATCGACAGAGTCGAGCACGGCCAGATTGACAAAAGGCATGGTTTCGCCCGTCTTGGCGTCGCGCAACACGCCAACCACCGTGAACGTGTCGCCTTCGCGCACTTTCTTCTTTGGCTTCACGGTGGGCATATTGCCTTCCGTTTGGCCCCATTGCCTGTCGCCGCCAAACGGAGGACGACCACCAGGGGGACGACCACCGGGGGGACGACCACCTCCAGGAGGTTGTGCTATGCAGAATAAGGTCGAAAAAAACATTACGAGAGCCAACATCACTCTCAACGAAACTAACTTCTTCATTGTACAACGAAACTAACTTCTTCATTGTACTAAAATTTGGGTGCATAGATAAACATCTTTCCCGAAAGGCTCGGTTTGTTTTTGTCCCAACCTACCAAAAGCGCGGACAAACTCTCATTTGCCCGCGCTAAAATGTCAGGTTCAGAAAATTATCTGATGCGTTTGTAGCCATAAACAGCCTGGCCTCCCAGTTCTTCCTCGATGCGGATGAGTTGGTTGTACTTGGCCATGCGGTCGGTGCGGCTCAGTGAGCCGGTCTTGATTTGGCCGCTGTTGGTGGCCACGGCGATGTCGGAGATGGTGGTGTCTTCGGTTTCGCCCTTCGCCCGAGCGGTGGCTGGTCACGGTGTTGTAGCCGTGGCGGTGGGCCATCTCGATGGCGTCAAGGGTTTCGCTCAGCGAGCCGATTTGGTTCACCTTGATGAGGATGGCGTTGCCCGCGCCCATGGCGATGCCTTTTTCGAGGAACTTCACGTTGGTCACGAAGAGGTCGTCGCCCACGAGCTGGCAGCGGTCGCCAATGGCCTTGGTGAGCTTCACCCAGCTTTCCCAGTCGTTCTCGTCGAGGCCGTCCTCGATGGAGTCGATAGGATACTTGGTGATGAGTTCTTCGAGGAACTTGACCTGCTCGTCGGCAGAGAGTTTCTTGCCGTTCGGGTCTTTCTTCTTGCCGCCCTTCAGTTGGCTGTAGTCGTAGAAATACTTGCCGTTTTCGATGAAGGCGAACTCCGAAGCGGCGCAGTCAAGGGCGATTTTCACATCCTTGCCGGGTTCGTAGCCGGCCTCGCGGATGGCTTGGCAGATGATGTCGAGGGCGTCCTCGGTGTTTTCAAGTGCGGGAGCGAAGCCTCCTTCGTCGCCGACAGCGGTGGAGAGGCCACGTTTCTTGAGCAATTTGGCCAAAGCATGGAACACTTCGGCACCCATGCGCACGGCTTCCTTCAACGTGGGCGCGCCCACAGGACGAATCATGAACTCCTGGAACGCAATGGGGGCGTCGGAGTGGGCACCACCGTTGATGATGTTCATCATCGGGACGGGGAGTGTGTAAGTGTTGGTGCCGCCAATATAACGGTAGAGCGGCATGTGGAGCGCATTGGCGGCGGCTCTTGCAGCGGCCAACGAAACGCCGAGGATGGCGTTGGCGCCGAGTTTGCTCTTGGTGGGCGTGCCGTCCAAGGCAATCATCTTGGCATCCAAAGCGCGTTGCTGGAACACGCAATCGCCGACGAGGGCCGGAGCGATGATATTGTTCACGTTATCAACAGCCTTTTGGGTGCCTTTGCCGCCGTAGCGGTTCTTGTCGCCGTCGCGAAGCTCAAGGGCTTCGTTCTCACCCGTTGAAGCACCCGAAGGCACGCTGGCGCGACCCATCACGCCGTTTTCCAATGTTACTTCCACTTCCACAGTGGGATTACCTCTCGAATCGAGGATTTCTCTTGCATGAATCTTGGTGATTTTCATAATTCTGTAATTGACAATTTTCGGGGGGCAAAGATACGGATTATTGCAAAAAAACGAAGAAAAAAACATCCAAAAAGAAAAATTAGTGGTAATTTTGCCACTTTTTAAAAGCAACCTCCATGCACAAGATATTTTTACCTTTATACCGCTTTTTCAACTCACGCAAAGCACTGATGTACAGTCTTATGCTGATTTCCACAGCGGTATTCCTCTTTTTCGGCCTGAAACTCCATTTCGAGGAAGACATCTCCAAACTCCTGCCCGAATCGAGCGTGGAGAGCCAGTTGGCTTTCGGCTCCATTGAGTTGAAGGACAAGATTTACATTCAGGTAACCTCTGCCGACGAACCGATTTCCACCGACATTTTGGCCCAAAGAACCGAGGAATTTGTGGAATTGCTGTTCGAGAAAGACTCGTCCAACCATTTCATTAACAATGTGTTGTACAAATTGGAGCCTGAAGTGGCCATCAATGCCTTGGACTTCGTTTTGGAGCATATTCCTTCGTTCATCGACACGTCGGCGTATGCCACGTTTGAGAAGATGATGGAACCCGAGGCTGTGCAAGAGCAGATGTGGGTGAACTACAATCTGATGATGGAGGACGAAACGGGCGAAGTCACGCAAGCCATTGCCTACGACCCCCTCAACCTGCGAGATGCCGTGCTTGGCGATATGCTGGAAGGTGCCGTTGGAAGTTTCAATCTCATTGACGGACAGCTTTTTAGTCCCGACAGCACCGTGGCGCTGGCTTTCCTTGCGCCGGCGTTCCGCTCGTTGGATTCTTGGGCTTCGACGAACTTTTCCAAGATGCTCTCGAAGGCGCAAAAAGAGTTTGAGGCCGCCCATCCCGACGTGAAAGTTCACGCCCACGGCGACCCCATAGGGAGCGTGTCGAACGCAGGCCGCATCCGCGCCGACCTCGTCCTGACGGTGGGCATTTCCATCGTTCTTATTTTGATACTTATCGGATTATGTTTCAGGAGTTTGTCGTTTATTTGGGAGATGCTGTTGCCCATCATTTATGGTGCGGCTTTTTCCTTGGCTTGCATCTATTGGATTAAGGGCGGAATGTCGCTCATGGCCTTGGGTTTGGGCGCGATTGTGCTCGGCGTGGCCATCAGCTACTGTCTGCACGTGCTTATCCACCATTTCTTTGTCGGCGACCCCGAAAAATTGCTTCAAGACGAGTCCACGCCGGTGTTTTTGGGCTGCATCACTACGGTAGGCGCATTTTGCAGCTTGCTGTTCACCGAGAGCGACTTGCTCCGCGATTTCGGCATGTTCGCATCTTTCTCGCTGCTTGGAAGCACGATGTTTGCCCTTGTTTTCCTGCCGCATTTCCTACCGAAACGCCATGTCGATGCCAACGACAAAACTTTCCGTCGCCTCTCGCGCCTCAACAACCTGCCTTTCGACAAGAAACCGTGGTTCCTTGCGCTGATTGTGGTTATCCTCGTGGTGGGTATCTTTTTCTCGCCTAAAGTAAAGTTTGACAGCGACTTACGCAACCTCGACTACAACTCGCCCGCCGAAACCGAGGCCGAATCGCTCTTCAACGCGAAGAACAACGACGGCTTTTTCCACCTCTATTTTGCCACCGTCAGCACCGACATTGACGAGGCTTTGGAAGCCGACAAACTGCTGATGCCCAAGTTGGAAACGCTCAAACAGCAAGGACTTGTGCACAGTTATACCGACATGATACCCAAACTGTTCGTCACGCAAGCCGACCAAGAGCAACGCATCGCCGCTTGGAACGCCTATTGGACCGACGAGCGCAAAGCCGAGGCCATCCGCATGATCGACAAGGGTGCGAAGGACTTTGGCCTCGACCCGATGATGTTCTACGAGTTCAAGGACCTGCTTGATGCCGAATATGAACCCGCCTCGCTGATGGAAAGCGGCGTGATTCCCGACAACCTTTTGGGCAACTTCATCGAATGTAACGCCGACAACCAATACATGATTTTCACCGATGTGGCCATGCGCTTCGACGAAAAGGACATCGTTACCGACGAGCTGGTCACCAACCCCAAGACCTTCGTCCTAGAGCCGTTCTATTACTGCAAGAGCATGGTGGAGGTCATCCACGACGACTTCAACATCGCCGTGTGGATTTCGTCGCTCTTCGTGCTGATTATCCTGCTGGTTTCGTTCCGCAACATCATCACGGCCCTGCTTTCGTTCCTCCCGATGGTGCTCAGCTGGTTTATGGTACAAGGCTACATGGCTTTGCTCGGCCTTGAGTTCAACCTCATCAACATCATCATCTCGACCTTCATCTTCGGCGTGGGCGTGGACTACAGCATCTTCATCACCGAAGGCCTGCTTTCCGAGGCCCGAACGGGCAGCCGCGACATCCTGACTTGGCACAAAATCGCCATATTCTTCTCGGCGGCCATCCTTGTCATTGTGGTGGCATCGTTGCTCTTTGCCGTGCATCCGGCCATCCGTTCCATCGGCCTGATTACCCTCATCGGCATGGCCTCGACGATTATGATTTCCTACTGTTTGCAGCCGTTTGCGTTTAGGCAGCTGATGAAGTGGTCTTGGTATCGGAAGAGTGTGATAAAAAAGCAAAATAATGCAGAAAATCAATAAAATAGATAGCCCAACCTTTGCTGCCATGCTCCGCCAAGGCGCGGTGCAACTGGGGCGTGACAAAAAGGTCATCAACGACCTGAACGTGTTCCCCATCCCCGACGGCGACACGGGCGACAATATGCTGATGACCCTCAAGGCGGGCTGCACGGCCTTGAAAGACAATATGGGAACGCTGTCGGAATTGGCTTCAGCCGCCTCTTCTGGGATGTTGCTCGGCGCGAGAGGCAACTCCGGCGTGATTCTTTCGCGCATCTTCGCAGGTTTGGCAAAAGGCCTGAAAAACATGGTGGAAGCCGACGCAAAAGCCTTCGCCAAAGCCATGCAAGCGGCTGTGGACGAGGCTTATAAGTCGGTTCCTGTTCCCGTTGAGGGCACCATCATCACCGTGTTACGCGAAGGCGCGGCAGGCGCTGATGCCAGTGGCGACCTCAACCATTATTTTGAAACCCTGTTGGAGGCCATGCAAACCTCCCTTGACCATACGCCCGAACTGCTGCAAGTGCTGAAAGAAGCAGGCGTGGTGGACAGCGGCGGAGCGGGCTTGCTGAGCATCTTCCGTGGCATGAACGACGCGCTGAACGGCAACATTTCAGACGAAGAAATCGTCCCAACGACAGCCCCGACACCGACCGTTGAACTCGAAAAGTTCACCGAAAACAGCACCCTTGAATTTGGCTATTGCACTGAGTTTCTGCTCCGTCTGATGCGCTCCAAGGTCGATTTGGGAACCTTCGACGAGAAGGTGGTTTTCGACTACCTGAACCGCGTGGGCGAATCAGTAGTGGCTTTCCGCGAAGACTCTATAATAAAGGTGCATGTGCATACTTTCACGCCCGGCGTGATTCTCAACGAAATGCAGAAATACGGCGAGTTCCTGACCCTCAAAATCGAGAACATGGCACTGCAACACCATCAATCGACCAACCAAGACAACGCCTCGTTCAAGACACCGCCCAAGAAATACGGCGTGGTGACGGTGGCCTCGGGCGAAGGCCTCATCAACGCCTTCCGCGAAATCGGGGCCGACGAGGTGATTGCCGGTGGCCAGACGATGAACCCTTCGACACAGGACTTTTTGGATGCCTTCGCGAGAATCAACGCGCAACACATCCTCGTGTTCCCGAACAACAAGAACATCAAAATGGCCGCCGACCAAGCCGCCGAACTTTATAAAGGTGCTGACATTCATGTGCTTCCATCGGCCACCATCGGCGAAGGCTACTACGGCATCGGTTCTATCGACCGCGACAATGCCAATGTCGAGGAAGTCATCGCGAGCGTCACGGAAATCATGCAAAGCGTGGTAACGGGCATGGTCAGCACCGCCATCCGCGATGCCGAGGGCGACCAAGTGAGCGTCCGCAAGGGCGATTATGTCGGATACAGCGGCAAGCAACTCCTCAGCGACAGTCCCGACCGCGAAACCGCCGTCAAAGCCTTAGTCGAGAGCCTTGGTGCCGCCTCCCGCGATGTGATGCTCATCTTCTTCGGTGAGCAAGTGCCTCAAAATGAAGCAGAAAGCCTCGTTGCCGACCTGCAAAACCAATACAAGAACCTTGAAATTATGTTGAACAACGGCGCACAGCCAGTTTATGACTATATAATCGTTTGTGTATGAATGTTTTTCTGAAAATGACCATGACAGCTTTTACAAAAAAAGTTGAAGTTCAACCATTTGGAACAAGCTGTTATAGTCATTGTCACAAGTCATAGTCCTATAACAAAATAATACCATCAAAATGCTGACATTCTTTAGCGACACCGATTGCGACATCACTCCCAAGGAGTGCGCCGCATACAACATCAAACTCATTTCGATGCCTTACACCGTGGGCGAACAGGTGATTTATCCCTACATCGACTTCGACGAATTCGATTCCCACAAGTTCTACGACATGCTTCGTGCCGGCACCATGCCGACCACCAGCGCGATGAGCGAAGAGGTTTATACCCAGTACTTTGAGCCTGAATTTGCCGCCGGAAACGACATCCTCTATGTGCATTTCTCATCGGGCACTTCCAACACCTTCACCATTATGAATCAGGCGGTGGAGAAACTGAAAGCAAAGTATCCCGAAAGGAAGTTCTATGAAGTGGACACTTTGGGAATCAGTGCGTTATGTTATAACATTGTCCTCGAAGTGGCCGACCTGCTGAAAGCGGGCAAGACCGCCGAGGAAATCGTGGAATGGGCCAAGGTGGAAGTGCCGAAATTCCCGATGTATTTCTTCGCCGACGACCTGAAGTTTTTCCGTCGCAGCGGTCGCGTGAGCGGCTTGGCCGCCACGATGGGCGGCTTTATCGGCATCCGGCCCATCATCCACCTCAATGACGAGGGCAAGATGGTGAGCATCGGCAAGGAAACGGGCCGCGCCAAGGCCATAGCGCGTTTGGTGCAATATGTCGAAGACCTCGGCGAGGACGTGAAAGCCCACCGTGTGGTCATCGGCCACTCTGACTGCCCCGATATCGCCGCCGAAGCCGAACGGCAACTGAAAGAGAAGTTCGGCCAAGACCTGAACGTCATCACCACCGTCGTCAATCCCACCATTGGCAGCCACTGCGGGCCTAATGGTTTGGGGATTTGCTTCCATGCTAAGCATCGTTGATGTGAGGTTTCAGGTCGCCAAATGAAAGTCAATAATCAAAAATTTCACTATCTATTTTGTATATTACAAAAAAGATAGTAATTTTGCATCGAAAACAGATAGTGAAAGGAATAGTTATGGAAAACCCATTTGCACTTGTGCCGTATGTGTCGAGAGACCTTTTTTGCGACCGAGAGAAAGAAACCGAAACCGTTTTGGAGTACCTCCTCAACGGCTCCAACGTGACCTTGATTTCGCCGCGCCGCTACGGAAAAACAGGGCTGATTTATCGTGTGTTTGACGAAATCAAGCAACGAAAAATCAATGTAAATACCTGTTACGTTGATATATACGCCACAGAGAAGTTGGAAGACTTTATCAAGACTTTTTCCGAGGCGGTGGTTGCCTCCTTGGACAGAAAAAAAGGTGCCAAAGCCTTTCTCCAGTTCTTGGGTGGCTTGCGCCCGATGTTGAGTTACAATCCTCTCACCGGCAATCCCGAACTGACGATGACTTTCCTATCTGATTACGAGAAGCGGCACACCCTTGCGTCCATTTTTGAGTTCCTTGAGAAGTTGGACAAAAAGACCATTGTGGCCATCGACGAGTTCCAGCAGGTGAGGAAATACGGCAACAACATGGAGGCTTTGCTGCGTTCCTACATCCAGCCGCTGCGGAATGTGCAGTTTGTCTTTTGCGGGAGCAAGAAACACCTTATGGCTGAGATGTTTACGGATGCCCGAAGCCCGTTCTACGAAAGCACGCGTTGCCTTTATCTCGAGAAAATTGATAGGGAAATCTATGCGGATTTCATCGTGAGAATGTTCGCAAAAGGAAAGAAAAACATCACCGAAGAGGCTGTCGATTTCATCCTCGATTGGACCAAAGCGCACACGTTTTACACCCAATCGCTGTGCAACCATGTGTTTTTGAAAAGCGGGAAAAACATTGGTTTACAGGATGTTTTGTTGTCAGCGCGACAACTCCTCATCGAAAATGAACAGACTTTCTTCCAATGGCGCGACCTACTCACCCCGTTGCAATGGAACTATCTGAAAGCCGTGGCCAAGGAGCAAGCCGTTGATAAGCCGTTTGCAACGAGTTTCATCCAAAAATACCACATCGGCACTTCGGCCAATTCAAGCAGAATTTTGGAAGCCTTGCTTGACAAGGAACTCATCTTGGCCACCTCGACCGAAGACGGTGTTTCCTATAGCGTTTATAATATGTTCCTTTCGCGGTGGTTAGAGGCGCAATGATAAGTTTTCCAAAGATTTCAAAAGAATTGCCTATTTTTGCACTCCTCCTTCAAAGGGGGTGCCCGAAGGGTGGGGGATTAACTATACAAACAAATAAACAATTGAGCAACTGCATATTAAAATGGTAACCATAGAAGAAGTCAAAACCAAAAAACAGCAAAAGGAGTTCATCGACTTCCCGCTGAAACTCTACAAGGGCAACCCGTACTACACGCCACCCTTGTACATGGACGAGAAGAAAATCTTCCGTAAGGACTTTGTTTACAACGATATGTGCGAATCCGTCCACTTCAACGCATACAAGGATGGCAAGATGGCAGGGCGCATTTCTGGCATCCTGCAACGCGCCGCCAACGAAAAGACGGGCAAGAAACAAGTGCGTTTCAACCACTTCGATGTCATTGAGGATGAAGAAGTTGCACAAAAACTGCTCAAGACCGTGGAAGACTGGGCCGTCAGCAAGGGCATGAACGAAGTGGTAGGACCGTTGGGCTACTCCGACCTTGAGCGCGAAGGCCTGCTGATTGAGGGTTTCGACTATCCCGCCACCTTCGAGGAGAGCTATAACTATCCTTATTATCAGACCTTTATCGAGAATTTCGGTTACCAAAAAGATGTGGACTGGACGGGTAGCCGCCTGCGCGTTCCCAAGGACTACGACGGCGAGGTGGATAAGTTGGCCGCTTTCGTGATGAAACGCTACAACCTGCACCTCGGCACGGCACGCAACACCAATGAATTCCTCAAGAAATACGCCGACGGCATCTTCGAATTGCTTGACAAGTCCTACGAACTGCTTTACGGCACCGTGCCTTTCACCGAAGGCATGAAAAAGATGATGATTGACAACTTCCGATTGGTCATCAACGTGAAAAACGTGGCCGTCATCCTCGACGAGAACGAGAAGATGATTTGCTTCGGGCTGACTTTCCCCGGCATCGCCGACGCGGTGAGACCTTCGGGCGGAAAACTGACACCGCTTACATTAATAAGGCTGCTCAAGACCCTGAGAAAGCCCGATGTCATCGACCTTTGCCTCCTCGGTGTGGAACCCGAATGGCTCAACCGTGGCGTGAGCGTCATCGTTTCCGCCGAATTGATGAAGATGCTCCGAAATGTGAAATACGCGGAAACCAACGCCAATTTGGAGGAGAATTACGCCATCCAAAATCAATGGAAACGGTTTGATGAAGAGAAGATTAAACGCAGACGTTGTTATGTGAAAGTGTTAAGTGTGTAGTGTTGAGTGTTGAGTGTTGAGTGTGTAGTGTTTAGAGTTTAGAGTCAGTTTAGAGTTTAGAGTTGAGAGTTTTGGGAACCCCGTAGGGGTGACGGGATAATAGGCAGGCGGTGTAAACCCCTGCCGACAAAAAACAAAAACAAAAACAAAACAGGAACCCCGTAGGGGTGACAGCAAAACAAAGACACAAACATGATCAAAATATTAATCGATTGTTTCGGTGGCGACCACAGCCCCGAGGCTAATGTGGACGGCGCGTTGGCGGCCATGGCCAAGATGCCCGACCTGCATCTCATCCTGACTGGCGACGAAGCCACCTTGCAAAACTACTTGAAGGCCAAGACCTACGACGCTTCACGCATCGAAATCGTCCACGCGCCAGAAGTCATCGGATGCGAGGAACGCCCCATCGATGCCATCCGACTGAAAAAGGAAAGTTCGATGATCAAGGCCGTGCGCCTCTTGCGCGACCGCGACGACATCAACGCTATGGTCAGCACGGGTTCCACTGGAGCCTTGGTGGCCGCCGCCCTGACCCGCATCGGGCGCGTGAAAGGCGTGATACGCCCCGCCTTCTGCCCCATCCTGCCCACCATGGACGGCGGCATCGTAGGAATCTGCGACAGCGGCGCGAATGTGGAGGTCACGCCGGAGCATTTGAGGCAATTCGCCATCATGTCGAGCCTTTACATGAAATATGTCTATAACATTGAAAATCCGCGCATTGCATTGCTTAATGTAGGAAAAGAAGCAGAAAAAGGCGACGAAATCCGACAAAAGGCACACTTTTTGCTAAGTGAAACGCCCGAAATCCATTTTGTGGGTAACATGGAGAGCCGCGACCTGCTTTCCGGCAACTATGATGTTGTGGTTTGCGACGGCTTCTCTGGCAATGTATTGGTGAAAACCACCGAGGGAACGGCCTTGGAATTGTTGAAGAAGTTGAAGAAGGACATCTATTCGAGACCGATTTACAAGTTGGGCGCGTTGTTGATGAAGCGGATGTTCATGGAGGAAAAGGAGTTCATGAACTACCAGAACTACGGCGGCAGCGTTCTTCTCGGCACGGAGAAAACGGTGGTAAAAGGTCACGGTTCGAGCAAGGCGACGGCAGTGGAAAAATGCATCGAGCAGGCCTACAAGATGGAAGTCAGTTCGCTTTCTGCGACGATGGAAGAGATTATTATGAAGTATGAACACTATGAGTATTAAGTGTGGAGTTGGGAGTGTGGAGTTGGGAGTTGTAGGGACGCAATGCTTGCGTCCGAAATCTTGAAATCTGAAATCTTGAAATACAACACATTATGTACGAAGAAGTAAAAACCATCCTTGCGCGTCAGTTGCGCATCGCGCCCGAAAGGGTCACGCTCGACGCCCAAATCAAGAAAGACCTCGGCGCAGATTCCGTTGACATCCTGCAACTTCTGATGCGCCTTGAAGACGACTACGGCATCGTCATCCCCGACCAGGAATTAGCCAAATTTGAAACCGTCAGCGATGTAGTAACCTTTTTAGACAATTTACCGAAATGAAACATATTACACTTATTATCATTGCGTTGTTCCTCTCCATCGGCGCAATCGCACAAACCACATTCGACACCGATTTCACGCAAGTCAAAATGATGAAAGTTTCGGGCAAGACCACCGACAAGGCCGGTCACATCACTTTCGACGGAAACGACCAGCTTTCGATGACTTACACCACGCCTAAAGGCGATTATTTCATTATCGACGGACAAAAGGTCAAGATTAATTTGGACGGCAAAAAAGCCGAACTCGATGCCGAAAAGGTGAAAATGGTACAACTGCAACGTGCCACGCTTCTCAACTGTCTTTCAAGTAATTGGGAGCAAGCTGCTGCCGACAACAACGCCGACCTCACCGTCAGCGAAAGCAAAGGAGCAAAGACCGTTTCCATCGTTGCCAAAGGCAAGGTGCCAAAAGGGGGATATAAATCGGTTGAACTGACCTACCGCGCCGACGGCACCCTCATCAAAATGGTCTTGGAAGAGGCCATCGGCATCATCAACACGTACGAACTGAAGTAAAAAGGCTGAACGGACTAAAGTCAGTATTCCGTTTTGTCTTCTTTCAGGCTCCAAAGCCTAAAGGTTTGTATGGCTTCTTCGCCCAAAACGGGAATCAACGGCACATGACGCTCGTGCATGGGTTTGTCCAACTCTTTGTAAATAAATTCGTCGTCGAAGTCAATTTCGGCGGCGTCTTTTTTTGTGTTGCCGTAATAAATGCGGTCGATGTGCGCCCAATAGATGGCGCCGAGGCACATGGGACATGGCTCGCATGAAGTGTAAATCACACATCCCGAGAGGTCGTAAGTGCCCAATTTGCGGCAAGCCTCACGGATGGCGTTCACCTCGGCGTGGGCCGTCGGGTCGTTGTTTTGAGTAACGCTATTGGCACTGCCCGCCACAATCTTACCGTCTTTCACGACGACAGCACCAAAAGGGCCTCCCCCAATCCTGACGCTCTCGTTGGCCAAACGGATGGCCTCGCGCATAAAAACTTTATCTTGTTCAGTGATGGTCATCATTCGCTTTTTCTCGTTTGATTCTTGCTGCAAAAGTAGCAATAAATATCATGGCTAAAAACAATTCGTCAAATAAACGCCTTTCCAATTAAACAATTTACTACTTTTGTAGGCTCAATTTGCAATCATCATTAATCCATAACACTATGAAAAAAGTATGCACTGCAATCGTGGCCTTGGCTCTCGTTCTCTGCTTCGGCAAAGCCAACGCCTGCACCAATTTCCTCATTACCAAAGGTGCCTCCACCGACGGCTCCTGCATGATCAGCTACGCTGCCGACAGCCATGTGCTGTATGGCGAACTTTACCACTATCCCGCCCAAGACTGGCCCGCCGGTGCCATGCTCGACGTGTATGACTGGGATGGCGGTATGTATCGCGGCCAAATTCCACAAATCGCCCACACTTACAATGTGGTCGGCAATATGAACGAATACCAGTTGGCCATCGGCGAAACGACCTACGGCGGCCTCGAAGTCCTCTGGCACGGCCAAGGCATCATCGACTATGGCAGTCTGATTTACATCACTTTGCAACGCGCCAAGACCGCCCGCGAAGCCATCAAGTGCATGGGTGAATTGGTGGCCAACTACGGCTATGTCAGCGAAGGCGAGTCGTTCTCGATTTGCGACACCGAGGAAGTGTGGATTCTCGAAATGATTGGCAAAGGCAAGGCCAACAAGGGTGCTGTGTGGGTTGCCCGTCGCATCCCCGACGGCTACGTTAGCGGTCACGCCAACCAAGCCCGCATCACCACCTTCCCCTTGGCCAAAAAGAACAAGACTAGCATCACCTTCAAGCAAATCGACAAGCTGTTTAAGGACTCCAACATCGATTGCGTGTATGCCGACGATGTCATCAGCTTCGCCAAGGAGATGAAGCTCTACAACGGTCCGGACGAAAAATTCTCGTTCTCAGATGTTTACAATCCCGTCGATTTCAGCGGTGCCCGTTTCTGCGACCTGCGCGTGTGGGCCATGTTCAACAAGGTGACGGACAACATGAAGGACTATTGGGGCTATGCCACGGGCCGCGACATCAAGCGCGCACAGCCTTACACCGCCGGAATGTGCCAAACGCCCGACAACTTCCCCACCAACCGTATGCCTTTGTGGGTGTTGCCCAACAAGAAAGTCAGTGTTTTAGACATGATGGACTTCATGCGCGACCACCTGGAAGGCACCGAACTCGACATGTCGCAAGACGTGGGCGCAGGCCCGTTCCACTGCCCTTACCGCTGGCGTCCGATGCAGTTTGAGGTGAACGGACAGGAATATGTGCACGAGCGCACCACCGCCACCCAACAAACCGGCTTCAGCTTCGTGGCCCAATGCCGTGGCTACTACGACTGGCCTGTGGGCGGCATCATCTGGTTTGGCGTGGACGACGCCGACAATTGCGTCTATTGCCCCATGTTCAGCTGCATGACCGAAATCCCCGAGTGCTTCCGCGTCGGCAACGGCTCGATGAGCCAATGGTCGGAAACCGCCGCCTTCTGGACCTTCAGCCAAATGAGCAACTGGGCCTACACCAAATACGACTACATCCACCCCGAAATCCGCAAGCGTCAGCGCGAGATGGAAACGAAATGGGCAGAAAAAATCGTCCCCGCATTGAGCGAGCGCGTTTTCGCCATAAAAGGCAGGGAAGCCCAAAAGAAGGAACTCACCAAGTTCTCATGCGATGCCGCCAATGAGATGACCGCCATGTGGAAACGCTTCTACCAAGAACTGTTCATGAAATACATGGATGGCAACGTGAACACCGCCGTGGAAAACAAGCCCAACCACAAATACACGCCCATCAACAGCGAACACCCGAAATACAGCGACGAGTATTACCAAATCCTCATCGAGAAGACCGGCGACAAGTATAAAGCTTATTAAACAACAGTTAAACAACCAACGATTCAACATTTTATGACAAACCCAGAAGAAGAAAAAGTAACGGAAAAGAAATCGCTCAATTTCATTGAAGCGAAGGTGGAAGAAGATCTTGCCAACGGCAAAAACGGCGGTCGCGTTCAGACGCGCTTCCCCCCAGAGCCTAACGGCTACCTCCACATCGGTCATGCCAAGGCCATCTGCCTCGACTTCGGCATTGCCGCACAACACGGCGGCGTGTGCAACCTGCGCTTCGACGACACCAACCCCACCAAGGAGAACATGGAATACGTCGATGCCATCAAAGAGGACATACAATGGCTTGGTTTCCAGTGGGGTAACGAATACTACGCCTCCGATTACTTCCCCCAACTCTGGGATTTTGCCATAGAATTGATCAAAAGAGGCAAGGCCTACATCGACGAGCAAAGCAGCGAGGAAATCGCCGCGCAAAAAGGCACACCCACGCAGCCTGGCGTGGAAAGCCCCTACCGCAACCGCCCCGTTGAGGAATCTTTGGAACGGTTCCACAAGATGAACAGCGGCGAAATCGGCGAGGGCAAGATGGTACTGCGCGCCAAAATCGACATGGCCAACCCCAACATGCATTTCCGCGACCCGATCATCTATCGCGTCGTGGATACGCCGCACCATCGCACGGGTTCCAAGTGGCACGCCTACCCGATGTACGACTTCGCCCACGGGCAAGGCGACTACTTCGAGGGTGTCACCCACTCGCTCTGCACCTTGGAGTTTGTGGTGCACCGTCCGCTCTACGACCTGTTCATCGACTGGCTCAAGGAAATCCGTGGCGAAGGCGGCAACATGGACGACAACCGCCCGCGCCAAACCGAGTTCAATAAGCTGAACCTCAACTATATCCTTCTGAGCAAGCGCAACCTGCTCGTTTTGGTAAACGAAGGCCTCGTGAGCGGTTGGGACGACCCGCGTATGCCCACGATTTGCGGTTTCCGTCGCCGTGGCTACACGCCCACGGGCATCCGCAAGTTCATCGACAAGATTGGCTACACGACCTACGACGCCCTGAACGACTTCGCCTTGATGGAAAGCGCGCTCCGCGACGACCTCAACGCCACCGCCACCCGCGTGGCCGCCGTGGTCAATCCGGTGAAGCTGGTCATCACCAACTATCCCGAAGGTCAAATCGAGGAGATGGAAGCCATCAACAACCCCGAGGACGAAACGGCTGGCAGCCACAAGATTGCCTTCAGCCGCGAGCTTTGGATTGAAAAAGAGGACTTTATGGAAGACGCGCCGAAGAAATACTTCCGCATGACCCCGGGCAACGAAGTGCGCCTGAAGAACGCCTATATCGTGAAATGCACAGGCTGCAAGAAAGACGAAAACGGCGAGATTATTGAAGTCTATGCCGAATACGACCCCGACACGAAGAGCGGTATGCCCGGTGCCAGCCGCAAGGTGAAAGGCACCATCCACTGGGTGAGCTGCGAGCGTTGCCTCGAAGCCGAGGTGCGCATGTATGACCGCCTTTGGAAGGTGGAAAACCCGCGCGACGAACTGGCCCGCCTGCAAAACGAAGGCAAGACCCCGCTCGAAGCTATGAAAGAGATGATGAACCCCGATTCGTTGGAAATCAGGCCCGTGTGCTATGTAGAGGAGTTTTTGGCCGACGCCAAGCCGCTCGACCACTTCCAGTTCCAGCGCATCGGCTACTTCACCGTCGATAAGGACAGTACAAAAGACCATTTGGTCTTCAACCGCACTGTGGCCTTGAAGGACACATGGGCTAAGACGATGTAACCTCTTGTAAAGACGTGGCGCGCCGCGTCTTTACAAGAGAAACGACAATGTAATTTGTAATCATCTTGAATTCATTGTTTTGTGGAGGCGGAGTGCACACCGCCTCCACTTTTGTTCAAAAAAATCCCGATTTTTTCTTGCCACATTCAAAAAAACCGTATTTTTGCCGCCGATTTAGATGCCCAATGGTGTAATGGCAGCACAACTGACTCTGGATCAGTTAGTCTAGGTTCGAGTCCTGGTTGGGCAACAAAGAGAAAAGCCGAACAAAAATGTTCGGCTTTTTCGTTGATTCTCAACTCATTCCCAAGTGCATCTTGATTCTCGACACGAGAATATCGACCACCACGGGACTGGAGCCTCGCGGCAGGATAATGTCGGCGGTGCGCTTGGTGGGTTCGATGAACTGCTGGTGCATGGGCTTGACGAAAGTCTGGTAATGCCGCAGCACGTCTTCCCAAGTGCGACCACGCTCGGCAATGTCGCGACGGATGATGCGCATCAGGCGGTCGTCGCCGTCGGTATCCACAAACACCTTGATATCCATGCGTTTGCGCAACTCCTCGTTGGTCAAAACCATGATGCCTTCCACGAGGATAACCTGCGTAGGATGCACATAAATCACCTCCTTTGAGCGCGCACAAGTAACGTATGTGTAAATCGGCATGGGGATGGTCTCGCCCTGTTTCAGCCTGTCAAGATGGTCGATGAGCAGATCCCACTCGATGGCGTCGGGGTGGTCGAAGTTGATCTGCTTCTTCTCCTCGGGCGTTTTGTCGCCATTGTCGAAGTAATAAGCGTCTTGCGAAATGACTGATACTGCGTTTTCCGGCAATTGGTTCACCAATTCCTTGACGACGGTGGTCTTGCCCGAGCCTGAACCACCTGCGATTCCGATGACTAACATTTTGTTTCGTTTTAAGTTTTGAGTTTTGAGTGTGAAGTTATGAGTGTGGAGTGTGAAGTAAAATAACTACTAACTGCTCACTCCTAACTCCTAACTACACACTATATTTAGGTGCAAAGGTAATAAAAGTTGAAAGTTGAGCGTTGAAAGTTGAGCGTTTTTCTGTAATTTTGCGCAAAATTTCAAATTGCCTTTGATGAAAGCTATCAAAACCCTTTTTGGCGGTCTTATGTTGGCAGGTGCCTTGTGTTTGGGCGGCTGCACCCCACCGCCTCCCGTCAGGCTGCCCGAATTGCCTCTTGCAGACGTAACGCCCTACTTCAGCGAAGCCGCTGAGGTTCAAACAATTGACACCTCCTATTATTTAGTCAAGGACGCGAAAGGCCATGTGTTGGGCACGGTTTTGCTGTCGGCCCCCTACTCCACCTCGGTGCACGGCTACAACGGCCCCACGCCCTTGCTTATCGCATTGGACGCGGAGAACCGCATCAAGGATGTCGTCTTGATGGCCAACCAGGAAACGCCTCGTTTCGCACAGCGTGTTGAGGCAAACGGTTTCTACGCCTCATGGAACGGCCTCACTATTGAAGAAGCCATGGCAAAACAAGTGGATGCCGTCAGCGGTGCCACCTTCACCTCCGAAGGCGTCAAAGGCAGCCTCGCCCTGCGCCTCGAAGCCTACCAACGGCAGCTCAGCAAAGACTACGGCAGCATAAAACCGAGTTTTTGGCAAAGGCTGTTTGCGTTAAGACGACGCTAATCCTCTGTTTCTTCGATTGTTGCAACGGAATCGGCACCCTCTTTCCCTTCAAGGACGATAACGATTTCACCCTTGATTTCCTTTTTGGAAAAATGCGCGATGACCTCGGCCAGCGTGCCACGGGCGTTTTCTTCGTGTATTTTGGTCAGCTCGCGCGACACGCACACCTTTCGCTCAGGACCGCACACCTCGGCCAGCTGCTGCAAGGTCTTGAGCAGGCGAAACGGCGATTCGTATAAGATGGTCGTATAGCGGTTTTCGGCCACTTCTCGCAGTTTGGTCTGCCGGCCTTTCTTGTGGGGCAAGAAGCCTTCAAACAGGAATTTCTCGGCGGGCAGTCCCGAATTGACCAAAGCCGGCACGAAGGCCGTCGGGCCAGGCAGGCACTCCACCTCGATACCGCGCTTCACGCATTCGCGCACGAGCAGAAAGCCAGGGTCGGAGATGGCAGGCGTGCCCGCGTCGGTCACCAAGGCGAGCGTTTCGCCCGCCGCGATGCGGTCGGCCATGCGCGCCACCACCTGATGCTCGTTGCGGATGTGGAACGCCGTCAAGGGCTTGCTGATGCCTAAATGCCGCAAAAGGTTGCCCGACGTGCGCGTGTCCTCGGCCAAAATGCCGTCCACCTCCTTCAACACGCGGATGGAGCGCAAGGTGATGTCCTCAAGGTTGCCTATCGGCGTAGGGACAAGATACAACTTGCTCATAATCAAAACTTATTCAAATTTCCGCTTCACCAACTCCGTCAGCTTTTGATAGGCCTCGTTACTGCTGTTCCACTGCAATTCAATCTTCAGCTCGTTGAGGTAAATCATCGCGCCGTTGAGGGTTTTCAAGTCGTTGAGGTTTTCTACTGACTTGTTGTATTTCTCCATGCTTCCGCCAAACAACTCATTGACAAACAAGAATTTGTCGTTGATACCAATAACCGACTTCAGATCGCGGACGGGATTCTGCTGTAATTTGGCGGCCAAAGTGAGGTCTTCTTGCATCATGCTTTCGCCCAAGGTTTCGGGAACAGCCATCTCGAAGCCCGAATCTTCCATCTGTGGCATCTCAAACGTATTGTCTTTCAGCAACTCGTCGGCCACAACGCGGTCGCGTTCGGGAATCTCTTCCTCAGGAATTTCTTCCACGAAATGCACAATCTTGTCGTCCATCACCACAGGCGTGTCCACAGGCAACTCAGGCTCCATTTCGACAGGCTCAATGGCCTTGGGTTCCTCGGGTTCAAGGGCCATTTCGACAGGCTCAATGGCCTCTGGCTCAATGGGCGTTTCTGCCGGTATATCTTCGAAACGGAAGAAGAAACCGTATTCGTCGCCCAAAGGCTTTTCTGGGGCAGGTTCAGGTGCCATTTCGACAGGCTCAATGGCCACAGGTTCGATGGGCTCAATGGATTCCGTTTCGTCATTGCTATCAAAGCAAGGTAATCCAGGGGCTGACTCTTCGTGAACATCCTGTTTTGGTGCCATTTCGACAGGCTCAATGGCCACAGGAGCGACTGGCTCAATGGCCTCGGGGGCGATGGGCTCAATGGATTCCGTTTCGTCATTGCTATCAAAGCAAGATAATCCAGGGGCTGACTCTTCGTGAACATCTTGTTTTGGTGCCATTTCGACAGGCTCAATGGCCTCGGGGGCGACTGGCTCAGCGGATTTCGGCTCCTCTTCGATACCGAAAAGTCCGGCGAGGGTTTCGGCGTCAAGGTCGAAGTCCTCATTTTCGTCTTGCGAACCCAAATCGATGGCACAAAGCTGGTCGTAAATGGTGTGTGTGCGGTTCATCAAAACATCCAAATCGAGCAGTCCGAGGGCTTTTTCATTCCTCAAAAGGTAATTTACTTGTTGGCGTAACAGATTGATTTCGTTCAAGATAGAAACCAATTTCTCTTTTTGGTCAGTAAAAACGTCGTTCATATCCAATTAATCTTTATTTTTGCTCTGAAAGAATCGCTAAAATTACAAATAATCTAAAAACGCAAGCCAT
>CADAVB010000040.1 GCA_902791165.1 uncultured Bacteroidia bacterium
GTTTCAAGGTTGCTTTGATAGGAACCGTCGCGCAGATAATTGAGTGACAGGGGTTTGGCGACTGTTTCGTAATAAACGCCGTTCAAGGGTTTGAGCTTGAAGCAGTGTGTGCGCTCTTGGACGAACATCAACACGAAAAGCCCCAAGGTCAGCAGGCATAGTATGGCATATATCTTATTTTTCATCGTTTTTTTCATTGTCGACAAACCAACGGGCATCAATAAGCAATTGTTCCTCAAAAGTAAGGCCGGTTTCTTCCAACTGCTTCGTAATGATATCAATCATCTCAGGGTTGTTTCTCCAGTTTTCGACCACCTCATATACCCTGAATTCCGTCAAGATAGAGTCGTTGACGGTCTTGTCATCGCGTAAAAGGGGGAGACCATCAACCACGTTTATTGCTTCGCGTTTGACAAGACTTTCCAAAGATTCATTATCTGTAAAAGCCTTGATTTTCAAAGCCTTCAACCAGTTTTCATCTTGGTTGATGCGATAGGCTGTCTGTGCCAAAACAATTCCTCTTGTGTTGCGAATGGTAGGTACGCAGTCGCCACCTAACCCTTCGATTCTCTCGATGTCGTTCCTCAAAATGTCCTCGGCTTGCGTTTTGTTGACGTTTTCAGCCACCATCACCTTTTCAACCTCAGCTTCCCAAAGGCTGTCGCTCACACACAGCCGCAACAAAGCGTCTTCGGCAAATCCGTATGAGATTTTGTACATCTGGGCCTTGTCGGTGAACCAAGCAATATAGTCGGCGTTGACGATGGCATAAAGACGGTCGGTCTCGCTTATTGGCCTGTTTTTTTGTAACCTTTGGCCATAGTATTCAGTCATATTGTAGAACCAATATCTCACATCAGAGAAGACCTCATTAAGATCGATATATTGGTTGATGGCAAAGAAATAAGAGTTGCCGATGAAAATCGCATTGGGTTTCAACGCATTGGAATCAGATCTAATGCTAACCTCCCGCTCATAGTAAATATTTTCATCAATAGTGATGTCGCGCTGTAGATTCAGCAATTTTTCCAAGTCGCGAATGATGCCTTTGGTCAGTTCGCTGCATTCAAGACGCTCACCAATGGCAATTCTTGGCATTTCAATGCCTTTCATCGTAGCCATATAGCTAAACAACGAATCGGCTGCATATACCGCGGGAAATATCCAGTGAGCTGAAGTTTGCGGTATGGCAGGATAGTCGAGTGTGTCCTGCATATTGATAAACCAACTGTCCATGTCAATATATGAAATACCATTTTCCACTAAGGCCTGACGGTAATAATCGTAAGCGTGGATTGTGGTGGTATCGAAATCACGTTCGGGCAGAAACTGGGTATAGAGGTTCGCCTTATCGGGAGTCGTGTATATCAGAAAACCAATGTCAAAAGTCTTCAATACGCCTATCAGCTTTCTCAGCAGCCGGATTTGCTTCTCAAATCGTTCCACCGCCTTGTCGTTCGACTCAATCCAGCGATACATCTCCTTGCCGTAATACTCATCGACATTGAAATTGAAAAACAGCCAGTCTTCCTTTCCAATAGCCACCTCATTGCTATAGGTTTTTCTGAAAAAATCCCAAAGATATTGGTTGTAGAATCGCGTCATTGGTTCTCTGAAGCCAATGTTCTCGGAAAGGTATTGTTCGAGATTGTCTTGGAATACGCCTGTCTTAAAATTCTCAAAAGACAACGAAGGAGTTGCCACAGGAATGTTTTGCCCAACCAACGGTCGCATTTCCAACCATTTCGTATTTTGTTGGATGGCAGGTAGCGCAATTATGGCCACGGATAGACAAAAAAGTGCTATGGAAACGACCCTCTTCACTTCAAAACCTGAAATAGATGAACGGACTGAAACCCACTGCGTTGATGGCCGCGATGCAGAAAAACAGCATGAACATGGCCAGAACCCACGCCACAATGGTGCCTGCCACTGAATATTCCTTGAAATAAATCGTGTCTTGCAGCTTCTTCCCAAAGGGGAACAAGGTGATGAACGAAAACACCAAGGCGATGATGAGCATGGTGTAGAACTGCGCGTCGGCCTTGATGCCGAAAGTGCTGAAATCGAAGGCGAAGAGCCTCGAAATGAAAGTGAAAGCCTCGCCCAAGTCCTCGATGCGAAACACGGCCCAGCCCACCATGGCGAT
The DNA here is from genome assembly GCA_902791165.1 of uncultured Bacteroidia bacterium. Taxonomy (GTDB): domain Bacteria; phylum Bacteroidota; class Bacteroidia; order Bacteroidales; family F082; genus Limimorpha. The sequence continues at coordinate 2,150 of CADAVB010000040.1, forward strand.
GATAAAGGTGATGACGACGCTTGGGGCTTTGCCGATTCGCTCGTAGAACTTCTTCAGCCCCATGCGCTCAAGCACGAGCCACAAGCCGTGCCACGCGCCCCAAACGACGAAGTTCCACGAGGCGCCGTGCCACAAACCCGACAGCAAGAAAACGACCCAAAGGTTGAAATACATCCTCCGCTTCGAGCAGCGGTTGCCGCCTAACGGAATGTAAAGGTAGTTGCGCATGAACGCGCCCAAGGTCATGTGCCAGCGGCGCCAAAACTCGGTGATGCTCGCCGAGTTGTAGGGATTGTCGAAGTTCTCCGGAAAATGGAACCCCATGATGCGCCCAAGGCCGATGGCCATGTCGCTGTAGCCGGCGAAGTCGAAATAGAGCTGCATGGTGTAGGCCATTATGGTAATCCATGCCGTTCCCGTGTCCATCAAGGCGAGCGGCGTGGCCAGCAGTTGGTCCACCTGTGCGCCAATCACGTCGGCAACGAGCACCTTTTTGGAAAGGCCTATGACAAATCGGAACAGGCCTTGCAGACAATCGGCACTGCTGTATTGGCGGTGGCGAATCTCGCCCTCGATGTCGCAGTAGCGCACAATAGGACCTGCAATCAGCTGCGGAAACATCATGATGTAAACAATGTAATCGCTCAGCTTTTCCATCGGGGCGTTGTGGCCGCGATAGGTGTCGATGACGTAGGTGATGGACTGGAAAGTGAAAAACGAAATGCCAATCGGCAGCAGCACCTTCGCCATCCTGATGGGATTGGCACCAAACACGCCCGTCAGCGCGTTCAGGTTGTCAATCAGGAAGTTGGCGTATTTGTAATAGACCAAAAGCCCCAAACTGACCGAGATGGCCAAGCCGCAGTACAGCTTTTTGAGCGGTTTCTTTTCGGTCTTGTGCATCAGTTTGACCAAGAAAAAGTTGGCGATGGTGGAGCCGAGCAGCCAAAGGATGAAGTCGGGAGCACCGTAGCCGTAGAATACGATGGAAAAGAGCAAAATCACATAGTTCCTGAATCGCTTTGGACAGGCAAAGTAGCTTATCAGAAAAACAGGGAGGAAGTAGAGTAGGAATACGTTGCTGCTGAATACCATATTTATTGTTGTTTTTCGTTTTCAATTAACCATTTTGCGTCGAGTTCGAGCATTTCTTCGAGCGTAATGCCTTTGTTTTCAGCCTTCTCTTGAATCATTTCCATCAGTTCGGGCCAAGATTCCATTTCGTTCATCTTCAGCGCGATTTTCACCTTTTCAGGGTCCTTGATGGCCGTCAAAGCGTCTTCAACAAAGCCGTTCGTCCCGCGACACCATTGATAGCCAACGGAATACACCACCACAAAGTCCACGTTGAGCCAATTCTCTTATGGGCATCAAGTTCTCGAAGGCGAAAACGAACGAGTCGCCGACGAAAAGCACTCTCGGTTTGCGCGTGGTGCTGTCGGCTTCCACGCTGACGTGTGCGGTATAGTCGGGCGTGTTGTTCCTGACCTTGAACAAAAGGTTGAGCGTGGCTTCGTCGTCTTGCCGTCCCTCGTATTTTCTCGCTGTGATGCTGTCGATTCTCAATGTCGGAATGCTGTAAGGGCTGAGGCTGTCCATCAGCCGAAACAGGGAGTCGTAGCCGTAGGCCGACGAAAAGGTCCAGTGCGTGTCCATCGGCATGAACAGCAGTCGCTGTGAAGTGTCGGCCATGGCCGCAAACCACGGTGTCATGTCGATGTTGGGGAAGCCCGTTTCCTTAAACCGTTGCGCGAATCGGGCGGCGGCCACGCCCACGGTGGTGTCGTGGGTCATGCGCGGAAGGTGCTCGGGATAGATGAAGGCCTTGTCGGGCGCAATGAAAGTGAGCAGTTCAATGCCGAAGTCGCGTTTCAGGATGTCGCGCAGCTCAACCAGCATCTCAACTTCGCGGTTCACATATTCGTCCAAATCGTTTTCGGTTGCGAAGAATTTGGAGGTTTCGCGTCCGTAATAGTCGAGTACGCCTGGGCGGTAATACATCCAATGGTGCCGTCCGGGAAAGAAAAAGTCGTTGCAGGTTTTCTTCCACAGCCAATAGCAGTATTGGTTGTAGGTGCGGATGCCATATTCCCTGAAGGCGAAATTCTCACGCAGGTAGCGTTCCGTTTGTCCCTGAAATTCACCGCTTTTGTAGGTGTCGAAGGTCAAAACGGGTTTTGGGGCTTCTTTGGAGTCGTGCTTCATTGCCCTGAACTTCACGGGATGCCAATGGGTTTGCGCAAATAGCACCAGCATGGCCACGATGCTTGTTACCCACAAGATGTTTTTTACCCGCTTGTTCATCTTAACTTCACTATTTTTTGCGAGCAACCAGCCACGCACAGCAGATAAATGCCTTCGCGCAGGTTTGGGCGGATGGTGATATAGTTTTGGCCTTTCTCCATTCGGCAGGCTTGTGCGAAAACCTTTCTGCCCAACATATCGTAGATGGCGATTTCTTCGGCATCAAACAATACAGCGTCAATATTGATATGAATTCCGTTGGTGAAGGGATTGGGGTGGACGGAAATCTGCATCGACTGTTTTTCTCCAAAGCCTAAATAATTGTTTAACTCGCTCCTGAAATACTGGTCGCGCTGAAGGAGAAAATTGTTGGTCAGCTCCAAATCGGCCAACCATTTGTTCTTGTTCCACGGAAAGAGGAAGCGATGCGCTTGCGCTTCAATCTCGCCTTCAACCTGATGACGATACTCATCCAACACAGATTTCATATAGCTGTAGCCGAAAAAGGTTTCGGAAAGCTCGTTGTATCGCTGGCAGAACTGCAACCGAAAGCTTTGGTTATCAAGGAAACGGCTGAAAATCACGCTGTTGTTTCCTTGGTCGAGTGCGTTTGATATGGCAAGATATTCTGGGATAATAAAGCAGCCGTCGCCGTCATAGAACATCCAGCGGAACGGTGCGCCTGGTGCCATTTGGCTGATTTTTACATTGTTGCTTGGCCAATCCAAATTGGCGGCGAAGGTTTCCATGAGCATATAGTCGATGAAAGCAGGCACATCAACACGAGAGAATGCGTATGCCGAGTCGTCGGGTTGGGTCAGGTCGGCATCATTCATCCATTGCAGGAATGCTCTCCATTCTGTGGGATCGCCGTAGTTGGGCACACCCCAATACTTGATGATGGTCACGCTGTCGAGGTTGACGTCGTAATGATCATCCAGGTAACGCTCGTCGGCGGCTTCTTCTAAGGTGTAGATGCCCCAATACTCGCCGTTTATGAAGACGACAGTTTCTCTCACCGCCATTGCATCAAACAGAAGGTTGCCGGCCACTCGTTGTGCCAAATAGTCGGTGCCTCCGGTTTGATGCCAGTTGCTGCATCGGAATGGATGAAGATTGAGATGCTTGAATTTGGCGACGGATGTGTGTTCGAAGAACCGATGCGAGAAGTGTTTTTTGCCATATTCTTCGCGGGCATAGAGCTTCAAGCCTTTTTGCTGGAACCAACGCGAGGCACCGCCATGCGTACGAAGACCACATTGCTGATTAATGCCTTGGTTGTCAGGTTCGTAAAACTCCAAATTGATAAGCCGCTCCCATTCGCGACCTTTGTTGCAATAGTTTCCTGTGTGCGTCGAATCGACGGGGTCGTAGCTGGCTCCAGGGATGAAAATACCTGTTTCATAATCAAACAAGGCCAACGAGTCGGCTGCAATGGAAATCACGGGAAGCCCATGCGTGTCGCAACCCAAAGCGCGAATGAAATAGCTTTGGGTCGTCACGGGGCTGATGCAACTGTCGCGGTCGTCAAACACGGCTGCTCGGATGACGATGCAGTGCTTAATGCTGTCGGGGAGATAGAATTGCGACGGAATGGTGTTTACGATGGTGTAAATGTCTGATTTCGAGTAAAGGCTCGCGTCCAAAACCAAAGGCTCGGTGTAGAGTGCCGACTGCGCTGTGGGCTGGTTGCCGTTGGTGGTGTAGCGGATATGGCCTTCCGGATAGGTACTGAACAGTTCCAGGGCAAAAGACTCTTCGTAAAAGCCGCCGTTGGCCGAAAAGAGCACTTTCCAGTCTTGGGCCGCTGCCGACAGCGAGGCGAGGCATAGCAATATGGCGAACAACCGTTTTTTCATATTTCGCCGCAAAAATAAAAAAAATCGGCCATTTGGATTCCAAACGGCCGATTTTTTTATTTTGTTTGTAGGGCTGTCACATCGTGGCAGCCGCTTGTCGTTTGCGGCTGACGTACCACGTCAGCCCTACAGGATTATTCATTTTCCACGCGCAGCGGCTGAGGCTCGCTCTTGCGGATGTCGAGTTCGTCGATGAGGTTGGTGGCGCCGGCGTACTTGTCGATGATGAAGAGCACATAGCGGGCGTCCACGTTGATGGTGCGTTGCAGTTTGGGCTCAAAGTTCACGTCGCCGCTCATGGCTTCCCAGTTGCCGTCGAAGGCCAGGCCGATGAGTTCGCCCTTGCCGTTCATGATGGGGCTGCCGGAGTTACCGCCAGTGATGTCGTTGGTCGAAAGGAAGCACACGACGAGTTCGCCGTTGTCGTCGGCATACACGCCGAAGTCTCTCTTCTCGATGAGTTCGATGAGGCGCTTGGGAGCGTCAAACTCGTAGTCGCCGGGCACATACTTTTCGAGGATGCCGTTGGCGGTGCAGATGTAGTCGTAGTGCACAGCGTCGGCGGGCATGTAGTCTTGCACCGAGCCGTAGGTCATGCGCATGGTCGAGTTGGCATCAGGATAGAGGCTCTTGTTGGGCTGGGTGGCGGCGTAGTATTCGCGCAGACCCTTCACAAAAACGTGGTCGTTCTCGCTGATGTCAACCATAGCTTGGCGGTAGTCGCCCATGTGCTCCATGATGGCATCCATCATCGAGGTGTTCATGATGTAGGCATAGTCTTTACCGATTTTCTTGGGGTTGGGGTTGTTCAAGAAAGCTTTGATGCTCTCGGGCGTGGCGAAGATGGAGTTGGCATACACCTCGTCGGCGAAAGCGTCGATGTCGCCCTTGAACTTCTTGTCGATAATCGAGTAGATTTCAGGCAGTTCGTTGGCCTTGAAAGCCTTCTTGTAGGTCTTCAGCATCTCGGCGAAGGTCTTCTTTTCCACCTGCGGGTCGGTTTCTTCAAAGAAGCTCTCGACGGGCAGTTCCTTCAGCATGGCGAGTGACATTTCTTGAGCTTCCTTGTCTTTGTCCATATAGGCTTGGTAGTAGGAACCAAATTGTGCGGCGATGCCAGCAGGACCAGCTTGGGCCACAAAGTTGGGGTAATACACATACTTGGCTATTTCGCCCATGGTCTTGTAGGCTTGCTTCAGGTTCGGCAGGGCGTCTTTGTATTCGGTCTTGTTGTTTTTGTTCACCCAGTTGGTGAAGTCCTTTTCCAAGGCTACCTTGCTTTCGCTCACCTTGTTCTTGCGGAGCATCTTGCACTGGCCGATGAAGTTCTTGTAGGTATTGGCGAGGCTGGCGTGGTTGTCGGCATACATCAGGTTGATGTGGTCATCGACCTTCATGTACTCTTCCATCACTTCAAGCTGGGTGCCGAAGATGTCGATGATGGCGGGATAGAAAGTGTCCACGTTGTAGTCGATGCCGTAGCTCGACATGTAACGCTCGGTGGTGCCCGGGAAGCCCCAAATCATGGTGAAGTCGTCCTTCTGCACGCCGTCGAGGCTGATGGGAAGGTGGTGCTTGGGGGTCATCGGCACGTTGTCCTTGCTGTAGGCGGCGGGGTTGCCGTCCTTGTCGGCATAGACGCGGAAAATCGAGAAGTCGCCAGTGTGGCGGGGCCACATCCAGTTGTCGGTGTCGCCGCCAAACTTGCCAATCGAAGAGTTGGCCACGCCCACGAGGCGCACATCGGGGAACACTTGATAAACAAACATGTAATACTCGTTGCCTTCAAAGAAGCCCTTGATGACGGGGTTGTACTTGCCGTCTTCCGAAGCGGCAGTTTCCAACTCCTTGATTTTCTTGCGGATGGCGGCTTGCTGGTCTTGATAGTCCATGTCGTCGGTCACCACGCCGAGGATGTCCTTCGTCACGTCTTCCATGCGGATGAGGAAGCTGGCGGTCATTTCGGGGGCGGGCAGTTCCTCGCTGAAGTTCTTGGCCCAGAAGCCGTCTTTCAGGTAGTCGTGCTCTGTTGAGCTGAGCTTTTGGATGGCACCGTAGCCGCAGTGGTGGTTGGTGAACATCAAGCCTTTGCTGCTCACGATTTCGCCGGTGCAGAAGAAGCCGCGCGGCATGGCATCGCTGCCGAGGCCCACGATGGCATCCTTCAAGCTGCTGTTGTTGATGCTGTAAAGTTCTTCAGGGGTCAGTTGCAGACCCATCTTTTGCATGTCAACGTAGTTGAGGCGCTCGACAAACATCGGGAGCCACATGCCTTCGTCGGCATACACGCGACCCACCGAAACCATGATGGCCATCGCGATAATTCCTAATACTTTTTTCATTGATTAAAATTTTAAATTATTGTAATTCAATTGATTGCTTAATATAACAAAGGGTTTTGAGCCTGCAAATTTAGGAAAAAATCCTTTCAATCTAATGGGTTTGTGTAATTCTGCGTCGAAAATCATGTCCCATTCAGCGCTGTTGTCAGTTTTTTTGTACCTTTGTAGCAAGAAAACCCGATATAGTTTGACGATCAACACCAACCTATCTAACCGACAATCATGAAGATACTGCACACCAGCGACTGGCATCTCGGCCACACATTATATAACTATGACAGGGGAGAGGAGCAACAAGCCATGCTCGACCAAATGGCCGTCATCGTCAAGGAACAGCAACCCGACGTTATGCTGCTCTGCGGCGACGTGTTTCATACCTCACAACCCTCGAATGCCATACAAACCATGCTGTCGAACGCATTGGTGAAAATACACCAAGCCCATCCCGAAATGGTCATCGTGATGACCGCAGGCAACCACGACAGCGCCACAAAGCACGAGATATTCCGAGCACCTTGGCAAGCACTGAATGTGTATGCCATCGGACAAATTGAGAGAGAACATGTTGAGGAACACATTGTTGAAGTGCCAGGGAAAGGCTATATTATCGCCATACCATACGTCAATGAGCGCAATCTTCCGGAAGGCTTCTTCCAACAGTTGCTTAATAAGGTGGCTGGACAAAATATTGAAGGTCTGCCTGTGGTGATGACGGCCCACACTACGGTAAAAGGTTGTGACTTTTCGGGCCACGACCAAGCATCGGAATACATCGTGGGCGGCATCGACTCGATAGAACTGGACCAACTGGGCGAAGGCTATGATTATTTAGCCTTGGGCCACATCCACCACGGACAGTTTGTGCATAGCGGCAAACACAACGTAAGATACTGCGGCACCCCGCTTCCTGTAAGCTTCGACGAGGTCTTCGGCCATTCCGTCAGCATGGTTGAGATGGGGAAGCATGGCGACAAGCCCAACGTGACAGAGATAGAAATCCAAAATCCTCATCCGCTGGTTACCCTGCCTTCCGAAGGACTTGCCTCGTGGGAAACGGTCAAGGAGCTTTTGAAGAATTTTCCAGACGACATTCCCGCGTATATCCGCTTGAACGTAGAGATTGATGACTTTCTTCCCGTAGAGGCACAGGCTGAGGCGGTGAGTATGGTAGAAGGGAAACAATGCCGATTCTGCCATATCAACGCCAAAAGAAAATCCAACAGCCAAAGCGAGGCCAAAGTGCTGACCGTACAAGAATTTCAGGCGGAAAAGCCTATTGAGATTGCCAAACAATATGCGGCCTACGAAGGCATCAATTTCGACGAAGAAATGACAGCGATGTTTAACGAGGTCTTGAACAAAGTGGCCGAAGAAGCCCGAAACGAACCCTAAAGGAGGAAGCAGACGATGAAACTACAGAAACTCATCATACACAACATCGCATCGATTGAGGATGCCACCATCGATTTTGAGGCACAACCGCTGGCCAGCAGCGAAGTGTTCCTGATTACGGGCAAGACGGGTTCGGGCAAATCAACCATCCTGGACGCCATTTGTCTGGCACTCTTCGCCGACACCCCACGATTGGACGGAACCAAGATGCAAGGCGACACGAAGGACGGAGATGTTGAAGTTACCATCAAAGACCCGCGCCAGCTGATGCGAAAGAACACGGGCGAGGCTTTTGTGTCGCTCACCTTCACGGGCAGCAATGGTATGCACTATGAAGCCAGATGGGCAGTGGCCCGAGCCAGAAGCAAGGTGAACGGAAACATCCAGAAAAAGAGCTGGCAATTGACAAACCTCGATACGGGAAACGCTTACACCAAAGACAAAGAGATTAGCACCGAGATTCAGGCTGCCATCGGCCTCGATTTCAACCAGTTCTGTCGTACAACATTGTTGGCCCAGGGCGAGTTTACCCGCTTCTTGAACAGCAAGGATGACGAAAAGGCGGCCATCTTGGAGAAGATTACCGGAGTGGACATCTATTCGAAGATTGGAAAGAAAGTCTTCGAGCTGACCGACCAGAAGAAAAAAGAATGGGAAAAGGCACAAGAAAAGGTGAAAGGCACCGCCATTATGTCGGACGAAGACATTGTCGCCAAGAGAGAGGCGTTGGCTACCTACGAAGCGCAGTTGGCTCAAGTCAGGGATGCAGGCCAAAAAGACAAGGACAAGCTGCAATGGATGAAGACCGGTGCTGACTTGGAAAAGGCTGCCCACGCGGCCTCCGATGACCTCCAGAAGGCACAAGCCGTGGTGGAAGGCGACGATTTCAAGAAAAACGAAATGTTGGTCCATCAATGGAATGTCACGATAGAGGCCCGTAGCTGGTTGGCCGCGATAAAGAATGCCGAAAAAACGATTTCCGAAGGAAAGAAAAGGATAGAGGAGGGAGAGCGCAGCATCGCCCAGGAGAACAAAAACCTTGCTGAAAGCTTACAACCAACTTTCGACAAGGCTCAAAAGGAAGCTACCGATGCGCAAGCCACCTACGACAACAAGGCGTTGGCACTAAAGGCGCAAACATCGGCCCTCGACGCGCTGCATCTGCCCGAGTTGAGAAAAAAACGCGATGAGGCCAAGGAATTGCAGCGAAACATCACGGCCGCCTTCGACCGAATCGAGTCGTATAACAACGAAAAAGAACGCAAGGCAAATACCGAAAACGCGCTGAAACAGGCTTTCGAGGAGATGCAAACAAAGCAGAAAGAATCGTCAGGAATGGACCCGCTCATTCGCGATGCCAAAGTAAAGATGGACGACCGCAAATTGATGCTCGACAAACAGAGCGACACCATCGACAAGTTCGCGCAAACCTTGCGCCAGAAGTTGCGTCTTGGCGACATCTGCCCCGTCTGCCGACAGGAAATCAAAAGCGAATTGCCCCATGAGGAAGAACTGGCCCAACTTGTTGGCAGCCTTAGAGAAGCCTACACCGAGGCCGAGTCGGCGCATCAAGAGTTGGTGAACAAGAAAAACAAATTGGAGGCGGAAATCAAGGCGGCTCAAAAGTCATATCAGACGGCCAAAGAAGCCTTTGACAAGGACACTTCTGTCGGTGCCGCAAAACAAAAAGTCATCGAGGCATGTAAGGCTTGTGGGGTTGAAATTGACAAAGGAACGCCCGAAAAGTTGGCAGCACTGAAATCCGACACCGATGCCCAACTGCTCGAACTTGAGGAAAAGATAGCTGAAGGCACGAAGAAAGAAGACCTCATCAAAGCGGAAAGAGAAGCACTCGACAAATTGGGTAAGACCTTGGAACAATTGAAAACCGCTGCATTGAAAGCCCAGCAAGCCATCAGCGATTGTAAAGGCAGAATTAATGTCGCCGAAGAAGTCATAAAAAATACAAAACTTGTGCAACTGACGCAGGCGGAAGAAACTCTCAGCACCAACAGCCAGCAGTTGGAGGCTTTCCTTGGCGTTCACATCGACCTCGACAGAGAAAGATTGGCACTCTTGGATGGTTACAGCTCGCAAGACATGGGTGAGATTCAAGCAAAAATAGAAGCCGACAAGAATAAAGTGCTAACGAAGAAAACATTGAAGGATGAGGCGGACAGGAAACTGAAAGCACACCGTGAGGCAAAACCCGATTTGAAAGAGGAAGAAACCGTTGAAGAGATTGAGGCTCGTATCAAAGAGCATGAAACGACTTTGGCCGACATCTCGGAGAAGAAAGGTGCCATCAACCAAGAGCTGACAACCGATGAGGAAAACAAAAAGCAACTTGGTGTGCTGAAAACAGAATCCGACGAAAAACAGGCCGATTATCAGAAATGGTCGCGCATGAACCAGCTTATCGGCGATGCCACGGGCAACAAGTTCCGCAAGATAGCACAGAGTTACGTGTTGAACAGCCTGATTCATTCGGCCAACCACTACATGAAGACGCTTACCGACCGTTATACTTTAAAGGTAGTGCCGGGCACATTTGTCATCTCACTCGAAGATGCCTATCAGGGCTATGTCAGTCGGGCGGCAAGCACCATCTCGGGCGGTGAGAGTTTCTTAGTTTCGCTGTCGTTGGCCCTCGCGCTCAGCGACATAGGGAAGCAGTTGGCAGTTGATACGCTCTTCATCGACGAAGGTTTTGGAACCCTCAGCGGCGAACCGCTGCAAAACGCCATCAACACACTACGCTCGCTCCATACCAAGTCGGGGCGGCATGTGGGCATAATCAGCCACGTGGAAGAACTGCAAGGGAAGATACCAGTACAGATTCAGGTAAAACAAGATGGAAATATTTCCAGTAGCAAGGTGAGTGTGGTGACCACAAAAACCTAACGAATCGGATGTTAAACCATCTGGATGTGCCGTTTACACCATCCCCTTCGTCGAAAGCAGCCCGCAGGCGGCGTCGATGTCTTGGCCGCGTGAGGCGCGGATGGTGGCGATGATACCCTTGTCGTTCAATGCGTCGCGGAACCAGGTCATCGTGGCCATGTCGGGACTCTTCAGCGGGATGTTCGGCACGGCATGATACCTTATTAAATTAATGCGGCACCGCGTACTGCCCAACAGTCGCGCCAGCTCCTTGACGTGTTCCTTGCTGTGGTTCAGGTCCTTGAAGACGATATACTCGAACGAGAGGCGGCGCTGTCCGTGCCAGTCGTGCTGCTTCACGGCATGGATGACTTCCTTGATGGGATAGCTCTTCTCGACGGGCATCAGCTTGAGGCGCTCGTCGTGGAACGGGCTGTGCATCGAGATGGCGAGGTTGCATTTCGATTCTTCCATGAAACGCTTCATGTTGGGAATGAGGCCACAGGTCGAAACGGTGATGCGGGTCGGGCTCCAGCCCAAGGCCCATTCTTGCGTGAGAATGTCCAACGAGCGCATCAGGTTGTCGTAGTTGGCCAAAGGCTCGCCCATGCCCATGAAGACAATGTTGGTCAGCGTGTCGAACTCGGGCAGGCTGAGAATCTGGTTCACGATTTCGGCGGCGGTGAGGTTTTTCTGGAAGCCTTGCTTGCCCGTGGCGCAGAAGAGGCAGTCCATCTGGCAGCCCGCTTGCGTCGAAACGCACAGCGTGGCGCGTTCGCGGTCGGGGATGTAGGCCGCTTCAACAAAATGCTCGCCGGCGGCAAATAGGTACTTCTTTGTGCCGTCGGTCGAGGTTTGCTCCTTAATCGGAGCCGTCAATCCCACCTCGTAATTTTCTGACAGCGAAGCCCTTGTGCTCTTGCTGAGGTTGGTCATTTCCTCGAAGGAGGTGCAACGTTTGCGGTAAATCCAGTCCACGAGCTGCTTGCCCGTGAATTTGGGCAGTTCCATTTTCGCGACCACCTCTTGAATTTCGGATGGGGTCATTCCCAAAAGTATCTGTTTCTCTTCCATGATGATGGGTTTTGCTGCAAAACAAAAGCCCTCGGCAAGGAGGGCTTTTTCTGGTACCGAAGGCCGGGATCGAACCGGCACGAGTGTTACCTCATCGGTTTTTGAGACCGACGCGTCTACCAATTCCGCCACTTCGGCATGGGCTTCTTTGCGTCAAACGCGGCTGCAAAAGTACGGAAAATTTCTTTCCCTGCAAGCAATTTTGAAAAATTTCTTTTTTTTGTTTTGCCCCAAACGATAAAATCCCTAATTTTGCAGCCTCAAAACGATACAGCCATGTCAGGTAGATTTGTCTCCATTTTCGCAGGTAGGGCGACCCACGACTTGGGCGCGAGAATTGCCGAATCATACGGCCTCCCGTTAGGGAAATCTTCGGTAGTCGAGTTCTCCGACAGGGAATTCCAGCCCTGTTTCGAGGAAAGCATACGCGGTCGCCACGTCTTCGTGGTGCAGTCCATCATCCCGCCGACCGACAATCTGATGGAGCTTCTGCTGATGATTGACGCGGCCAAACGCGCCTCGGCACACAAAATCATTGCCGTGATTCCGTATTTCGGTTGGGCGCGTCAAGACCGCAAGGACCAGCCTCGCGTGAGCATCGGTTCCAAACTCGTTGCCAACCTTTTGACCGCCGCCGGCGTGAACCGCATCATCACCCTCGACCTTCATGCCGACCAAATCCAAGGCTTCTTCGACATTCCTGTCGATGCACTCTATGCCTCGTCGCTGTTCATCGACCACATGGAAAAGATGCAGATCGAGGATTTGATGATTGCCGCTCCCGACATCGGCGGGTCGAAACGCGCTTCGGCCTACGCCAAGCGCCTCGGCTGCGATTTCGTCATTTGCCACAAGCAACGCTCACGCGCCAACGTGGTAGATAGCATGACCCTCATCGGCGATGTGAGAGACAAGAACGTCATCCTCATCGACGACATCATCGACACCGCCGGAACCATCGTCAAGGCTGGTCAGGTGCTGATGGACAACGGCGCGAAGAGCGTCAGGGCCTTCGCCACCCATGCCGTGTGCAGCGGTCCGGCCATGGAACGTTTGGACAACTCGGTGTTCGAGGAAGTGGTGGTCACCGATTCCATCCCCTTGCCGGCACACGCCTCCAAGAAAATCAAGGTGGTGGGTACGGCCAACCTCTTCGCCGAGGTCATCCGCCGCGTGGAGTCCTACGAGAGCATCAGTTCGTTATTCAAATGAATGTAAGGGCGGACCCCGTGTTCGCCCAAATCATAATCAATCAACAATTAAACAATTAAACAGTTAAACAAATGAACACAGTATCATTGAGCGGTTCTCTTCGCGAGAACGTAGGGAAAAAGGATACTAAAGCCTTGCGCAAAGCCGAAATGGTGCCTTGCGTTATGTACGGCGCTGGTGTCGATCAGGTGCATTTTGCCACCTCCGAGAAGAGCTTCAAGAAAATCCTCTTCACGCCCGAGACCTACATTGTCGACTTCGACATCAACGGCAAGGTCTATAAGACCATTTTGCAAGATGTTCAGTATCATCCTGTTACCGACAGAGTTTTGCACGCCGACTTCCTCATCGTGACGGAAGACAAGCCCATCACCGTGACCTTGCCCGTCGCCCTCCAAGGCTCGGCAGCTGGTGTGATGCGCGGCGGTAAACCCAAGAAGGGTGTCAAGAAGGTGAAGGTCAGCGGCCTCATCAAAGACCTGCCCGACTACATCAACGTGAACATCAGTAACGTGAACATCAACGAGTCCATCAAGGTGAAAGACCTTAACATTGAGAATGTTACGCCTATCACCCCCGACTACACCGTCATCTTCGCCGTCAATATGGCCCGTGGCGCTTCCATCAGCACCGACGAGGAAGAAGCCGCAGAGTAAGAATAGTGTTTTATCGAAAAGGAGCCGTCTTCGGATGGCTCCTTTTTAGTTTAATGTAGGGGCAGACCCGTGTGTCTGCCCGTTGTAGGGACGCAATGCTTGCGTCCGCAAACCAAAACCAGCCATGTCATTAATTAATAGTATTTTTGCGCGATTATTCCAGAAAAGAAAATCTGACGAAATGAAATACCTGATAGCCTGTTTGGGAAACATCGGTGCGGAATACGACGAAACGCGCCACAACATCGGCTTCAAGATTGCCGACCGCCTGGCGAAGGACTTGGAAGCCTCGTTCACCACGAGCCGCTTGGCGCAGGTCGCGGAGATGAAATTCAAGGGCAAAACCTTGGTGGTCATCAAACCGACAACCTACATGAACGCCAGTGGACGCGCGGTGAAGTATTGGCTTGACCAAGAGAAAATTCCGATTGAGAACCTGCTTGTGGTCAATGACGACATTGCCTTGCCTTTGGGCACGTTGCGCCTCCGCAAACAGGGTGCCGACGGTGGCCACAACGGCCTGACCGACATCATCGAGAAGTTGGGCACCAATGTGTTCTGTCGTCTGCGTTTCGGCCTCGGCGACGACTTCCCGCGCGGTCGTCAGATTGATTTCGTCCTCGGTCAATGGAAACCCTCGGAAGAACCTATCGTCGATGAAAAAGCCGACGAAGCCGTCGAAATCATCAAGAGTTTCGTCACCCAGGGGGTGGATCGGACGATGAATCAGTTTAATAAACGATGAGTTTTGATATTATTCTTGGCTATAAAGCCACAAAAAAGTGCCTCTATAGCCAAAAATAATCCTCATTCGTTCAGTTTTGCCTCCGCCTCCCGTGCCTTCTGCTCTTTCAATCTGCCTTCAAAGATGTTGAACAGCACGAAGCGACACTCTAACGGGCCGTTCCAAATCGGGATTTTGACGCGGGGTTTCAGGCCGACATGTTTCAACGCCACTGCATCATCAGTGATGAGCCAGCATTTGAAGCCTTGGAAGTTGTGCTTCAGCGTGCGCCCGATTTCCTCGTAAAGTCGGTCGATGTCGTCCTCTTCAAGTCGGTCGCCGTAGGGCGGGTTGATGATCATGATGCCGCCGCCTTCGGGCGGGGTGAGGTCGTGCATGTCCTTCTTCATCAGGTGGATGTCGTGCTGCAAGTGGGCGTAGTTGATGTTGCCCTCGGCGATGGCGACGGCTTTTGGCGAGCGGTCGGATGCCCAGATTTCGTGGTCGAAGTCGCAGATTTTGGCGTCGGCTTCCTTGCGGATGCGCTCCCACAGTTCAGCGTCGTAGTCGTCCCATTTCATGAAGCCCCATTGCTTGCGGTAGTAGCCTGGCGGAATCTTCATCGCGTACATCGCCGCCTCAATCGGGAGGGTGCCCGAGCCGCACATACAGTCGATGAAGTTGCAGTCGGCCTGCCAGCCCGAGAGCTGGATGAGGCCTGCGGCCAGCACCTCATTCATCGGTGCCTTATCGACCTGCTTGCGGTAGCCGCGATGGTGCAGGCTCTCGTTGGAGCTGTCGAAGAGGATGCTCACTTTGTCCTCGCGGATATGCAGGTTGATGCGCAGGTCGGGGTTCAAGGTGTTGATATTCGGACGGATGCCGTAAACCTCGCGGAACTGATCCACGATAGCGTCCTTCATGCGCAAGCTGGCGTATTGTGAGTGCGTGAAAAAGCGGCCACTCGTCACCGCGTCGATGCAGAAGGTCTGGTCGGTGCGGATGAGTTCCACCCAGTTGATTTCCTGCACCTTTTTATATAGGTCGTCCTCGTTTTTGGCGAAAAAGGTCTTGTAAGGTTTCAGCACCTTGAGGGCAGTGCGCACCTCATAATTAATGCGGTACATCAGTTCCTTGTTGCCTTCGCAGATGACGGCGCGGTGCATCAAGCGCACGTTTTTGGCTCCCAGAGCCTTGATTTCGGCGGCCAAGACTTCCTCAAGTCCAGCGGCGGTTTTGGTTATGAGTTGGTAGTTGTCTTCCATGATAAAATGGGTCGAATGTGGGACAAAAAGTCGCGCAAAGATAGGGAAATTTTGGGTTGGAAGGTGATTTTCCCGATAAAAACCCTATCTTTGCGCCATCGTTTTTATGCACAAAACCTTGCGCTTATGATATGCTTTTTTCAATCTGATAATCAGAAGGTTATCGCTGTTGATTCCAAATCCGAACTTTCTGAGGAAACCGTTTCCAAACTCACTTGGCTTTTCGGGAAGGCCGAACTGATTCAAAAAGACACGGTGAAGGGCCACTTCGTCGGGCCGCGCCGAGAGATGATTACGCCTTGGAGCACCAATGCCGTCGAAATTACCCAAAATATGGGCATCAAGGGCATTGTGCGCATCGAGGAGTTCCAAAAAGTGGAGTCGAAGGACGCGCCTTTTGACCCGATGCTGCAAAACCGCTACAAGGACCTTGACCAAAAGGTTTTTTCGGTGGACCGTAAGCCCGAACCGCTGCAATACATTGACGACATCGAGGCATACAACCAACAAGAAGGTCTGGCCTTGAGCGAAGAGGAGATGGACTATCTGAAAGGCATATCCGCAAAGATTGGGCGCAAACTGACTGATAGTGAGGTATATGGCTTCGCTCAGGTGAACTCCGAACACTGCCGCCACAAGATTTTCAACGGCACTTTCGTCATCGACGGCAAGCGGATGCCCAACACGCTCTTTGCCCTCATCAAGAAGACCTCGAAGATGAACCCGAACCGCCTCGTGTCGGCATACAAGGACAATGTAGCGTTCATCCTCGGCCCCAAGGTGGAGCAGTTCGCGCCCGCCGAGCCGAACAAGCCTTCGGCCTTCCAAATCAAGCCCATCGAGACGGTGATTTCGCTGAAAGCCGAAACGCACAACTTCCCGACTACTGTTGAACCCTTCAACGGCGCAGCCACGGGTAGCGGCGGCGAAATCCGCGACCGTTTGGCTGGCGGTCAAGGCAGTCTGCCATTGGCGGGCACAGCCGTTTACATGACCTCCTATCCCCGCACGGAGCAAGGCCGCGACTGGGAGAAGGACATCGAGCCGCGCAAGTGGCTCTATCAAACGCCGGAAGAAATCCTCATCAAGGCCTCCAATGGTGCCTCCGACTTCGGCAACAAGTTCGGCCAGCCGTTGATTAATGGCAGTTTGCTGACTTTTGAACATAGCGAAAAAGAAACTTTGGGCTATGACAAAGTGATAATGTTGGCAGGCGGTATCGGCTTTGCTAAAGTCAAGGATGCCAAGAAGTTGGAACCCGAAGAGGGCGATGTCATCATCGTTCTCGGCGGCGACAACTACCGCATCGGTATGGGCGGCGGCGCCGTTTCGAGCGTTGATACGGGTCAATACAGCAATGCCATTGAGCTGAACGCCGTGCAGCGCGCCAACCCCGAGATGCAGAAGCGCGTGAGTAACGTGATTCGCGCGATGGCCGAAAGCGACTGCAACCCCATCCGCAGCATCCACGACCACGGCGCGGGCGGTCACCTGAACTGCCTCTCCGAACTCATCGAGGACGCGGGCGGTGTGGTCTATGTCGATAACCTGCCCGTCGGCGACCCGACCTTGTCCGACAAGGAAATCATCGGTAACGAGTCGCAGGAGCGTATGGGATTGTTAGTCAATAAGAAAGACAAGGAAATCATCAAGGAAACCGCTGAGCGTGAGCGTGCTCCGTATTACGAAGTGGGAGAGGTGACCGGCGACGAGCGGCTGCGTTTCGTTCGCAAGAAAGGCAAGGCACCCATCGATTTGGCCATTTCCGACTTCTTCGGCAGTGCGCCCAAAACGATTTTGCACGACAAGACCAAACCCTATCATTTCAAGAAAACCAGTTATACCAAACGAGATATTCACAAGTACCTCAACAACGTGCTGCAAATGGAAGCCGTGGCCTGCAAGGATTGGCTCACCAACAAGGTGGACCGCTCCGTGACGGGTCGCGTGGCACAGCAGCAATGCGTGGGCGAAGTGCAACTGCCGTTGAGCAATCTCGGCATCAGTGCCTTGGATTACAACGGCAAGCGCGGTATCGCCACGGCCTTGGGTCACGCTCCGATTGCGGGACTCATCGACCCAGCTGCCGCTTCGCGCCTCTCCGTTTCCGAGGCTTTGACCAACATCCTTTGGGCACCGATTGAGGGTAACCTCGAAGGTATTTCGTTGAGTGCCAACTGGATGTGGCCTGCCAAACAGGAAGGCGAAACCGCCCGACTTTATGAAGCCGTGAAGGCTTTGAGCGACTATTGTGTGGCTTTGGGCATCAACGTTCCGACGGGCAAAGACAGCCTCTCAATGACGCAGAAATACCCTGACGGAGAGAAAGTTGTGGCTCCCGGAACGGTCATCATTTCCGCTGCGGGCGAGGTTTCCAACATCCGCCAAGTGGTGCGTCCCGTGATGAAGGCCGACGAAAACACCGAACTCCTTTACATCGATTTTTCGAAAGACGGCTTCGAACTCGGCGGCAGCAGTTTCGCGCAGAGCATCGGCGCCATCGGTCAGGCCGTGCCGGATGTGAAGAGCGTGAACTACTTCAAGAAATGCTTCAACGCCATCCAGAAACTCATCGAGCACAATTTGATTTTGGCTGGTCACGATGTTTCGGCGGGCGGCTTGATTACCACGCTGTTGGAAATGAACTTTGCTAACACGACCTACGGAATGAACCTCGATTTGAGCGCGTTCAACGCCGAAGACTTTATGTCCGTGCTGTTTTGCGAGAAGCCCTCGGTGGTGATTCAAGTCTCCAACGATGGTATTGCCAACCGTATGTTGCGCGAACTTGGCATCAGTTTCAAGATGATTGGAAAACCCCAAGCCAAACGACAAATCAACATCCTGCACGTCGACCACAATTATATCTTCGACATTGACGCGCTGCGCGACACTTGGTTCAAGTCGTCGTACCTGCTCGACCGCAAGCAGAGCGGTCCGCGCAAGGCGATGGAACGTTTTATGAACTACAAGAAACAGTATCTGCACTATAGTTTTGGCCGAAACTTCACTGGCACGGCGGCCAGCCTCGGCATCGACCTGCACCGCCGCAAGCCCACGGGCATCAACGCGGCCATCATCCGCGAAAAAGGCTGCCAGTGCGACCGTGAGATGGCCTACGCGCTCTATCTCGCCGGCTTCGATGTGCGCGATGTCACGATGACCGACCTCGCCACAGGTCGTGAGGACTTGAAGGACGTGAATATGATCGCATTCATCGGTGGTTTCTCCAACTCCGATGTACTCGGCTCGGCCAAAGGCTGGGCTGGTGCCTTCCTTTATAATAAAAAGGCCAAGAAAGCTCTCGACGACTTCTACTCCCGTGAGGACACACTGAGCCTTGGCGTGTGCAACGGCTGCCAACTGATGATGGAACTCGGCCTGCTCTATCCCGACCACGAGGAGCACCCCGTGATGATGCACAACGACTCGCACAAGTTCGAGTCGGGCTTCCTCAACGTGGAGATTGCCCAAAACGAGAGCGTGATGCTCAAGTCGCTGTCGGGCAGAAGATTAGGCGTATGGATTGCCCACGGCGAGGGTCGTTTCTACTTCCCGTATTTCCGCGACAAGTACAAAATCGTGATGAACTACGGTCAGGACGAATATCCCGGCAACCCCAACGGCAGCGACTGGTCCACGGCGGGCATCTGCTCCAATGACGGTCGTCATCTCGCCATGATGCCCCACCTCGAACGCGCCTTCTTGCCCTGGCAGTGGGCCTTCTATCCCGACGAGCGCAAGAACGATGAAGTGAGTCCTTGGATGGAGGCGTTTGTGAATGCCCGTAAGTGGGTGGAGGAGAATAGGAGGTAACCCATGCCCAAAGAAAAACCCAATAAAACCAACGCCTGCCGAATACTCGACCAGAGGAAGGTGGCTTACGAACTGATTTCTTACGAGGTGGATGAAAACGACCTCGGGGCGCAGCATATTGCCGACCAATTGGGCGAGGATATTGACCAAGTGTTCAAGACCTTGGTGCTGAGAGGCGACAAAATCGGATATTTCGTCTGCGTCATCCCAGGCAACGACGAACTCGACCTGAAGAAGACCGCCAAGGCCACGGGCAACAAAAGCTGCGACCTCATCCCGATGAAGGAACTGCTGCCCCTAACGGGTTATATCCGTGGCGGATGCTCGCCCGTGGGTATGAAGAAACAGTTCCCGACCTTCATCCACGAGACTTGCGAACTGTTTGATTACATTTACGTTAGCGCAGGCGTGCGCGGCTTGCAGTTCAAGCTCAACCCACAGGATTTGATTCAACTGGTCGGGATGAAGGTGGCTGATTTGACGCAATAAGCTCTCAAGGACTCAACGCGCGCTGTAGCCCAACTCGTTGTCCAGCTGGGGAATACGGATGTCAAGGTATTCGCGCATGACACCAAGTTCTTCTTCGTAAGTGTAGGCATCGAAGTATCC
>CADAVB010000041.1:0-3406 GCA_902791165.1 uncultured Bacteroidia bacterium
TTGGGATAAATGCTGAATACGGTTTCTTGTTCATCGATACCCCATTCGGCACTGACCACTTCGCAGGTAGGAACGGAGGCACCGCCATCATAGTTGGCGACGACGCAGTAGGTGTAGGTGCCTTCGAGGATCACTTGGTCGGTGAAGGTGCTTTCCTCGGTTTGACCGATTTCGACGCCATTGCGTGAGATGATGTAGCTGATGGCATCCTCTGGAGCATCCCAAGTCAAGGAGATGCGCTCCGTATCGACATTGCATGACAGATTCTCGACAGGGGCGTAGCTTCCGACAATCGGTGAGGTGCTGCCGCAGTTGCAGTCGAATTGGTAGCTGGAGCCGGCTTGGCCCGAGTAAATCAAGGTGCCGTCTTCGTAGGTCACACGGTATGAACATTCATAGCCGTAGTTGCCGTTGATCCAGCTCAAGGTGACGTGAGTGCCAATGCCGATTTCGAGTGTGTAGGTGGCCGAATTGCCGTCGTCGATGGTCAGTTCTTGCGTGGGTGTGCCGTCATCGAAAGCCACGCGGAGTTTGTTGCCGTTCCATCCGTCACCGTAGGAGTCGGTGAGTTCGAAAATCACGTTGCAAGAGTTTTTCATCACGAGTTCGCCTTGGGCTTCCAAACCGCCGTCGGCGACAAGGGTGAACGTGACGGGGATGACGGTGGTATGAGGGCAGTTCTCGGCAATGGTAATCTCGAAAACGCCGCTACCGATGCCTTCTGGATCGATGGTGCCAATGGTGATAATGTCGTTCACGAAAGTAACATACTCGCTTTCGCAGGATGCGGAGATGACGGCGTTAGTGGCCATGTAATGACCTGCGTTTTTGAATTGGGCCACGAGGCTCAACGTTTCGCCTGGCGTGTAGCTGCCTTGCCAGCCCACTTCGCTGAAAGCGATGTTGGCTCTGGCGGCAGTGACAAAGACTTTGCCAGTCCAGGTTTCGTCGCCACAAGTCATGTTGATGTCGATTTGGAAAGCTGTAGCGTCTTCAACGTCTTCTGCGAGGATAATGCTGAAAGCGTTTTCAAGGGAGATGGCTTCGTTGGCGGGCAAAACGCCAAACTCGGCTGTGTTGTCCAAAAAGCTCAGACGCGGGTCGTTGCAGCTCAAGCTAACGGTAGTGGTGCCAGAGGTGGGGTCAACGCCTACGTTCGTGAAATTCAGGCCGAAGCTGATTTCTTGGTTGACGGGAGCAAAAATGGGAGCGGCAGCATTGGCCGAAAGATAGGCACCTTCAGCGGGATTGATGGCTATATCAACCATTTCGGTGACTTTGTTGTAGCCCATGACGGTCAGCTTGGCAGTGCCCACGTTGCTCAAAGGCTCAAAATTGAGGTCGCAGATGCCGTTGTGGATTTCACCGATGGCGAGCACTTCGCCGTCCATCGTCAGGCAAGCAATGCCGAAGGATGTGTTTTGGGCGGTGATTTCCAGCTCGTTCATGCCTAACATGAGGACGGGCGGGTTGACGGAGAGATCCATGCCGACGGGGTTGTCGGTGCGCACCATCAGGCTCGGGTCGCCGAAAAGAAGCCATGTGTTGTGGGTTTCTGAATCGGACGGAACGGCATCAAGGATAAACATACTGCCGTTCAACGAAGCACCGCCTAAGGTGTGGTTGAACTTGTCGCTTTCCTTCCATTCGGTGAGGATTCTGTTCATTTCATCTTGGCCATACATGGGCGGTTGCCAAGGCTGTGAAATCCAGCTAAACATTCCGCCGATGGCACCAGTGGGCACTCCCGTGCTGTTGTTGGTGGCGCGAAGCCAAGCCTCGGCAAAGCAGCTGCCTTGGAAACGACCAACGTCGCAGGCCACCGACCATACGAAGGGCCACTTGTAGTCATTGGTAAGGGCGTTTACATGGCTCATGGAATAGCCAGCAACGGCCCAGCCAGTTTGCGAACCGTGGTTGCAATAGTTGATGATAGAGGCACCGTTGTTCACGTCGGCGCTGATGGCGGCCGCGCTCGTGCCGCTGCCCACGCCGCTGTATTGCATGGTGACTTCTTCGTAGGTGTAGTGCATCAGGGTGTCGCGGATGTAGTTCATGTGCACATAGTCGGCCTCGCCGAAATGTCCTTGGCCAGCTCCTTCGTTGGCGGCGATACCGATGCCGTTGTCAAGCCAAGTTTCGTTCTTGGGCATGTCGCGCTCGTAATAAATCACCCTATTGACTTGGGTGGCAACGTGTGTGGCGTTTTCTGCCGAGAAACGGCCCGTGAAGGCTTCAAGATAGTAGTCGTTGCCTTCCAATTGGCCAAACCAGTTGTCGCTGCGACCACTACCCATCGCATGGGGCGTGAGGTCGGCATAGTCGCCAACAAGCAGGATGTAGCACAAGTTGCGCGACGGGTCGTTGTAGATGTTGGAGATGTAGCTCTTGATGGCGTTGTCGTTGTTGCCGCCAGCCTCGGCCACGCTCACCATGGTGGTGGGACGGCCCGACTGGTTCTTCCAGTCCACAAAGGGCTGCATGGCTTCCATGTATTGGTCGGGGCAGATGACGAGCATCTCGCCTTGGTCGGTCAGGAAGTTGTACTTGGCACCGTTTTCCTTGTAGTTGATGAAACGGCTCTCGTAAGCGGCTTTCATCTCGGGCGAAACCTTGTTGGAGGCCTTGCGGGCCAACTTTTGGTTCTCGCCGTTGTCGCTCACCTTTTTCATCTCGATGGTCATGTGGTGATACACGCGCAGGGTCTTCGTCATGGGGTTGTAGGCGAAGGGGCGCACCATGATGTTCTGTCCACGGAAGTCGCGGAGGATGTAAGGCATCTCCAGCGTGGCTTGAGCGGCGGGATAGAAAGCGTTCTGGTTGTACATCTCGCCATAGGTGTAGGGCACCGTCTCGGGGTCGATCTGACGGCTGAAGTTGCCTTTCGAGGGGGCGATTTCAACATTCTCGTAGTCGGTGAAGTCCGACGACGCGATGCTGACGTTCATTTCAGCCCTGTCGCCAATGATGGCAGGGATGGGGAATTGGGGAAGGTCAGGGGCGCCGGCCTCAAGCATCGCGAACATTTCGGGAACGCTCACGATTTGTTGTGTGCCATTCGGCGTTTCCACTCTCTTAAGGTTGAATCCGCCCAGCGCGAAATCGACCACGATCCGCTGCTCGCTGCTCGAAACCAACTTGACATCGGGCCCGGCAGGGCTGCTCTTGCCGATGCTTGTCCATTGTTGGGCGAATGTCATTGCCGACAACGCCACAAACACGATAGATAAAAACAGTTTTTTCATTTGTAATTTGGTTTTGTGATAGTTTTGTAATGAATTTGATGATAAATTGTACCTAATTAATAAAGCGCGCAAAGATACAAATCTTTTCTGATTGGCAAAGGGAAAAAATCTTTTTTCAGCTCAATCGGTTTATTTTGTGTAATTTTGCGACCTCAAAAAAA
>CADAVB010000041.1:3421-52835 GCA_902791165.1 uncultured Bacteroidia bacterium
AAAAAAATGTAGCAATGAGTTGTTTCCTCAGACTGATTCTGGCCGGCTTGGGTTGGTCGTTTGGTGGCCCGCTCGGCGGTATCATCGGCTATGCCATCGGCGGGCTGTTTTCGGGCAACAGGCCCACGGTTATTCGTTCGGAAGTTACTGACACTTTCGGGAATACGGAAGAGAAACGCGACTTCAACGTGACGCTTCTCGTGCTTTCCGCCGCTGTGATGAAGGCCGACGGCAACGTCAAGAAGTCGGAACTCGACTATGTGAAGCGCTTTTTCCTCCAAAACTTCGGGCAGCAACGTGCCGAAAACTACATCAAGATGCTTCGCGAGATTCTGGAAAAAGACTACAACCTTTACGAGGTGAGCCAGCAGGTGGGACGCTATATGGACTATTCCTCGCGCCTGCAACTGCTTCACTATCTGTTTGGTATCGCCAACTCCGACGGGCGTATCCTGCCGGAGGAGCTGACTGTCATCAACACGATTTCCGACTACATGGGCGTGACCAACAGCGACTTCGCCTCGGTGAAGGCCATGTTTATCCGCGAAACCGACAGTGCCTACAAGATTCTCGGCATCGAGCCTTCGGCCACCGACGATGAGGTGAAGCGCGCCTACCGCGACATGGCCAAGAAGAACCACCCCGATCTTGTGAGCAACCTCGGCGATGAGGTGCGCCAAGCCGCCGAGAAGAAGTTCCAAGAAATCAACGCGGCATACGAGGCCATCAAAAAACAACGGGGTATCTAAACAAAAAAAAGCCGCTCGAAAGCGGCTTTTTTCGTTTCAGTGAAATGGGTCATTATTTCACAACGACCTTCTCGATGCGCACTTGCGTGCCCGAGGTGAGGCGCAGGAAGTAAACACCCTTGGCTAAGTCGCTAACATTGATCTGCGTCATTTCACGGCCGTTGCCGTTGGCCACGGTTTGACCCATGCTGTTGAGCAGCATGTAGCTGTAGTCGCTGTTGCAGTTGATGTTGAGCACGGTGTTGGCGGGGTTGGGATAGATGCTAAAGCTGGCTTCGGTTTCATCGATGCCCACGGGGCACACGTTGACCGTGACGGTGGCGGGAGCCGAGAAGGCGCCGTTGCCATTGGTGGCCACTACCGAATAGGTGTAAACACCGCCCGACAAGCTTTCGACGAAGGTGGTCGTGCTTTGGTTGGCGACTTCTTGTCCGTCGCGTCTGATGATATAGGCAGAAGCCTCAGCAACAGCGGTCCAGTTCAAGGCGACTTCGTATCCGTTCACATTGGCGACAAGGTCGGTAACAGGGTCGATGGCGAGCGTGACGCTGGTGGGCGGGAATTGGATGTCGTCCACCCAAGCGCAGTCGCTGCCGCTGCCAAAACTGCTGTCCTTCTGATAGCTCCACTTGAAGGTGTGAGTTCCGGTGGTCACAGGGAAAGATACCCGCTCCCAGTCTTTTTCGCCCGACCAGTTGCCTTTCTCCTGATTGTCGATGTAGAAGAAAAGCTTGTCCCAATCGCTTTCGGAAGAAACCTTTCTGTAGAAGCTGATTTCGCCATCGGCAAAGATTTCAGTGGTAAGGATGAGGTTGGTTTGTTGGTTGTCGCCGATGGCACCCGACTTGGCACAATAGGTGCCCGAGTTGGCACCACTGCTGACGATGGTCCAGGGGTTGTTGCTGGTGTTCTGCCAGTTGTACATGCTGAAATCACCAGTCTCGAAGCTCTCAATGATGTTGCCCACGGTGACGATGTAGGAACCTTGCAGATTGTAGTGTCCGGCACTGAGCAGATAAGGAAGCTCGAATGTGGATCCGACTTCGACATTGCTGCCCACGGTGAGCTCGACGGGGATCGAAACGGTTGAGCCGGCATTGAGGTTGCCGATTTCAAAGCTGTTGGCTGCCAAGGTGAGGCTGCTGGAGCTGGAATAGACTTCAAAGACAAGATCTTGTGCATCGGCACCACCGTTGTTGAGGAAGTCGAAAGTCAGCGTGGCACTGTTGCCAGGCGTGAGTTCGGTGTTGGTGATGCTGTTAATGGCAAAGTTGGGTGCGCCAAAGGTGAGATCGAATCTCGATTCCCAAACTTCGCTGCCCGAAGTGCAGGTCAGGAAGAAGCGCACCTTGGTGTCGTGAGGAATATTGACGGCCACGTTAAAGGCGAAAGTATTGGCGATTTCGTAAATAGCCTCGGGAGCAAGGCTCGGGATGGTGGCCGTTGCGCTGAGGAGTTCAATGTATTCCGACTCGGTGCTCAAAACCACATTGACATTGTTAGCGGTTTGCACGCCGACGTTCTTCAAGGAGACCTTGGGAGCGACGTAAGCGCCGGTAACCAGCGGCTGGTCGCATTGCACATTGTCGAAGGTGACGTAGGCGCTATTCAAGGAAGCAGCGGGAATGACGGAGATGTAAGGGATCTTGTCGAGGCCAGTAACACAAACGGTAACGTCGCCACCGCTGGTGATGGGGTCAATGGTGATGTCGGCGTTGCCGCTTTCACCGATGAGGCCGGTGCCATAAAGCACGCCATCTTTGCTGATGGCCACGTATGAACCTGGGTCGGCACTGACGTTAAAGAAATTGACACCAATAGGCAGGGTGGGCAAGTGGCTTACATTGTTTTCGGTGGGCTGCACGCGGAAAGGCATGACGGAACCGTCGCCGAGAGTGTGATAGGCTTGCCAATAATACTTGTCGGTAGCACCACTGCTGATGCTGTTTTCGTAACCGTTTGCATGGGCGTAACAAACAGCGATGTTGCCGATGAACGGGATGGCAGAAACGCAGTTGAACTCGGCATCGTTCCAAATGGCGTCGTAGCAGCCGTAGGCGGTTTGCTCATAGGTGGGCATTTGGCTGAAAGTATTGGTGGCACCCACAGCGAAGTAATAGTCTTCATACCAATAGGTGCTAGGGCACGAACCGATGTAGGCGTAGGCGGCTTTCGTGTTGGCGCGAATCATGGCTTCGCCAAAGCTGGTGCCGTTGATTCCCCAGTTGGCAGCGTCGCAGCAGTTGCCCATGGCGAGGAAGGGCATACCCTCGTTGGTGAGATTGTTCACGTCGCTGACGGTGAACTCAGGGTCTGCCCAGCTGGTGTTGGAGCCATGGGCAGTGTAGTTGACGAAACCAACGCCGGTGTTCATTGGCGCGTAGCAGCCCGTGTATGGCTGTCCGAGCCAGTGGTGAATGTTCTCAAAGCCGTGTTCGGTGTTGTAGTAGTAGTTCATCGCATATTGGATGGTGGGCTTTCCGACGCGCGGATTCCAGTTGCTGTCCCATCCGGCAATCAGCAGCACGTTGTTCAGATACGAGGGATTGGGAAGTTCGGCGTACTTTTCATACAACAGGGTCTTGTCGATGATGTTCTGCATCTGCTGGACGGATTCGGCGCACATGCGGCTGTGGTAAATGTCCGGGAAATCGTCGTTGTCCACGCTCATGTATTGAAGGTCGGTCACGCACTGGGTTGCGCTACCCGTGGCACTGGCGGGCACTTGGTTCTTGTCGCCGAAGATGATGACGAAAGTGGGGGCGTCTTTGTCGTATTCATCTTGGATGAAACTGCGGATGGCGGCGGCGGTGCTGCCGATCTCGTCGGTGTAGTTGACATTCATATAGAAGCCTTTCATGGTCTTCCATTCAATCCAGGGCTGCATGATTTCCTCAAACATACGGTTGGCGATGACGAGCATCTTCACAGGAGCCTGCCAAAGGTCGGGATGCTGGTCGTAAACGCCGTCGCGCCAGTTGAACATGGTCCTGTAAGCGTTGGCGAAGTAAGGGCTGAAAGTGCGGGCAAACTCGCTGTCGGCGGCGGCCTTGTCGTATTGGCCGTAGCTCACTTCAACCACGATGTCGTTGTAAACCACAACACTCCCCTTGGTGGGATTGTAGCTCACGGGGTTGATGGTCAGCGAACCGACTTGGATGCCGCGCATGGTGCCGCGAATCTCGAAATCAACGAGGCTGCGTTCGGTGAAATTGCGGCTGGCGTAAGCCTTCTCGTTGTAGGCAAACTTGATGTCCTCTGGTTTTTGGTCTTTGCGGACCGAAGGCTGCTGAGGCATGATCTTGCCGATGTTGTAGTCGGAAAGTTTGTACTCAGTGGTCGAATAGCTTACAACTTTTGCCACGACATTTTGAGCACCATAGGGCACGGCAATCAGTTGGTTGGCAGCCGGCAGCGAGGGTTCGCCAAGGTTGCCCGACGGATAGGTGCCGTCCATCGTGATGCTGGAGAACACACCTTTTTCGGTGGAAACTTCAGTGGCATTGATGCTGCTGAAGGAGAAAGAGGCCGTGAAGCCTTCGTCAGTTACGTTGGCGCAGTTTTGTGCCGACTTGGCGGCATTCAGCTCAATACGGCCTTGGGCCATGGCTTGTGCGCCAAACAACATTCCCGCAAGGAGAAATGCTAAAGTGAATACGTTTTTTTTCATTTGAATGAAATTGGTTATTTTTGATTAATTGTTGTTGTTTGTTGAATATAATTCAAAATCGAGCCGCAAAAATAGAAAATTATTCTTTTGTCCGTCCGATATTTTCAAGAAAAATCTACTTGTTTTTGAGCATTTTTTTGTATGATTTCTCATTATCAAGGATTTCCATGGCTTTCTGTATGCCTGCGTCTTCCGAAGCCATCACGCGGTAATACTCTTGCGTTTCCCACACGTTTCGGGCGATTAAAGCCTTCACTTGCAAAAGCACAAACTTCTCGGAGCGTTTGAACTGCTCGTCGTTCCATTCCACTTTGGCTTCCTCGGCGGCTTTCTTCAGCCCATCGATGAGGTCTTTCCCGACCACAAAATTCTTGTTGAATTGCTCAAAGTCAGCGTATTGCGCCCTGATTTCCTCTCGGTGCTTGAGGCCGTAGTCGGTGGTAAAACGGTTCAATGCGCCTTTGCGAACGAGGTCGGTGTAAAGTTTGCTGTTGTACGAAGTATCGACGGGAATGAAGATGTCGGGCATGATGCCGCCACCGCCATACACGGTGCGACCGCCGTCGGTCTTATATTTCAGTGAATCAGGGAAGTGGATGCTGTCGGCGTGGAAATATTCGCCGTGTTCGAGGCGTTTGGTCATTTCCTTGGCATAGTCCTCAACGCCTTTTTCGTAAGGCCGCTGGATGCAACGCCCCGAAGGCGTGTGGTAACGCGAGGTGGTGAGGCGGATTTGTGCGCCGTCGGGCAGATTGAAGGGCCTTTGCACCAAGCCTTTGCCAAACGACCGCCGCCCGATGACAACGCCACGGTCGTGGTCTTGAACGGCACCCGAGAGAATCTCGCTGGCCGAGGCCGATCCTTCGTCGATGAGGACGACCAACTTTCCTGTGGTGTAAAGTCCCGACTTCGTGCTTTTCCATTCTTGACGCGGCGAGCGCAGTCCTTCGGTGAAGACGATGAGCTTGTTTTCTTCGAGGAATTGATCAACAAGTTCGATGGCGGTGTTGAGGTAGCCGCCCGTGTTGCCGCGCAGGTCGAAGATGAGCGATTCCATGCCTTGGGCTTGCAGTTTGGCGAAAGCCTCCTTAAACTCTTGTGTCGATTCTTGCGCGAAGCGGTCGAGTTTGATGTAGCCGACATGGTTGTCAAGCATATAGGCAGCGTTGATGCTGTTCAGCGGAATCTTGTCGCGAATGATTTCAAAATCAAGCAGTTCCTTGTCACTGCCGCGCTTCACGCTCACGGTCACTTTTGTGCCTTTCTTGCCGCGAAGGTGTTTCTGCACATATTCGTTATCCACCTTTTTGCCAAAGGCTTCCTCGCCATCAATCTTGATGAACTGGTCGCCAGCCATGATGCCCACTTTTTCCGACGGGCCTCCCGCTGTGGGACTAATCACTGTAATGGTGTCGCGGATGAGTTGGAAGGTCACGCCGATGCCCTCGAAACTGCCCACGAGCGGCTCGTTGGCCTTCTCCACATCCTTTTTCGACGACATAAAAATTCTCGATGAGATAAAGCGTGGTGGCCAGCTTTTGGGCGTTCATTTGTGCCTTGGTCTGTGGCTTTTGGGGTTGGTTTTGGGCTGAAGCTGCCGTCGCAAAAAGGCAGACAATAGCCAGGAATAACGTTTTCAGTTTTTTCATGGGTTGAAATGATGTTTTAGGTGCGCAAAGATAGTGAAAAAGGGGAAATCATTGCCTTAATATCTCAAAAGTATTGTCCTCGTTGAGTTTGATGATGGTCGAGCTTTTGGGCTTGGCGAAGCTGTCGTGGTAAAGTTGCACCACATAATCCACCGAGTTTTTGATTTCTTCGCATATATCGTTGAAAATCACCGACGAAGGCTGTCCGGTCAGGTTGGCCGAGGTGGAAGTGATGGGCTTGCCGAGGCGACGGATGACTTCCTTGCAAAACTCGTTGTCCACCACGCGGATGCAAACGGAGTTGTCGTCGGAAACGGCCTTGGCCAAGTTCTTGCTCTCACGATAAATGATGCTCAGCGGACTTTTGGCACCTTTGATGAGGTCGTAGGCGATGGCGGGCACATTAACCACATAATCCTGAAGCCTTTCCACCGAATCGACGAGGATGATGAGGCTCTTGTTGAGCGGCCTCTGCTTGACGGCATACACCCGCAAGCAGGCCTTGTTGTTGGTGGCGTCGCAGCCTACGCCCCAAATGGTGTCGGTAGGGTAGAGGATGGTCTTTCCAGCCTTCAGCGCTGCAACGGTGCGTTCCACTTCTTGTTCAAAAATTTCGTCTGTAACTTCTTGGTTCATAATTGTTTATTTTGTTTTTACAAGGTTGGTGTAAATGTTCATTAGATTATTGGCAATGGCCTCGTCCGAAAACTGTTGGGCATAGCCTTTGCCGCTTTCTATCATGTTGTTTCTCAATTCGTTGTCTCTTAAAACAGTCAAGATTTGCTCGGCAAGTTCGGTCTCGTCGCTCGGCGAAACATAACGGCTGTCTGGACCGCCACTTTCCTCAAGGCAACTTCCTTTGGCCGCGATGACAGGAACGCCGCTTTGCAAGGCCTCTACAATCGGGATGCCAAAGCCTTCAAATTGAGAGGGATAGATGAAAATGGACGCGCATTGGTACAAGGCGGGCAAGTCGCCGAAATCCACATTGGGCAAAATGAAGACTTGGTTCTGAAGTTTCTTTTTCTCGATAAATTGTTGCAATTCTGCAAGATAATCCGTTTTTCTTCCCGCGATGACCAAAGGCTCATCGATGGCGCCGGCTTTCAGCGCTTTCAGAATCAGGAGTTGGTTCTTGCGCGGCTCGATGGCACCCACATTGAGTAGGAAAGTCTCGGGCAAGTTGTATTTTCTTCTTACGGTTTCCTTTTGGTTTTCAGAAACTTGCTGACAAAACGCGGGATGACAGCCTTGGTAAACGACGCTGATTTTTTTCTCGTCGATGCCCCAAAGTTCGATGAGGTCATTTTTGGTCTGTTGGCTGACGGCAATGATGTGATCGGCCACGCGGCAGCTGCGCAAGTATTTGGTTTTGTATAGTTTGCGGTCGATGAACGGGTACAATTCGGGATGGCGGATGAAAATAAGGTCGTGCATGGTCACCACCGTGTGGATGCCCGTTTTCTCGATGCTGACGGGTAACTCATGGCTGAGACCGTGGTAGAGGTCTAGTTGTCGCCTTTCCGCTTCCTTGGTGATGCCGCAAGTGCGCCAAAGCGAGGTCATAAAACCATGTTTCGGCTGGATGACGGTGGCGTTTTTCGGGCAATCGAAACGGATGCTCGAATCTATCTTTGGTGTGAACAAATCCAACTGCAAATCTGGGAAATGCGAAGCGACAATACGAATCGTTTCGCGGCTGTAGTTGCCCAATCCGCGATGGTTGTTGAAAGCCCGTTTTGCATCGTATCCTATTCTCATTTTATCTGATTTTGAGCGAGTTCGATGGCCGTTTTGTATTTGAGCCACACGCCTCTCGCGTTGATTTTGCAGATGGTCAAACCGGTACGCCCATCCAAGAATCCGCCTTTGAAGATGAAGTCGCGGATGAAACGCCATGCTGCGTGCGAACTGGCTTTGAAAAGCGACACTTTCTTGCCCGCCTCTGCAATCTCCTCGGCGGAAAGTCGGGCGAACTTCTCGTTTTGGCGACGGTGCTCTTCGATGGTGTAAAACGAATAATGAAGCAGGTCGCCGTCAAGGTGGACGATTTCGGTGTTTTCGGCGAGCGACAAGGTTTCATGCACCTTTTTGCCCGTCCATTTGGCTTGCCCGCGCCTGAAAATCCGCACTTTCGTGTCAGGATACCAACCGCCATGCCGAATCCATTTCCCGCAATAGTTCATCAGCCGGTTCATGGAAAAAGCCTTGTTCTCAATATCTTGATTCTTAATCTTTTGTATGGATTCTGCCAGTTCTTTTGAAAGTGCTTCGTCGGCATCGATGGAAAGAATCAGGTCGCAGGTGGCGAGGTCGTCGGCGAGGTTCTTTTGGTCGATGTAGCCGAGCCAGTCTTGGGTGAAGAACTTCACGCCGTAGCGGTCGCAGATGGCCTCGGTCGCATCGGTGGAATGGCTGTCCACGACGATGATTTCGTCGGCCACAGGCGCGACGGAGTCAAGGCAACGCTTGATGTTGCGCTCCTCGTTGAAGGTGATGATGACGACCGAGAGGGTGTTCATGGCTTAACTGTGATTATACTATTTTACGAATTTCACAATACAGTCGATGCAGATGGGTTTTGCACTAATATCGTCAATAAAGACATTTGCAGGGTGCATGTCTTCTAAGGCAATGCGGTCCGAAATGTAATTGACTCCTTGCCCCGAATGATTATCGCGGAAACCCTTTGAGAATGCCAGTTCGTCGATTTCTTCTTTGTAAGCAAGTCGAAGGCATTGGATATAGTTCTGTGTAAGAATGATTCGGAAAAGGCCATCGGAGTCGCGAGTGAAGCCTATTACGTGCATTGCTGTTTCAGGAAACAAGTAGTTGTGAAGGGCAATGGCTTCCAGTGCTTTTTGTGTGGTGGAATAAATAGACGCACGTTCTTTGGCTACGGAAGTGTCGCCTTCCCTGTAATAAACCTTGGCTTCGGCTCCTTGGGCTATCATCGGGCCGAGGGCACTTGTCAAGATTTCATCAGTTCCTTCGACCCACAGAAGTGCTGCTTTTGCCCACTGTTCAATGAGTTTCTCTTGCAATTCGTCTATTTCCCAATTGCTTGGGCTTCTTTTGCCGCTTTCAGCATCTCCACTTGTTTCAAGGCTTGTTCGCGCGTAGCTCGCGACGACGGACGCCCCAATAAGAGCCGAACCTCCCTTGCAGAATCCTGCATGCTCTGGAATAGTGTATCGAGGAAAGTTTGTCGATCCATTTTGTATGTCATTTATGTAATTGTCAATCAGTTGGAGTGTATGCTTCGAAAAAGCATTGTATTTTATTGATGTGTTGATTTGGTCTTGTTGAGTTGGCCAATAATCGTCTAAATTCAATCGCTCTTTAGTGTCCCAATCAGGCTCGGGCACAATGGCGACGTTGCAAATCTCAATAATCTCATCTTCAGTCAATCCAAGGCCAGACCTTTCCAATTCTTCCCGCACATCAATCGTCCATCGGGAGTCGATAAGTTCCGACCAACCTCTGTCGTCCAAATATCGGAGACCGTTAGATATTGAAGATGGATTTGAGGAAGGCATGTTCAGTATATTTGTGGCAAAATTACAAAATCTTTGTTTATTGGGATTTGCTTCGCAAAGAAATCTTTTATAATCTGCCATCCGAATCTTGCTTAAATCGATGGTTTGTGTACATAGTTTCAACCAAATCTACACCAAAAAGCATAGATTTGGTTGGAAGTAACGCAAAAATCGCGTTAGTTTCAACCAAATCTCATCAAAAAAGGGTGGATTTGGTTGGAAGTAATGATTTTTTTGTAATTTTGTGCTATGACATTCTACACCTACGGAAATAAAGAAAAACCAATCCTGCTACTTATACCAGGGCTGGGCGTGTCGCACGAGATATTCCTGCCCTTGATAGAACTTCTGAAGGACAAATTCTACATTGTCGCGGTTGGCATTGATGGATTTCTGCTCGGTCAAGAGTCTCGGTTTACCTCTGTCGATGACCAGGCTGTTCAGGCGACTCAATACATTCGGGAAAACTTGGATGGGCATTTGGACGTTGCCTACGGCCTGTCTTTGGGTGGAAAGATTCTTTCCCGAATCTTGGAACGGAACGAAATCGTGATTGACCACGCCATTATGGACGCGGCGCCCTTGCTGCCCCTTCCCAAGTGGAGCGTGGACCCGCTTCGATATTACCAAAGTTTGAACGTGTGGACTTGCTATCACTGGACGGGTTTCTGGAAATTCATGTTCCATTCGCACTATTTCGACGTGCTGTTGGATGAATGTAAGAAAGTGTGGCCCTACGGGAAGGGGAAGGCAGTGCGAGACGGCTACAAGGACGTCTATACCAACAAGTTGGAATCCATCCACGGGGCTGACATCCATTATTGGTATGGCACCAAGGAGGCTTTCGTGGCCAAGCCGCAAGCCAAGCACCTGCTCAATCTATGCCCTGATGCCCACGTGGAGGTCTTCCCAAAGATGAATCACGGGCAACTGCTTGTGGATCATCCGGAAGAGGTGGCTGAAAGGATTCTGTTAATTCAACATTCAATATGTAATCAAGGATGAAGGCAGAATCTTGTCCACAATCACAATATCACCTTCGATGTGAAAAATGGCGGTAAGTTTTCTTCTACAAATCGGCAATGTCTTTGCTTGACTATGATAGCGTTTTGGCAATTCCCATGGACATTTGGGTCTCATGGTTGCCAAATGACACAAGTCCGCTAATTCGTCCAACAAATTCTGCGTGTATCGTTCAGCATGTTCAGGCCGTGAAACGCTGATGATGAAATCGGAAATCGCGCCGATGTCCTGTCGGACGGTTTCGCTCAATATGACTTTCTTCTCGGTCATATCTTGCTTCTGACAGCGGCCATCAGTTCTTGTCCAAATTGCTCCAAAGTGATGTACTTCTTAGGCTGGTCAATGGTGCGCATATCGCGTTCAATGGATTTCAACCAATAGGCACGCTGTTCAGGAGTTAGTTCATCCTGCCTTGTGGCGAGGCCAATTTCTTCTATGGTGTCAATAACTGTGTCCATCACAAGTTGATTTTACAGTGCAAAATTACATATTTTTTCAAATTTGGGATTCTTTTTTCCTATAATTTGAAAAACAAAAGGCGCGACAATTCTGCCACGCCTTCTTTCTGGGTTTTCTGTTTCGCATTGAAAATGTTGATATACGAGAGTTTCTGATTGCAAATCCGAAAGGACTTGATGGTTAAAAATAGAAATTGGCGAAAATACCACCCGAATTCAGATTTACTACAAACTGATTGACTTTATAACGACCGTCATTGATACTTGCGCTAATATTGTAATTTCTAATCCGATACGACACGTCACCAACGACAATTCCTAGTGCAAAATTAGAACTTGCACGATACTGAAATGCTAACAAATTGGCATAAAAGGCATAATCAGTGTAGTTGTAATTGGTTGATTGGCTTGTTGATTGCTCGTAAGTGTTCTTCCCCCAGCCGAAACTCACTCCAACTTCTGGAGTATAATAAAAACCTTCAGCCAGTCTGACAAAGTATGATAAGTTTGGATTGACATATAGACCTTTATATTTATCTTTCAACCAAACATTTCCTGATTTCTCTATCGGATTTGAATCGGAGTAACCTGAAAGACATAATTCTATGCGGAAATTATTAGCAACAAAAAAACCGAACCCGATCCCAAGACCTAAATTAGTCCCTAATGGTTTTTGAGAGGTCACTGATTGATACCCATCTGTAATTTCTGTCGAAGCATTTCCAAAAGAAACATTAGCGGTAGTGACAATGTACTTTTCTCCCTTATTCTGGGAAAATCCAATTGCTGACAAAGCAACGAAGGCTAAAAGTAAAGCAAACTTTTTCATTTTTTTAAACCCTAAATACGTTAATCGGGCGCAACCTTTAATTCTTTTGTCTGTCCTCCAGTCCCCAAAGGACGATTTGATGAAAGAAGCGTGGCTGCAATACCACATTCTTAGTAAGAGGTTGTGAGAATTACCTTGAAAAGAGAATGAGCAAAACAGTCCACGCTAAACGCGCGAACCATCATGTCTCAAATCTTGCTTTTCTAAGAAGTTTCTCACATTTCTTACTACAAGACGAGCATAACGCTTCGTGTTCTATTATGTCGGCGGCATAAATCCGCCTTAAGAACCGCTGCAAATGTACAAAGATTTTGGAAACGCAAGGCGGATTTGCGGTTTTTTTCCTACTTTTGCGCCTCTTAACCACTCAAAATGCCCATCGGAATCCCAATATGGATGTTAGCCTTGTCGCTGCTAACTGGTGTAGCGGCGGCCACGGTGTTGTATTTCCGAAACAAGAAACAGCACTATGGCAAAGCCTTGACAATCATTTTGTTTGCGCTGCGGGCATTGATGGTGGGCTTGGTGGTTTTGCTGCTTTTCAATCCTCTGATACGTCAGAAGTTTAGTTCGGTGGAGACCCCTACTATTATCCTCGCGCACGACAATTCTTCGTCCGTCGTCCTTTGCAAAGATTCGGCGTTCTACAAAAGCGACTATCAGACGCAGTTTGAAGCCTTCCGAAAGGATTTGAAAGCTGATTTCCAAGTCGATGAATATCTTTTCGGCGAGGATGTCCGCGATTTTGAGCAACTCGATTTTTCCGACCAACTGACGGACTTGTCGTCGCTCATAAAGACCTTGGACAGAAGGTATTACAAACGCAATGTGGGCGCGGTGCTGCTTTTCTCTGATGGTATCTATAACCGTGGCTTCGAGCCGGAGTTGGTGGCGGAGAACTTCCCGTTTCCCATCCATACCGTGGTTTTGGGCGACACGGTTTCTTATCCTGACCTCGCCATGCGCAACGTGCATTATAATAAGGTGGTATCGCTTGGTGCGACTTTCCCCGTCCGCGTGACGGTGGCGGCCCGCGACTTGGCAGGCCGCAAAGCCCAACTGACCCTCAAGGAAGGCGGTCGAGTCATCGAGAAGCGCGACATTGAGGTTCCGTCCAACCGCTTCTCCAAAGAAATCGACTTTATGCTCGATGCTACCAAGAAAGGCGTGATGGCCATCGACATCGAGGTGAGCGGCATCGCCGAGGAGGAGCAACTGCTGAACAATGTGCGGCATATCTATGTCGAGGTGCTCGACCAAAAATACAAACTGCTGTGTGTGGCGGCTTCGCCGCATCCCGATTTGGGTGCCTTGCGCAGCGTACTCAACGACAACTACGAAGTGGATTTCTGCTTTGGAAAGGAGCAACTTCCTGATTTTGAAAAGTATGACCTCGTCGTTTTGCACCAAGTTCCGAATGGCAAGATGGACTTCAACGCCTTGAAAACCCAACTTGACAAGAACACGAAACTGCCCGTGCTGTTCGTCATCGGCAACGACACGGACAAGGACTATATTAATAAGGTGCAATCGGTGTTCGAGTTTCGCTCTGGCGCGACCAACACGCTTTTGGACGTGAAGGCGCATCTGAATCCCGCCTTCTCGACATTCACTTTCGATACCAAGTTCGACCAAATGATTGCAAAATACCCGCCGTTGGCTTTGCCGCATTTAGAAATCAATGCTTTGAAGTCGCACGACGACCTGCTTCTGCAAGAGGTGATGGGCGTGAAGTCAGGACTGCCGTTGTTGGGTTTTGCCAACGACAAGCGCAAGATGGCTTTCCTGTTCGGCACCAACATCTGGCGTTGGCGACTGTTTGAATATTACCAATCGAAAAACCACGACGTTTTCGATGAAATGTTCTCCAAAACGCTGAAATACTTGCTGTTGTCGGCCAACGACGGCTCGGCGATTTACGCCAAGGAGACCTATTACAGCAACGAGCCGGTCATTATCACTGCCGAACTTCGCAACCCGAACAACGAACTCGTCACCGACCCTGACCTGACGATTCAGATCGAGAACAAATTGACGGGCGAGACCTACGACTACACCTTCTCGAAACGCGACCACGACTACGAACTGAACGCTGGCCTGCTGCCCGAAGGACTTTATACCTATAAGGTGCAGGGACAGATGGGCGAGCGCAAAATCAGCGTGAGCGGCACCTTCAGCGTAGCGGCTATCGGCATTGAGGAACAGCAACTTACCGCCGACATCGACCGAATGCGCACCATCGCCCGCCTGACCAACGGAAATTGTTATACCGCCCGCGAGTTGCAGCAACTTTTTGCCGGCTTGCACAATGATTCGCGCATCACGAGCGTTGAACACCACGAGAGCCGCTTCGAGGATTTGATTCATTCCAAGTGGATTTTCTTCGTCCTTATCGGCTTGGCTGCCGTGGAATGGCTGTTGCGAAAAATGTTCGGATCGTATTAAACTACGGATTATACGGATGAAACGGATTGAAATACAGTATTTAATATCATAAATTCAAAAAATATTCGTTAATGATTACAAACAAAGGCAGATATAGGTTTCAACATCAAACTTGTTTTGGACCAATCTGTATAATCTGCGAAATCCGTAGTTAAGGAAATTTTTTTAATTATTTAAATATCAAATTGTTACAAAATGAAAATTCAAGATCAAGCCGTCGTCACGATGACCTATGTCCTGCGTGAGAACGACGAAAACGGTCCCATCCTTCAGGAGACCACGAAAGAGAACCCCTTTGTCGCCATTTTCGGTATGCACCAACTGTTGCCCAAGTTCGAGGAGAACCTGATGGGCAAGGAACCGGGCGACAAGTACGTCTTCCACCTGACCCCCGAAGAGGGCTACGGCGAGCGCGACGAGAACTACATTATGGACCTCGACAAGAATATGTTTATGCAGAACAACGTTCTGATGGATATGGTGAAAGTCGGTGCGCAACTGATGATGCAGACCTCCGATGGTCGCCCGATTGCCGGCATCGTCCGCGAAATCGGCGACAACCACGTGAAGATGGACTTCAACCACGATATGGCGGGCAAGCACCTCCATTTCTCTGGCGAAATCCTCGACGTGCGCGAATCCACCGATGAGGACTTCGGCGCAGGCGGCTGTGCTGGTTGCGGCGGCAGTTGCGATGGCGGCTGCGAAGGGTGCAAATGACAAAACTCTGGGAAAAAATCATAATTTTTGTGATTTTTCCCCAGAGTTTTCTATTTTGTAATGCAAAATGTTGCGTAAAGCGGCACGGATTTGATGTTGTTGTCGAAGCCGAAATGCTTTTGCGAAATCCTAATTGAATAAGGTGAATTGTATTTATTGGCGAACTGGTTCATACTGATGGCCTTGTTCCGCTTGCCTTTTTTTACTTCCACGGGAATGATGTCGGTGCCGAGTTGCAGCACGAAATCCACCTCGGCGGTGTTGTCGTTTTTCCAGTAGTAAAGAGGGATTTGGTTGGACTTAAATTGTTGTGCCACATAGTTTTCTGCCAACGCGCCCAAAAAACTGTTGTCTTGCTCGATGGTGGAAAGCACGGTTTGGTAGGCAAGCCCCGATTTCATTGTGAGCAATCCCACATCGGCCATATAAAGTTTGAAATCCGGGAGGTCGGCGTAGGCAGCGATGGGCATCAGTCCTTGAGTGGTCTTTTGGCATTTTAGCACGATTCCCGCCGATTCGAGCCAGTCGATGGACTCGCCGAACAGCGTGGCACTGCCGCCTTTTTGCACCACTTTGTATTGGAACTTGGTGTTTTCCTTGGCCAATTGGGTTGGGATGGAGTTGTAGCAAGCCCTGATTTTCACCGAGGTCGAGGCGGAGGCATATTTCGCCATATCGGCCAAATATTCGTTCAAGATGCGGCTTTGGATGTCGATGATGTCCGTGAACTTCTGTGTTTCAACGAATTGCTTGACTACGGCGGGCATACCTCCCGTAATCAGGTAATGCTTGTAAAGTTCGATGAGCATTTGGTGAATGCCCTCGGCAAAGGGTTGGTTTGTTGCGAAATGCTGTTTGATTTCCTCGGCGAAAAACTGTTTCCCGTTGGCCCAAAGAAACTCTTCGAAATCAAGCGGATACATATTGATTTCATCGACTTTCCCGACGGGGAAGGAATATTTCTCGCGGTTGACGGCCACACCGAGCAAGCTTCCGGCGGCCACGATGTGGTATTGCGGCGCTTCCTCACAGAAAACCTTCAACGCCATCAATGCCCGCTCGCTGCTTTGGATTTCATCAAGGATAACCAGCGTTTTTCCTGCTGTAATCTTTTGGCTGTAAGCGGCTTCCAAATATTGGATGATTCTTGTTGGCGTGAGGTCGCCTTCAAAAAACGCTGCCGTCGCCGTTTGGTTTTCCAAATGCACATAGATGGTGTTTTCAAAACAGGTTTCACCAAAAGCCTTCAAGATATAGGTCTTGCCCACCTGTCTTGCGCCGTTCAGGATGAGCGGCATCCTGTTCGTCTTGTCCTTCCATTTGACCAATTCGGCCATCACTTTTCTTTCCATAGTTCTTGCCTTTTATGCCGCAAAAATAACCATTTTTGACAAAACTCTGAGAAAAAATCATAATTTTTATGATTTTTCCATAGAGTTTTATTGTTTAGAACGATTCTATTTTCCGCCAAATCGGTGAAAATTTCATCGATTTGGCGGAAAATGTTTTTATTCAAACAGGTCGTCCAAGGTCACTTCGGCGGTGATGTAGTCTGAATACATATTGCGTTTCATCCCGAATGTGGTGACCAAAACGGGGTGGATGGCTGCCCGTGTCTTCGTTTCTTCCTTGAAGCTGCCGCAACGGTCGCGCAGGCGCAGGTCTTCTTCCTTGTCGATGGCGTATTCCTTTTGTGAATATTTCACTTCGCAGACGTTGGTCACTTGGTCGGCGCGCTCAATGATGAGGTCGATTTGCACGGCAGGGTCGCTTTGTTTGCTCCGCCACGAGTAGAAATTGGTTTGGATGCTGTCGATGCGCAAGGCTCGTTTGATTTGCGGGATGTGTGCCATGGCGAGCCGCTCGTATGCCAGACCGAACCAAATGTTTTGGATCGGTTTGTCGATGGTCGATACCCAAAAGTTCGGGTTGGTGGGCGGCTTGAGGCAGAAAGTCAGGTAGAAGAAGGTGAAGAAATCGGTCATTTGGTAGATGGCTGATGTGGACTTTATTTTCTTCTCTTTCACGTAGTAACGCCTGATAAAGTCGCAATAGACGAGGTCTTCGAGGCGGCCGCTCAGGCCTCCGCCCGACGAAAGTCCCAAGGCTGTGGCAATCTCGTCGCGCGTCATGCCCGATTTCTTTTTGGCGAGTTCTTCCATGATGAGCAGGTAAGGCTCCGGGTTCTTGAACAGCGACTTGAACAGCCGCTTGTATTCGCGGTGCATCTCGGCGTTTTCGGCAAAGAACAGCCGATCGATGTTCTGCGGGAGGCTTTCGTTGGGCTGCAGCAGGCTCAGATAATAGGGGATGCCGCCCAAAATCATGTAGGCTTGGGCGGTGGAAAGCCTGTTCCAGTTGAACTTGTTGGCTTTGAGGTAAAGCTCTGTCTCGTGCAGCGTGAACGGGTGCAGGTGCATTTCGTGTGTGATGCGGTTGTGCAGCCCGCCGTGGTTGTCGATGATGTTCCTGATCATCCAAGAGGTGGCCGACCCGCACACGATGAGCATGATGTTCTTTTGATGGGCGGCCCAACCGTTCCAGAAATGGTCGAGCGCGGTGATGAATTTGCTCCCGCGCGTGTCGAAGCAGGGCAGTTCATCGATGAACAAGATGATGCGCTTTTTGCGCTTGTGCTTGTTGAGTAGCAGTTGCAGGCAGGCGAAGGCCTCAAACCAGTCTTGCGGCTGCGTGATGAGCCTTGGGCCGTACTTGGTCAGGGCCTCGTTGAACACTTTCAATTGGTCGTACTCCTCGCCCTCGATGAGCCCCGACACCTCGAAGACGAACTGGCTGCCATACAACTCCCTGACGAGAAAGGTCTTGCCGACCCGTCTGCGGCCATATAGCGCGACAAATTCCGATTTGCCGGAGTTTTCGTATTCCCTCAACAGGGCGATTTCAGGTTCTCTGCCGATGATGTTGCACATGTTTCCCGTTTTTTTTGACACCGCAAAGGTACGATTCTTTTCCGAAAATCGTCGCTTATTTTTCGCCAAATCGATAAAAAAATCATCGTTTTGGCGGAAAATATCTGCATTGTTTTTCGCCAAATCGATTAAAATTTAACCGATTTGGCGAAAAATATTATTACTTATATAATTAAAAAACAGTATTTTATATGTTTTTGATATACAATTATGGCCTAAATTTTGGTGCAAATTCAGACGGAATAAACTTGGTTGTTTTTGTATATAAAATTGGTATGTAATTGCGCAATTTATTGAAAGATTTTCTGCGGAAAACATAAAAACAAACGGGGCTTCACCGACAAAGGGTGAAGCCCGATTTGAAACCTTTTATAGTGCAATGCATAGTGACAAAGACTATACCGGCACTTTGGCACTGCAAAAGTACAAAATAATTCTCAAATCATAAGCATTATAATTGAAACTTTTTAATAATCCATTCAATTTCAGGGCTTTTTGTTAGTGCAATAGTAGTGATTTCTTCAATTCCTTGTTTCAAGTCGTGCTGCCTATTTTGTGATATTGTGCCAATCATATAAAGGATGACTTTAATTGCCGCTGATAAATGACTGGCTTCTCCATTAGAAAATCTTCCGGCAGGACCGTTCTTTATACTTTTGCATAAGGTCAAGTCAAATAATGGAGAACCGTGGGCGCATTTGTTTCTTACTATGCGAATGGTTTCCATGTAGTTCTCAAAAACCATGGTTTGGTTAATCCCAAAGCGCTTGCTTATCGTACGCTTATCGTCTAAGCTTTTCAGATTTTGGTATAGTTTCAAGACATTTCCAAAAGTCATAAACTCTATTGTTTTCCATGCTGGAGCATATTTGTCATTTATGTATTTTCTGTGGTGTCTTTGAATAACAGGATTCTTGCGGAAATTGTCATTATAGATTTCGTTGTCGAAAGATTGAAGGAACTGATGGCTCATGATGGAAGGACTCATAAACCATGTAGGCTCGTTCTTGTATTTGTTCGACAACTCATAAATCATATAGGTGCGGAAGGCAACTTCTATTCGGTTGATATATCGCATTAAGATATTGCGAAGGTCAAAGTCGTAGTAATAAAGTGTAACGGCATCACTAAGTTTTGTTCCATCTTTGTATTCATGTTTTCTGCCTCTAAGTCTTGGATAGCTTGTTTCAAAAGGGAACAAATAAAAACCTAACCGATAATAGCCGATGTCCATAAGGACTTCTTTTGCTTTCTCTTCATTGCTGATTTGGATGCCGCGTGACCGCAAAAGGGAGATTTGTTCGTCTAATGTGGTGGCTTGTTTCATTTTGGATTAAAATTAAGTCGCAAAAATAACAAAAAAAACAGGTGGAACAATCGGATTTTGTATATATTTGCACCGTCGTTTGGCAAAACCCAAGCGGCAGACATATTGACAAAGACGCTGAACTGGCGCTTATGTGCGGCTTGTAGAATCTCGCAAATTCTAAATTGTTACGCGATAACGCGATGGTCATCGTCCCTTAATTGGTGTATATTGTTCTCAATATCATACCAAAGCGTGGGCTGATGCATTGCTTATCTCTAACAATGGGCAATGCGAGAGCCTCTACAAGCGGGATAAGCAAGAGTTGATTCCCGGGCTTCTTTCGTCGTATGGCTTGTCATTTCACAATCATCCGGTGTTCGGGAATCCGCCAAACTTGAAGTTGCGCCCGATGACGGATTTAGGGTATAAAAGATGAATGAAACAAGCGAATTGAAACAGTTTTGCGATGATGTTATAAAAGAATTCAAAGAAAACATCACTGACGCGGTTTTCTGCTATCTTCAAAGCGACAAAGAACTGATGCGCAGATATTTGTTACTGATGAGAGAATATGAGAAGGGTAAGCAAACCTTGAACAGCCAGCTTGCGCAAGCCATCACACGAGAGTTTGGATTAAAAAGTACTAAACGAATTAAGGAAGCGCCCAATAGCGTGCTGATTGAGAGTTTCTCGGAATTGGAAGAAAAATGATGTATTTAAGAAAACTAATCATCGGATGTGTGTTGATATTCGCGGTGTACATCCCTTTAAATGTTAATGCTCAATATCTTACAATTACTGGTAAGGGACAATTAACGGTACGTGCTGATGAAGTTTGTGATGCAATTCCTATAATGTTGCAATTCCTTCCAATATACAAACCAAACACAAAATGCATAACAATCACTGATTACTTTTTATATAATGATACAGGAGAGTTGAAGCGGTATTCACGGGATGGTGTTAATCGCATCACAATACAGTATGATGAGCAAGGTAGGATCACAAATCTTAACGATGTGACTTTTCATTATGAAGATAATAGAATTATTGAGTGCTCTCGTAAAGACGGATTTAGATGTAGATTTAAGTATGATTCAAAAGGTCATCTTGAAAGTGCTACAAAAGGAAGTTGGACATATAAGTTTAATGTTGATAAAAAAGGAAACATCATTGGCGTGTATGTGTATTATGGAACCAGAAAGACCTCTGAAATTAGTATGAGTTATGACGCCAAAGACAGAATAATTGCTTATTCAAGTAATTACAGGGACTATATCTGGAACTATAATAAAACTGGGCAACTTGTTTCGCGTAGAGAAATAGGTTATTCTTTTTCACAAGGAAAAGTTGGAGGAAAAACTAGCGAAAAAGAGTGTGAATTTGAATACGGTGAAGATGGCAATCCGGTTCGTCGCATAGATTATGTTCACGGTGACATTACTGTTTTAAGTGGCGGCTCTGAGTATTCGTATGAATATACTTTCTATCCTGATCCAAA
This sequence comes from uncultured Bacteroidia bacterium, assembly GCA_902791165.1. Taxonomy (GTDB): domain Bacteria; phylum Bacteroidota; class Bacteroidia; order Bacteroidales; family F082; genus Limimorpha. The sequence goes on from CADAVB010000041.1 coordinate 24,244, forward strand.
AGAACAAGAACGGAAAGAAGTGCTTAAAAAAAGAGAACGGATAAGAAGAGACTCAATTCAGCTTGTAAACCAAAGAAAAAATGATTCAATTAACCTTGAGAAACAGAGGAAAGAATCATTAAGGCAAGAACGTAATAAAGAGTTATTTCAAGTTTGCAAATTTTTATTTGACTCCGATGAAGAATACGAATCATCTGTTGTCAAAAAGAACGACCTCGTTGAGCAAGATATTAAAGGGCATGTTGTGAAAAAACTTCAATACATTTATCCTTTGGTTCTGAATGGGAAAGAGTTGAGAAAAGAGAAACAACCTGGGAGAAATGAATTGATACAAATCTGTAATATGTGTGCTCAATTGAACAATGTAAAGTCTCAATGTGATAATGAGGAAATAGAAATAATCAGCCATATTTGCGATTATGCCGAGAGTAAACTTGGGGATTTTGTTTCGGGGCGAAGTGCTTTAAACAAAGCATACAAAAAAACATCAAACAAGAGCTATTCTTCATTTTTGCTATCATACATGAATGACAAATAAATTTAAAGAGAACAAATATGTCATGCTGATATTGACAATGCACAATTAAACAAATCGGGCCTCACCAATCACTGATGAAGCCCGATTTCTTTTTTTATTCTGTTGAGAATCACTTCTTCAACCCAGCCAACTGCTGCTCAATCACAGCGATCTTGGCTTCGGCGTCGGCTTTCTTTTTGCGTTCCTTGTCGACCACGGCGGCAGGAGCACCACTCACGAAGCGTTCGTTGGAGAGCTTTGCCTCAACGCTCTTCAGGAAGCCTTGGGCGTATTTCAGTTCCTCTTCCAGCTTCTTGATTTCGGCCTCAACATCGACACTGCCGGTGAGCGGCACGAAGAACTCGGTGCTGCCCACGATGAATCCGAAGGCACCAGCGGGAGCCTCGGCCACATAACTCACCTCGCTCACATTGCAGAGCTTGGCAATGACGCAGTCGAAGTCCTTGTTGGCCGTGCCTTTCACAACGAGTTGGATGGCATCACGGAAGGCGATGTTCTTGTCGCTGCGCACCTTGCGGACGTTGTTGATGACCTCTTGAGTAAACTCGAACTGCTTCAAGATGTCGGCAGCCTGGTCGCTGAGCCTGTCGAAGCGAGGCTGCTGAGCGATGATAATATCATCACCTTCTTTACGCTCCGCGATGGCGTGCCATATTTCCTCGGTGATGAACGGCATGAAGGGGTGCAGCAAGAGCATGAGGTTCTCGAAGAACTTGATGGTGGCGGAGTAGGTCACGGGGTCGATGCCCTGGCCTTGCGGAGCCTTCACCATCTCGAGGTACCACGAGCAGAAGTCGTCCCAAGTGAGCTTGTAGATGCCCATCAAAGCATCGCTGAGGCGGTACTTGTCGATGTTGTCGTTGGTCTCGGCCAGCACTTGGTTGAAGCGGGCCTCGAACCACTTCACGGCCATCTTGGCGGCCTCGGGTTGTGCGGCATTTTGGTCAACGTTCCAGCCTTTCACCAAACGGAGGGCGTTCCAAATCTTGTTGCAGAAATTGCGGCCTTGCTCGCACAGCGACTCGTCGAAGAGGATGTCGTTGCCGGCAGGGGCGCTGAGCATCATGCCCATACGCACACCATCGGCGCCGAACTTGTCGATGAGCTCAATCGGGTCGGGGGAGTTGCCCAACGACTTGGACATCTTACGGCCCAACTTGTCTCTCACAATACCGGTGAAATACACATTTCTGAACGGCACTTCATTCTGATATTCCTCGCCAGCCATAATCATACGAGCCACCCAGAAGAAGATGATGTCGGGGGCAGTGATGAGGTCGTTGGTGGGATAATAATATTTGAACTCGGTATTGTCGGGGTCGAGGATGCCGTTGAAAAGCGACAAAGGCCACAGCCACGAACTGAACCAAGTGTCCAAGGCATCGTCGTCTTGACGCAGGTCGTTGAGAGTCAAATTCTTGTTGCCAGTCTTCTCGATGGCGAGCTTCAAAGCCTCTTCAGGCGTTTCGGCCACCACAAAACCGCCTTCGGGCAGGTAGTAGGCCGGAATCTGATGGCCCCACCACAACTGGCGACTGATGCACCAGTCCTTGATGTTCTCGAGCCAGTGGCGGTAGAGGTTGACATATTTCGCAGGATAGAACTTGATGTCGCCGTTCAAGACAGGCTTCAAAGCGATGTCGGCGAGGTGTTCCATCTTGAGGAACCACTGCATGGAGAGTTTCGGTTCAATCGGCACATTGGTGCGCTCTGAATACCCCACCTTATTATTATAGTCCTCAATTTTCTCCAACAGACCAGCTTCTTTCATGTCGACGATGATTTGCTTGCGCACATCCTCGCGGGTCATGCCGACATAGATACCAGCAGCCTCGCTGATGGTAGCATCATCGTTGAAGATGTTGATGCTTTGGAGGTTGTGTTTCTCGCCCAGCATATAGTCGTTCACATCGTGGGCTGGGGTGACCTTCAAGCAACCCGTACCGAACTCGATGTCGACATAGTCGTCTTCGATGACAGGGATGATGCGGTTGACCAGCGGCACCACAACTTTCTTGCCGTGCAGCCATTGGTTCTTCGGGTCGGCGGGGTTGATGCACATGGCCGTGTCACCCATAATGGTCTCGGGACGTGTGGTGGCTACCACCGCATAGCGACGACCTTTCTCATCGGTGTGGATGATTTCGCCTTCAGCACCTGTGGCACCTGTGCCGTCATCCTCGTGGAGGTAGTAACGCAGGTAGAACAACTTGCTGTGCTCATCTTTAAAGACCACTTCTTCATCGCTCAAGGCGGTGAGGGCCTTCGGGTCCCAGTTGACCATGCGTACACCACGGTAAATCAGGCCTTTGTTATACAGGTCAACGAAGGCGCGGATGACGCTCTTCGAGCGGATGTCGTCCATGGTGAACGAGGTGCGTTCCCAGTCGCATGAGCAACCGAGGCGGCGCAACTGCTTGAGGATGATGCCTCCATGCTCGTGGGTCCAGTCCCAAGCGTGCTTCAGGAACTCCTCGCGGCCAATGTCCGTCTTTTTGATGCCTTGTTGCGCCAGCTTGTTTACCACCTTGGCTTCAGTGGCGATGGAGGCGTGGTCGGTGCCAGGCACCCAGCAGGCGTTCTTGCCCTGCATTCGGGCGCGACGGATGAGGATATCCTGAATCGTGTTGTTCATCATGTGGCCCATGTGAAGCACACCGGTCACATTCGGCGGCGGAATCACGATGGTATAGGGTTCACGTTCATCGGGAGTGGAGTGGAAGTAGTTCTTGTCCATCCAGTGTTCGTACCATTTGCCTTCAACTTCCTGAGGGCTGTATTTGCTGCTGATTTCCATGTATTTGATGTTGATGATTTCTTTCTCTTTACACTCAAAACAAACGGCAAAAGTAGTGTTTTTTTTGCTTGCTTGCTTGCTTTTGTGCTTTTTAGGAAAAAAATGCGTCCAAAACAATCGGGTTTTAGGAATTATGATAATATTGCGGACAGAAACCAAGAAAAGGCATAAGGGGAAAGCTTTGCAGCATTGAGAAGAAATTAATGCCGCGTATTGCACGGAGTGGAATGACTTGTTGGACTATGTAGGGCGTGGTAACCGTTTCCGCGACCAACTGCCCGCAAAATTAACCCGCGACATCACCGACACGGTAACCATCGACCTACCTATGGGCGTTTGGTTCGTGAAATTGGACGGAACCACGCGGAAAGTCGTGGTGGAGTGATCCAAACGGGACACACAATCCTCAACCTTAAACCGTCATGGCGGAGGAACATCCGCCATCTCTCAAACGCGAAGACGTGTCTCTGTCGCTTAGGAGATAGCTTGTTTAATTCCCTCGGCCTGCGGGTCGGGGATTTTTTCGTTTGGTCTGTAGGGACGCACCGCGTGCGTCCGCAAAACAAACGGCAAAACCATCGTGGGCGGACACGCTCGGCGTGTCCCTACGACGGCTGCCGTGCCGTGGCTGTAGGGCTGTCACACCGTGGCAGCCGCCCCAAAAAACGAAACGACAACGGCTGCCGTGATACGACAGCCCTACAATTCCCTTGCTGGAAATATCCGGCAGGGATTTTTTTTGTTATATTCCAAAAACGATTATCTTTGCACGAAAATCCAAACCTTTTCCTATGAAAAAACTATTCCTCTTAGCCCTTCTTGCGGCAACATTCCAACTCTCCGCTCAGCCCCTATGGCTCCGCGAAAACGTGATTTCGCCCAATGGCGACAAGATTGCCTTTTGCTACAAAGGCGACATCTATGTGGTGAACGCCAACGGCGGTAAAGCCCTGCAAATCACCACGAACAGCTCCTACGAAACCGCGCCTGTGTGGTCGCCGGACGGCAAGCAAATCGCCTTCGCCACCGACCGTAACGGCAACTTTGATGTCTATGTCGTGGCTGCAGAAGGCGGCGTGGCCCGTCGCGTGACGACCAACTCAGCCAGCGAAATGCCTTTGGCTTTCTCGCCCGACGGGAAAGAGATTTATTTCTCTGCCCAAGTGATGAAAGGTGTTGATAATGTGCAGTTTGCCTCGGGATGGATTACCGAATTGTATAAGGTGAGCACCGAAGGCGGTCGGCCTGAGCAGGTGGTGGCCGTGCCGGTGTGTAGCATGTCGTTCGACAAGGACGGCAAGTCGTTCCTCTACTACGACCGCAAGGGCAGCGAGGACAAATGGCGCAAGCACCACGTTTCGTCCGTGGCCCGCGATGTGGTCTATTACAACGCCAAGAAAAAGACCCACACGATGCTGACAACTAACATCGGCGAGGATCGCGACCCGCGCTATCTGCCCGGTTATCAGGAAGTTGTTTTCTTGAGCGAGCGCAACAAGGGCAACTTCAACGTGTATAAAGCGCCTGCCAACAACCTCGAAAACGCGGAAAAGATAACGGACTTCAAGACGCACCCAGTGCGCTTCTTGAGCGTGGCCAACAACGGCTTGTTGTGCTACGGCTACATGGGCGAGATTTATACGCAACGCATTGGCAGTGAGCCGCAAAAGGTACGCATCGAAATCGTGAACGACCAAGAACAGGAACAGTTGGTGAAACAGGACTTCAAGGGTGCCAACGACTTCGCGCTGAGCGACGACGGCAAGCTGATTGCCTTCATTTCGCGCGGCGAGGTGTTCGTGACGGGCGTGGACGAATACGCCACCACCAAGCAAATCACGCACACACCGCAGGCCGAGCGCAGCCCGTCGTTCTCGAAGGACGGCAGAACCCTCGTGTATGCCTCGGAACGTGACGGTTACTGGAACCTCTACCAAGCTACCATCGAGCGCAAGGAAGACTACAACTTCGCCTATGCCACTTTGATTGACGAAAAGCCGCTCTTCGACAACGACGGCATCGAGCGCATCGCGCCGACTTATTCGCCCGACGGCAAGGAAATTGCCTTTATCGAGAATCGCAACATTCTGAAAGTCTATAACATAGCATCGAAACAAGTGCGCCAAATCACGGACGGCAAGCAGCACTACAACACCGACGACTACGGCTTCTCTTACCAATGGTCGCCCGACGGCCAATGGTTCGTTCTGACGCTGATTTCGCACATGCGCGACCCGTATTCCGACATCGGCATCGTGAAGGCCGACGGCTCGAAAACGATTTACAACATTACCGAGAGCGCCTACATCGACGGCAGCCCGCAATGGGCGATGGATGGCAATGCAATTGTTTATCGCTCAAATCGTTATGGTATGCGTTCCCATGCCTCATGGGGCAGCCAAAACGACGCTTTCATTGCTTTCCTCAACCAAGATGCTTACGATAAATTCCGCCTCAGCAAAGAGGAATACGCCTTGTTGAAGGAAACTGAAAAGGGCAAAAAGGACAAGCCGAAAGAGGAAGCCAAAGACGAAAAGAAGGACACGAAAAAAGGCAAGAAGGACGACAAGAAGGATGAGAAAAAGGACGACAAACCCAAAGAAACCAAAAAGTTAGAGGTGGATTTGGAGCATTTGCAAGACCGCATCATCAGGCTCACGCCGATGTCGTCGGGACTGGGCGGCATGGCGTTGTCGGGCGACGGCGAGAAGTTCTATTTCATGGCCTCGTTTGAGAAAGGCTACGACCTGTGGGAACTCGATGTGCGCGAAAAGTCGATGAAGATTTTGAAGAAGATGGGGCAGGGCGGCGCACAACTGCGCATGAAGGGCGACAACATCTTTGTGCTTTCGGGCGGCAACCTGCAAAAAGTCGATAAGAGCGGCAAATCCACGTCCATTAAGTACGACGCCACCATGCGCCTCGACCTCGCCCAAGAGCGCGAATACATGTTCAACCACGTCTTCCTGCAAGCCGAAAAACGCTTCTTCATGAAAGACAAGAACGGCGTGGACCTCAAGTTGATGAAAGAAGACTACCAGCCTTTCCTCGCGCACATCAACAACAACTACGACTTCTCCATTCTGCTGAGCGAAATCTTGGGCGAACTGAACGTGTCGCACACGGGTTCGGGCTATCGCGGCTCAGGTCCGGCCAAGGATGCCACAGCCGAATTTGGCGTCATCCTCGACCTCGACTATAAGGGCGACGGCCTCAAAGTCGCGGAGGTGGTGGAAGGCAGCCCTTTCGACAAGAAAAACTCCAAAGTGAAGTATGGTAGCATCATCAAAAAGATTGACGGTGTGGAAGTTACGAAGGGTCTAGACTACTATCCGCTGCTCAACAACAAGGCAGGCAAGACCGTCCTCGTCACCGTCAGCGACGGCGGCAAGACTTGGGACGAAACCGTAAAGCCCATCAGCCACGGCGCAATGAACGAACTCCTTTATAACCGCTGGGTGAAGCACAACGAGGAAACCGTGAAAAAGCTCTCCAACGGTCGCCTCGGCTATGTCCACATCCGCAGCATGGGCGATGCCAGCTACCGCGACGTGTATTCACAAATCCTCGGCAAGTACAACCTTTGCGACGGCATCGTCATCGACACGCGCTTCAACGGCGGCGGTCGCCTGCATGAGGACATCGAAATCCTCTTCAGCGGCGAAAAATACCTCGAACAGGTTATCAACGACAGCGTGGCTTGCGTGATGCCTTCGCGGCGTTACAACAAACCCTCGGTGATGCTCATCGGCGAGGCCAACTACAGCAACGCGCACGGCACACCTTGGGTTTATAAGTACAAGAAAATGGGCACCCTCGTCGGAATGCCCGTGCCCGGCACCATGTCGAGTGTGACTTGGGAAACCTTGCAAGACCCGTCGCTGTATTTCGGCCTGCCCGTCATCGGCTACCGAACCGAGCAAGGCAACTGGTTGGAAAACACGCAATTGGAGCCTGACGTAAAGGTGCGCAACACCCCTGAAAAGATGGCCGCCGGCGTAGATGAGCAGTTGGAAGCCGCTGTCAAAGCTTTGCAAAACGAATTGAAAGAGTTCCATTATTGGGGCAAGTAACGATGGCCGATGGCTTATGGCTTATGGCTGCTTTATCAAAGGTTTAGAGTTTATTCCTTTGGTGAAGCAGCCATAGTCATTGGCCATAAGCCATAGTTCCCGATGCAATAATCACCCCCATCTGCGCGTTTCATTAGAGAAAACGAAATCTCCATGCGCAAAACCCTGCACCTATTAATATTAATGCTGTTCACGGTGACCGCCTCGGCCCAACCCCAAGGCTGGTACACGGTGCGACATTCTTGGGACTGCAATGGAAAAAACTATTCCATCGAGTTGGAAATCAGCGAGGAACTGTATGATTATTACCAAAATGAGCGTGAGCATCTGGCCTATCACTACAAGATTGAGAACGCCGAAACGCCCATCAATTTCTACAGCTTCATCCTTTCCGACTACGACCGACCCTTCATCCGCGACATCGCCGACCGCTTTTCCGAACGCGCTTTCACCGACTTCGATAAAGTGAATCTTGCCATGACTTTCGTGCAGTCGTTCCCTTACGCCTACGATGATGACTCGAAAGGGGAGGATGAGTATGTGCGCTATCCCGTCGAGACTCTCGTGGACGGTTGCGGCGATTGCGAAGACAAGGTGGCCCTGCTTGCGGCCATTCTCCACGAAATGAACATCGATTTTGTGCTGCTTTCCTTGCCTGGGCATTTGGCCTTGGCCGTGCACTGCGACGGCGTGAAGGCAGAGCGTTACATCGGCTTTGAAGGCAAGCGTTACTACTATGTGGAAACCACGATGGAAGGCTGGGAAGTGGGGCAGGTGCCGCCCGACTACGCCTTTGGCGAGGTGGAGGTCTATCCCGATTTGGGGACGCCCACGCTGCTCGTTCGCGAGATGCGCTATGAGTCGAAGGAAGCGCGGGTTTATGAAAAGGCCGACTGCTCGTTGCAGTTGCAGCTACACAACCTCGGGCCAGGGCAGGCCACGGGTTTGCAGCTTACCGTTTGGGTTTACCAAGGCCCCACTGACAATGCGCGAGTGCTCGGCGAAGCGGCTTTCCGCCTCCTCGACCTGCCCGAAGGCCAACGGCGCGACGAAACCCTGTCGTTCCGCAGTTTCATCAAGGAAAACGCCAAACTCTATGTCGAACTCAAAGGCGACAACATTGAACCACAACAATTCGACCTGCCGCTCAACTACAGCAAAACCACCCGCCGTTAAACTCTAAACTCTAAACTCTCAACTTTCAACTTTCAACTGAAAAAAAAACCAAAACCCCTTGCGCCTTACATTTTTTGATTATATTTGCAGCGCGATTTTTTCGCAAAAAACAAAGAAAAAGGACACTAAAATTCTATTATTAACCTAAAATTCAAACAAATGAAAAAAGTATCTTTACTTTCATTGGCCGCCGCCTTGTTGATGGGCGGAAGCCTCATGGCACAAGAGCCTCAAGTGCTGATCAGCGATCAGTTTGAGGAGTACACTGTCGGCAACAAGATTGCTGTCGAATCAGCCGCAGCCGGTCACGACTGGTGGACCACGTGGAGCAATGCTCCTGGTGGTGCCGAAGACGGTGTCATCGCCGAATTCAATGGTACCAAGTGCGGTTACCTCACCTACGGCGTTGACCAAGTCCTGTTGCTTGGTGACGAACAAAGCGGTATCTACGACCTTGAGTTCGACATCCTCATCCCCAACGGCAAGAACGGCTACTTCAACATCCTTCACAACTTTGCCGGTAGCGGTAGCACCTGGGCCTTGGAAAGCTATCTGCACATGTCGGGCAGCAGCACTTCTGCTCCTGGCACCGGTATGATTCACGCTGGTGGCGCCAATGCTGCCACTTTCACCTGCGTGTATGACGCTTGGATGCACTTCCGCCTCCATGTGGACACCGACAACGACGTGGCCGAGTACTACTACACCGCCCCGGGCGAAAGCGAACAGATGATTCACACTTGGCAATGGAGCCTCAACAGCCAAGGCTCTGCCACCGTCGGCAGAAAGCTGGCTGCCATGGACTTCTTCCCGCCCCAAAACGCTGCCAACTCCGAGTACTACCTCGACAACTTCAGCTTCACCAAGCTCAGCGGCGAATCCATCGCTCACCTCACCTTCGATCCTGAAAACATTGAAGTTGAAATCGAAGCCGATGAAATGACAACCGCCGAATTGACCATCTCCAACGCCGAAGGCACCACCATCGGCGAATGGTGCGGTTGGATCGACTTCGGTCAAACCCAAGGCGGCACAGCTGTCCAATCCGTGAACTACGACAGAGAACCGGGTGCCGAATCCAGCCTCGTGGGCTACAACCTCGAAAACCCCACCATCTACGAATTGGCAGCCATGTTCCCGGCTTCCGCCTACGGCGGCGCCGTGATGGGTACCTTGATTACCTCTGCCCAATACCCCTTCTTCAGCAGCAGCACCACCCAATCCATCGGCATCGAACCTAACACCGATGTGACTTTCCGCATCTACCGTCAAGGCATGTTCGGACAACCTGGTGACGTTCTCGCAGAAAAGGTGATTCCCTACAACCAAGTGGTTTCCGACGACTGGACCATTGCCACCTTCGACGAACCTGTCGCTCTGACCGGTTTCGACGTGTGGGTCGGTGTTGAATTCACCCATGCCGTGGGCGGCTATCCGCTCAGCTTCGACGGACAAGCTCCTCACAACCCCAATGGCGTTTACATCCGCACTGGCGGTGGCGGCGCTTTCGAAGAAATGCAAGGCTCTGAAGACTACGGCAACTACCACATCCGCATGACCTGCCAAGGTGCTCCCGTGCAGGGTGCTTGGGCTACCATGAACAAGCAAAACGGCTCCATCGCCATCGGCCAAAGCGACGAGGTGACCATCTCCCTCAACTCCTTCGGCCTTGAAGAAAACAGCGCCTATGAAGCCAAAGTCATTTTTGTGACCAACGATCCCGATAACGAGGAAGTGGTTATCCCGTTGGTGATGAAGGTCGGTACGGTTTCCATCGCCGAAAACGAAAACCAACTCGCCAATATCTATCCCAACCCTGCCACCACCACCGTTACGCTTGAAGGTGACAACCTCAACAGCGTGGCCATCTACAATGTGGCTGGACAACTCGTTCGCGTTGTGAAGCTCGAAAGCCTCATCAACAACATCAACCTTGATGTTGAGGCTGGCGTCTATTTCTTCAGCGTCTATGACAACAACGGCAACAGCAGCGTGCAGCGCGTGGTTATCACCAAGTAAGCCAACTGTTGTTCAAATGCAAAAAAACCGCTCCATTTTGGGGCGGTTTTTTTTGTGCCCTACAAAAAAATCCCGCCCAAATGAGCGGGATTTTTTCATCTATTGCCGATAGGCCATCAATCAATCGTCCATGTCGAGCCGCTGTTCAGCAGGTCGTCCATGTTCTTGATCTTCGAGGCGGCCTTTTCCTTCTCGATGACCTGTTCGAGGCTGTCGTTGAAGGTTGGGGCTTTCACATCGCGTATGACGCCGATGGCCACGGGGAAATGAGGCGGCATCATGTGTGCCAACATCATGTGGACACCCGTGTCTTCGGTGGTCTTGTCGTGGACGAGCAAATCCTTCTCAGTGATGCCGTTCTCGCCGATGGTGACCACTTCAAGCTGGTTGCCGTTCAGACGGATACCCTTGTCGCGGTTCTTGCCGAAAATGAGCGGCTGGCCATGGACGCACTTCACTTGCATGTCGTCGCGGACGTCCTTGCCGGTGATGTTTTCATGCACGCCGTCGGAGAAAATCATGCAGTTTTGCAGGACCTCGGTCACGGCGATGCCGTCGTGCTTGTACGACTCCATGAAGATTTCACTCAGTTCCTTCGGGTTGATGTCCACGCCACGAGCGAAGAAAGTAGCCTTGGCACCGATGGCGAGTTCGCCAGGGTTGAACGGGTCTTCGTAGGTGCCTTGCGGCGAGGTCTTGGTCTTCGTGCCACGGAAGGTGCAGGGCGAGAACTGACCCTTGGTCATGCCGTAGATACGGTTGTTGAACAGGATCAGGTTGATGTCAATGTTGCGACGGCAGGCGTGGATGAAGTGGTTGCCACCGATGGCGGTGCAGTCGCCGTCACCAGTGATCATCCACACGCTGAGGTTCGGGTTGGCTAACTTCACGCCTGTGGCGGCGGCAGCAGCACGACCGTGGATGCTATGGAAACCGTAGGTGTTCATGTAGTAGGGGAAGCGCGAGGAGCAGCCGATGCCGCTGACCACGACGATGTCTTCCTTCTTCTTACCCAACTTCGGGAAAATGTCTTGAACAGCCTTCAGGATGGCGTGGTCACCACAACCGGGGCACCATTTCACCACCTGATCGCTAGCGAAATCGGCTTTCGTCAATTCAACTTGATTTTCGATATTCTGATTTTCCATAGTCGTATTATTTTAAAAGGTCGTTAAACTTAGCCTCCAGCTCGCCGATGGTGAACGGCAGGCCCATCACCTTATTGAATTGCTCGCACTTGTATTCGGGGAAGTTCATGCGCAGGTACTTGGCGAACTGGCCGCGGTTGATTTCGCAGACCACAATCTTCTTGTGGCCTTGCAGCACTTCCTCAGTGTTGCGCGGCAGCGGCATGATGTAATCGAAGTGGGCATGGGCGATGCTCTTGCCTTCTTCCATCAGGCTTTCGACGGCGGTGCGGACGGTGCCGAAGGTGCCGCCCCAGCTCACCACGAGCAGGTCGGCGTTCTTGTCGCCATAGATTTCCTGCAACGGGATGTCGTTGGCCACGCGGTTGATTTTCTCCTCACGGAGTTCGGTCATAATCTGGTGGTTTTCAGGATTGGTCGAAAGGTTGCCCTTGCCGTTTTCCTTTTCCAGACCGCCGACGCGGTGACGCAAGCCAGGCGTGCCCGGAATGGCCCATTCGCGGCGAAGCCATTTCTCGTCGCGGCGGTAAGGCTGATAGTTCGGGTCGTCGGCCTTGGCCAAAGGTGCGGTGATGCTCGGCATGTCGGCCATGCGCGGGATGCGGAACACCTCGGAGCCATTGCCCAAGGAACCATCGCTGAGCATGATGACGGGAGTCATGTGCTCGACGGCGATGCGGGCGGCTTCGAAAGCGCTATAGAAGCATCCGGCGGAGCTGCGGGCGGCGATGACCACGAGCGGAGCGTCGCCATTGCGGCCATAAAGGGCCTGCATGAGGTCGCTCTGTTCCATCTTGGTCGGCAGACCCGTGGACGGACCGCCACGCTGCACGTCAATGATAACCAACGGAAGCTCGGTCATCACGGCAAGGCCAAGGGCTTCGCTCTTCAGCGAGAGGCCGGGGCCAGAGGTCGTCGTCACGGCGAGGCAGCCTGTGTAGGCCGCGCCAATCGACGACATGATGCCGGCGATTTCGTCCTCGGCTTGGTAAGCCTTGACGCCCAAGTTCTTGAATTTCGTGAGTTCAGCAAGAATATCAGTTGCAGGAGTGATGGGATACGAGCCGAGGAAGAGCTGGAGTCCCGACTTTTCGGCGGCGGCCATCAAACCCCAAGCAGCGGCGGTGTTGCCCGTGATGTTGCGGTATTTGCCCTTTTCAAGGTCGGCAGCTTCCACCTTATAAGTATTGGTGAACAGTTCCCAAGTGTCAGCGTAGTGGTAACCGGCATCGAGGACGGTGCGGTTGGCCTTGATCACTTGGTCCTTGCCCTTGAACTTGGTCTCGAAGTAGGAATACACGGTGTCCAATTCGCGGTTGAAGAGGTACATCACGATGCCGAGGGCAAACATGTTCTTCGACTTGAGCATGGCTTTGTTGTCCATGCCGAAGTCTTTCAGGGCTTCCTTGGTGAGTTCCGAAATCGGGGCCTTCACGACTTGGTAGTCGGCTAGGGTGCCATCAACCGTCGGGTCGTCGGCATAGCCGGCCTTTTCAAGAGCCTTGTCGGTCATCGAGTCGGAGTCGAGGATGATGATGGTTCCGGGACGGAGCCAACGCATGTTCGCCTTGATGGAGGCAGGGTTCATGGCAACCAGCACGTCGCAGAGGTCGCCCGTGGTGTGGACCGGTTTGTGTCCGAAGTGCACTTGGAAACCTGATACGCCAGCCACCGTGCCTTGCGGCGGACGGATTTCAGCCGGATAGTCCGGGAAGGTGGCGAAGTCGTTTCCAGCAAACGCTGTGGAATCCGAAAAGAGATTTCCGGTAAGTTGCATTCCATCGCCCGAGTCGCCAGAAAAACGGATGACGACGTGCTCAAGCGCTACAACTTTACTTTTTGCTGTCATATTGCTTTAATTTGGTTATGTTGTTGATTTTACAATAGTTAAAGGGTCAAAAGTAAGTACCAAAAGGATGTTTTGCCATGACTTTGAATGCTCACCTTCAACTCTTGTCTTAAATCGCTGCAAAAGTACATATAAAAAAGGTGCAAACCGCAGCTTTTCCGATTTTTATTTTTACATTTAAACGTAAGATTGTTTTGTATTGAAAATCAGTTTCTTGACAAAAACCCTTATTTAGATTGGATAAAAATTATAAAAAAATGAGGTTTGGAATGAAAGTTGTAGTATTTTTGCGGCACCAAAACTTAAAACTAACTTTTAAAATTAAAAACATTATGGCTTACAAAATCACTGACAGCTGCGTTGCTTGCGGCTCTTGCATCGACGAATGCCCTGTGGGCGCTATCACTGAAGGCGACATCTACGTCATCGACGCTGATGCTTGCGTTGGTTGCGGCACTTGCGCCGGCGCTTGCCCGAACGAAGCAATCGTTGAGGATTAATCAATGAAAAAACTGCATTAAAAGAAGAAAAAGCCTGCAAAAAACAGGCTTTTTTTGATTTTTTTGTCGGTTTTTGGAAGTTTGGCAAAGTATTTGTTATCTTTGCAACGTTCTTTGAAACAAAACACTTAAATCACCTAATTATTAATTAAACGTTTTAAAAAATGAAGAAATTAGCTTTGGCACTGATGTGCCTCGTCAGCGTTGCTTTCTTTGCAAGCTGCGACCCGGAAGTTACCAATCCGGAACCTTCAATCATCATCCTCCAAGAGGACGGTTATGTTCAAAACAATGACGTGGTTGACTTGAACACGGAAGTCAAGTTTGGCTTCGTGGTTTCTTCCAACGCCACCACCCAAAAGGCTCTCCAAAAGCTGGTCGTGAGCATCGACGGCACTGAATGGGCCAACCTCACCGACACGTTGAACGGTTTGACCACCTTCACCTACAGAGATGTCGTGAAGTATGAACCTGAAAGAGATTCTATCGTTGGTGCTTCTGTCATCACTGCCATCGTGACCGACGTGGACGGCAAGACTGCTACCACCACCATCAACCTCCAAATCAACCAACCCGCCATTCCGCTGGAAGTCAGGGATTTTGAATGGACAAAGGTCGGCCACAATGTTATGGATCTTGCTTCTTACGGTTTGAAGTGGCATGTTACGGTTTGAAGTGGCATGAAAACAATTGGAAAAGTCCTTTCACTCACATCTATCCCGCTGACGGATACAAATTGTATGTCCGCGATGGTAACGACTTTGCCAATATCACCAACTCAGTTGAATTAGCCAGTTACTACAGCGCCATCCTTGAACAAGGAAACCCTTCTGACGAACAGTATAACAGAATTGACTGCAATGCCAGCGCTAATTATAACGATATGCTTGTTACGGTTAATGAAGCGACAGAAGAAATCCAACTTATCCACGTGACTCGTGCTGAGATCACCACTCCTTCTCAAGGAACAAAGATTGTTATTACTGGTCAATGCAAATAAGAATCCGCAAGGTTTCTGAAAATAAGGGTGCGCCTATTGCGGGCGCACCTTTTTTGTTGCAAGCAAAACAAAAATCTGGGCGGAATCGAACAAAAAATCATCGATTCCGCCCATATTTTATAAAAAAGTGGGCGGTTTTAAAGAAAATTTCTTCGATTCCGCCCGAAATTTATTATTTTTGCGGCGAAATTGATTTAGTTATGGCTACATTAATAGGAAGAGAAAAAGAAACAGCATTGCTGCGGGAATACATCGGCTCAAACCATGCCGAGTTCATCGGCCTCTACGGGCGGAGACGTGTCGGGAAAACCTTTCTCATCAACCAAGTGCTAAAAGACGAATTGACGTTTTCCGTTTCCGGGCTACTTTACGGGAAAAAGTCGGAACAAGTGTCGGCCTTCCAAATCGCGCTGCGCGAATATGGCTACGAGAAACCGCTGTCGTCCAATTGGTTGGAGTTGTTTCATGCCTTGCAAGAATTGATGACACAGAAAACAAAAAAAGGCCAGCCTTGTGTCATTTTCATTGACGAACTACCTTGTTTCGACAGGAAAGGAGGTGCTTTCGTGCGGGCTTTGGGGCAATTTTGGAACACATGGGCTTCTTTGCACGATGAGGTGAAACTCATCGTTTGCGGCAGTGCCACCTCGTGGATGGTGCGCAACATCATCAACAACCATGGCGGACTTCACAACCGCTTGACGCACAGCATACACCTTGCGCCATTCACCCTAAAAGAAACCGAGAACTACCTGAACGCCAACGGTTTCCAGTGGACACGCCAAATGACAGCCCAAGCCTATATGATGCTCGGCGGTGTGCCTTACTATCTTAGCCTTTTGAGGAACAACGAAAGCCTCGCCCAAAACATCGACAGGCTGTGTTTCAGCAAAGGTGGCGAACTGGCTTCGGAATACGAATCGCTATATAAGTCGCTGTTTGACAATGAGAAACCTTATCTGAAAATCATAGCACAATTGGCGGCCAATAAAAAAGGCCTCACCCGTGTGGAACTCACCAAGAAACTGAAAATCGCCGACAACGGTCATATCAGCAACCAATTGGAAGACTTGGAAAACTGCGACCTCATTCGCCGATACCACACCCGTGAGAAAAAAATCAAGGCGACGGGCGGCATCTTCCAACTCACCGATTTCTTCACACTGTTTCATCTCACATTCGCCACCAAACAGTTTGAAGATGAGCAATATTGGCTTCATCACCTCGGCACTCCAACCGTCAATACATGGTATGGCCACGCCTTTGAGCGGCTTTGCATGGCGCACATCCCACAAATCAAGAAAGCGCTCAAGATTGATGGCATCGGCACAGAATACTACGCTTGGCGAAGCAAGGCAAAGAACGACAGAACCCAGATCGACCTCATCATCGAGCGCGCCGACAAGATGATTAACCTCTGCGAAATCAAATACAGCGAAGGCGCATATCAACTTGACAAAGAGGAGGTTGAGAAAATTAGGAAACGCCGTTCAGATTTCGTCGAACAGACTGGCACGCGCTGCGGCATCCTCCCAACCCTTATCACCGCCAACGGAGCCTCACAAAACAGTTATGTTTCGGAAATGGCCTTTCAACTCACGATGGACGACTTGTTTGAAGACTAAAAAGCAGAATCTGGGCGGAATCGAGCAAAAAATCATCGATTCCGCCCGGATTCTATAAAAAAGTGGGCGGAATTGAACAAAAAATCATCGATTCCGCCCGAAATTGGGATATTGGTTTGTAGGGCCGGCTTATCATGGTGCCGCAAACAAAGTTCCAGACACGATAGCCACGACTTGACAAGCCCTACAAGATTATTCCGCGAAAGCGTGGCTTATCTTCCTGTTGATTCTGAACACGCGCTGTTGGTCAAAATCTAAGAAGAAGTGTTCGGAAACTGGAGCAATAATCGCTGCCGAGATTCCCTCAAAAGCCAAATGATAAAGGCGGTTGGCGTATTTCTCGTAGGTTTCCATGTTGCTGCCAAACGGAAGGTTTAAACTGATTATAGGAACTCGCTTCATACAGTCAGAAACCTCGGACTCGGCATCATTCCAAACGAGGAGGCCAAAACGGTCGCAAAGGTCGTGGAAACGCAGCGAAATCTCATTATCTTGAAAACGTATCATATTGAATCCCAAATCCTTAATTCGCCGAACAGCTGCAATACATGATTCATCAGAAGGCACAGTGTCGAAGTCGCTGGTCCATTGTGTTCCGAAGAGGAAAACAGGCAGATGATTCAAGGTGAATCGACTGACGCTGTCGTTGTCGAAGCAAACGCCGAAACAGCGCATAGCGAAACAACGCTCTGCCTCGAATAGCACTTTTTTATTACGCAAAACACTGACTTTTAAGTCGTAGAGAAAAGGATGGTCGGGAGTCCAGCGCAGAAAATCATCGGGCATGTTCAGCATCAAAGGTTGTCCATAGGCTGACTTTGCAGAAGCCACCAACTGACCTTCAAACGACACTTCCGCCTGACAAAAGTCGCTGTTGGCCGCGTCGGGGAAATCCACTTCGACGCACACCAAAGCCTTGTCGTAATCAGGCTTGACGACGATATTTTGAGCCAAAGCCATGTTCGCTAACAGCATAAACAATACTAATAGTTTGAATTTCAAATTATTACAGTTTAAGTTTGTAAACAATTTCATACGAAAAAACCTCAACCTTCCATCATCTCCTTGTCAAACGCATCGGCGGCGGCGATGAGGCTTCGGGCGGCATGGGGAATCAGCTCGTCGATTTGCGGCGAGTCATCAAGCCTTTTCTCGAAGCACATCCACACCGACGCGCCATTGTCGTGCTTGTCCTCGAACTCGCATAGCACCGCCTTCACCACTTTGAAGTTCCAATTGACTTTGTTGCATGCCATGATAGCTTCCGCGAAGTTCTCGTCGGTAACGTCAAACACGCCTGGCAGCACAAGGCGGAAGAAAAGCGGGTCTTCGGCATCATCCCAAAGGAGGAAATCCCATCCTTCGAAGGTGAAGATTAGGCCCAACTCGCTCTTTTTCGTCGCAACGCCAATGGACTTCAGATGCTTGGATGCCAATTGTTTAACTCTCATTGTCAATTCTTGTTGAAGCCGATTCTCGTTTTCGTGGAATAGGTCGGGTTCTTGTATTTCAGCACATCGATGAGGATTTTTTGCGAAATCGGCACGTCGTTGTAGGCGGCGGTCATGGCGGCCTCATTGACGGCCTCGGTGATGTCGCCCGCGTTGAAATCGTCAGACATTTGGGCCAGTTCGTCAAGGTCGAGTTCCTCGCAGGGACGGTCTTTCAGGTGATCCATGAAGATGTCCTTCCGCGCCTCGAAGTCGGGCTGTGGCACGAAGAAGACGCGGTCGAAGCAGCCCACGCGCATGATGCTTTGGTCGATCATGTCGGGGCGGTTGGTGGTGGCCACCACGAGGATGCCTTTTTGGGAGCATTCATTCAACATTCCGAACAAGGCTGAGGTTTGCGCCGTGATGGTGTTTTCATCTTCGGCCACGTTGGGCGCGAGAAACTCAAGTTCGTCGAAGCAAAGTACGAATGGCGCTTTGATTTCAGCCGCGTCGAAGAGGCGTTGCAGGTTGTCCAACACTCCCTCTTGGTAGATGTTGCCGAATTCGGCGGCCTTGATGATGGAATAATTGAACCCCAATTCCTCCGCAAAGCTCTCAAGCACAAGGCTTTTGCCGCATCCAGGAGGGCCGTAGAGCAGCACGCCGTTGATGGCCGGGAGCTTGTAACGTTTCGCCTTTTCGGGGTTTTGCAGCGCAAACAGCACTTCCTTGCGCAGTTGTTCCTTCAGCTCGTCGCGACCCGTAACATTGTCGAATCCACAGCCAGAGCCTTTCTTGAAGGTAATCTGCACTGCATTGACACATTGCTGCTGCGACTCGGCGTTAGCATTTTCGGGCTGGTCGGTGTCCTCAAACTGCTTGGCCAATTCGGGCATGAGTTGTTCGGCGATGGCTTCGGCAAACTCGACGGCGGAATGGAAGCGGTCGTCGGGTTTCTTGGCCAAGGCCTTCAGAAGGATGGCTTTCATGTAGTCGGGCAGCTTAACATCTTCTGTTTCAAGTATAAGCTCATCGCGACGCGTCTTTTTTACCAAGTCCCTGATTTTGTCCTTGTTGCCTTTGCAGGCCGTAAGGTCGGTTTCCCATGGTGATTTGCCGAAAATCAGATAATAGAGGAGTGCGCCCGTCGAGAATACGTCGCTTTTGACGGTATAGATTCCACGGAAGGTTTCCGGTGCGCGGTAGAATGGCATCAAGTCCTCGTCGAAAAACGTCGGGCGGCCTTTCACCATGTAGGAGATGTGGCCGAGGTCGATGATGGTTGGGAGCAACACGCCGTCGTCCAACTCCTGAAGGATGATGTTTGACGGACGTATATCGTTGTGTATCAGTGCGCGAGAATGGATGTATGACAGTGCGCCGAGCACACAGAGTGTGATTTGGGCTGCGTCTTCAAGGTCGAAGGGACCGTCTTTCGCAACTGCGTCGGAGAGGATGTCGCCGCGATAAAACACCGTCACCAGGTAATGGTAGCGCGTTTCGCCTTTGCGGATTTCGCCGTTGTCGATATAGCGGACCACGTTCTCGCTTTCGTCGGTGCTGAGTTCTTTGCAAAGCTGGATTTCATAGACTTCCTTGCCTTGGAACAGTTGTTCGTGGGGAATCGTTCCGAAGTTGTAAATCTTCATAAAATACATCATGTCGTCGGGGCCGAGCACCGTATAGGCCTCAGCCATAGCACCTTCCTTAATAAACGAGTGGATGACATATTTGCCAATCTTTTCACCTTTTTTGAATGTTTGCATAGTTGTAGAATATTTCGGGCAAAGGTCAAGAAATTATTTGATTTCTGCAAGAGTGAAAGTGATTTTTACGAAAAAAGGCCGCGAAAGCGGCCTTTTTGAAGAATGAATTGCTTGTTTTTATGCATCGATGTTGGCGTAAGTGGCGTTTTGTTCGATGAACTCGCGGCGCGGAGCCACTTCGTCGCCCATGAGCATCGAGAAGACGTGGTCTGCTTCCATAGCGTTTTCGATGGTTACTTGGCGCAGGGTACGGTGGGCCGGGTCCATGGTGGTTTCCCAAAGCTGTTCGGCGTTCATCTCACCAAGACCTTTGTAGCGTTGCACATCGTAGCCGCTCACGGTGCCGTTTTTGGTCAGTTCGGCCATGGCCGCAATGCGTTCCTCGTCGGTCCAGCAATAGCGAATCGGCTTGGTGCCGCGCTTGATGAGGTACAAGGGTGGCGTGGCGCAATAGACGTAGCCTTTTTCGATCAGTTCGCGCATGTAGCGGAAGAAGAAGGTCAGGATGAGTGTGGTGATGTGGCTACCGTCCACGTCGGCATCGGTCATGATGATGACTTTGTGGTAGCGCAGTTTCTCGAGGTTCAGGGCTTTGCTGTCTTCTTCGGTGCCGATGGTGACGCCCAAGGCGGTGTAAATGTTCCTGATTTCTTCGCTGTCGAACACGCGGTGTTCCATCGCTTTCTCGACGTTCAGGATCTTACCACGCAGCGGGAGGATGGCTTGGAAGTTGCGGTCGCGGCCTTGTTTGGCGGTGCCGCCTGCCGAATCACCCTCAACGAGATAAAGCTCGGTCTTCGATGGGTCGCGGTCGGAGCAGTCGGACAGCTTGCCTGGCAGACTGAATCCTGAAAGCGCTCCCTTGCGCTGCACTTTTTCGCGAGCGTTGCGTGCGGCTTGGCGGGCTTGGGCGGCCAAGGTTACCTTGTCGAAGATGGTCTTGGCTTCTCTGGGGTGTTCTTCTAGGTAATCCGAAAGTTGCTGTCCCACAATGGAATTGACGATACCCATCACCTCGTCGTTGCCGAGCTTGGTCTTGGTCTGGCCTTCAAACTGCGGTTCCGGCACCTTCACTGAGATGACGGCGGTGAGGCCTTCGCGGAAGTCGTCGGGCGAAATCTTCACCTTAAGCTTCTCGAGTTTCTCCATTAGGCCGCTCTTTTCGGCGTAGGCGTTGAACGAGCGCGTCAGGCCCGAGCGGAAGCCTTGCAGGTGTGTGCCGCCCTCAACGGTGTTGATGTTATTGACGTAGGAGTGCAGGTTTTCCTTATACTCGTTGTTGTATTCCAAGGCGATTTCCACCGGCACGTTGTTCCTTTCGCCGCTGATGTAAATCGGTTCGGGGATGAGTCTTTCGCGGTTGGCGTCGAGGTAGGCGATGAAGTCGATGAGGCCGTTCTCGGAGTAGAAGGTCTCGCTGCGGTATTCGCCGTTTTCCAGCTTTTCGCGCTCGTCGGTGAGCATGATGGTGACGCCGTGGTTGAGGTAGGCCAGCTCGCGCATACGGTTGGCCAGGGTGTTATAGTCGTATTCTGTGGTTTGGAAAATCGAGCCGTCGGGGTGGAAGGTGATGCGGGTGCCGTTTTTGTCGGTCGTGCCCACCACTTTCACGTCGTAGAGCGGTTTGCCACATTCATATTCTTGCTTGAAGATTTGGCCTTCGCGATAGACCTCGGCGGTGAGGTGGGTGGAGAGTGCGTTCACGCAGCTGACGCCCACGCCGTGAAGACCGCCGGAAACCTTATATGAGCCTTTGTCGAACTTGCCGCCGGCGTGCAGCACGGTCAAGACGACTTCCAAGGCCGAGCGGTGCTCCTTGGGGTGCATACCCGTAGGGATACCACGGCCATTGTCGAGGACGCTGATGGCGTTGCCTGGCAGGATGCGCACGTCGATGGTGTCGCAATAGCCCGCCATGGCCTCGTCGATGGAGTTATCAACCACTTCATATACCAAATGATGCAAGCCACGGAAATGCACGTCGCCGATATACATGGCCGGACGTTTGCGCACGGCCTCCAAGCCTTCAAGAACTTGGATTTTACTGGCACCGTATTCTTCGCTTGCCAATTCTCTTTTTTCTTCTTCAGTCATTTTCGGATTTTTTGGGTTTTCAAATAAAGGTGCAAATATACGATTTTTTTCGGCACGATGCCCGAAAAAGTTGAAAAATTTGTTTTTCGGCAAAAATGGCTCTATTAGGCTAAAAATGGTTAATTTTTAGAAACGCATGGATTTTTGTTCACGCGCAAAAAGAAAAAGCCCCATCCACAGGGAGGGGCTTTTCACGGCTTTTAAGGCGTTTTCAGAATCTCAGCTTCACGCCAGCAAAGAGTTGGATGCCCGTAACGGGATAATTGTAGTACAACTGGTACTTTTGGCAGGCTACGTTATCCAACAGCGCGAAGGCCGTGATTTGATCGTTCACCTTGTAGTCAGCGCCGAGGCTGAGGTCGAAAACATCTTTCATCTTCTCGCTTGAAAACCTTGGGGGATACTTCGCCAAGGGGCCGTCGTTCCACACTTTGGCATACCGTCCGCCTTGGTAGAGCAAGGACGAATTGAAGGACAGCTTGTCGTTGAGGTCGTAAGTCAGTTTCAACTTGCTTTCGGTGGAGGGGCGATACCAAGCGTATTCCTCCACAGAGGGCTTGCAGTTGTTGTAGGCAAAGCCTAAGTCGGCGGTGAGGCTGTTGCGCAATCTGACGCGGGCGTTGATTAGTACGCTTACGGTTTGGGTTTCGTCGTAAACCAATTCATAGCTGTTCCAAATCGGGAATTGGGTTCCTGTGGTGATGGGCAAAGCCACTGTGGCTTTATTTTGCTGATAGAATGGGTCGTTATCGGTGTGACGGTAGCGCACGCCTAAATGCAAATCGACAATATCCACGATGTTGGTGCGCACGCCGCCCTCGAAGCCGAGTTTGACGTTTCGCGACCTAAAAACCCCGAAGCTATGGTTGGGTAAATAGTTACAGGAATAAAAAGGATTTTCCTCAACGATTTCACTGAATCTCAATAATTTCCTTCCGCCATTCAAACCGGCGTAGAACTCCAGTTTCTTGTTCAAAACAAAGATGCTTCCGCTCAAGTCGGGGCGCACGGCAAGGAACTTGTCTTCAGGAGCCACATTGGTGGTTCCGTCGATTCTAACACCCAGATGGAGTTTGTAAAACTCGTCGCTCATTTCGAGGAAAGGATTGACTTTAAACAAGATACGGTTTTCCGTTTCGTTGTCGCCAAGTTTGAATCCATCATATTGGAATCCCAAGTCCAAGCCAGCTTTTTGCGGATGGCTCTTGTCGCCCCACCAGTTTTGGGTGTAGCCGAGGCCGTAGTCCAGTTCGATGGAGTGTTCTTTTGCCTCAAAAGCGTCGAAAGTGTAATGATAATCCACACTGCCTGAATGGGTTAGTTCGGCCATACGGGTTGAGGTGGACGACAATCCAAGGTGTCCGCCAATGGTGTTGTAGGTTTGGCGAGGACACAAGGCCTCGATTTGGGTGTCGGTCAAAGAAACGGGGAATTCAGAGCGGTTTAGGCCGTAATAATGGTACATGTCGTTCTTGTAATACACGCCGCCATCCACTTGGAAACCGTCGAACTTGCTCGTGGTGAGGTTGATGTCGAATAGGTTGTTCATGTAGCCCGAAGGCGCGTAGTTTTTGATATTGAGCCACGAAGAGTTGTGCTTCACGCCCACGCCGAGGCCCAAGGTCTTGGTCAGCATGGAGTTGTGCTTGTATAGGAAAACAGGCGAGAGGCGCGTCCCGATGCCGGCCATGAGGAAATTGTTGGTCGGGATGACCAGCTGGTCTTTCTTCGCGGCGAAGCCTGTTGGGGCGATTTTCTCCAAGTCGAGGGTGAATTTCTGCTTGGCCTCGATGGGGTTTACCTCCGAGCTGGGGATGTTGTAGTTGGGCTGCGGCGTCTCGGGCTGCAATACCAGTTTATTGACTTTGTTCACCTTGGGGCGGTATTTGCCTTCCACGGTTACTTGTTCGTCGTGTTGGGCGGTGGCGGTGAGGGCCGCGAGTGCCAGGATTAGGGTTATGATATGTCTTTTCATCTTGCTTGGTGTTAGGCCCTAGGACTGCGTCCTAGGTTGTGGTGTATCGTCCCTTCGGGACTTATTCGGTTTTCGTTGTTTTGTAGGCAGGGGTTTTGCTTCGCTTCACCACCTGCTTAATTTCCGTCGCCCCTACGGGGCTTTGTTATTCGGGTTCAATAGGTTCGATGCCGTTGCTGTTGCTTACTTTGGGTTCCTTGCGTTCCACTTCGGCGAGCTTGGCGCGGGCTTCTTGTTTCAAGTCGTCGCCTTTGTAGTTGTCGATGACGCTGCGGAGGGTTTCCTTGGCTTGGAAATAGTTTTCCTTGGCCACATACACATCGGCGAGCGCGATGAACGACTTGGCGACCCAGTAGGTATGCGACGAGAAATTGTCCGAAATGTCGAAGACTTTGTTCTCAGCTTCGTCGTAGTTCTTCTGCTTGATGGAGGCGACGGCGGAGTAATAAGCGCTTTCGGCACCATACTCCGACTTGTCGTTGCGCGCGCTCTTGTCCAGTTTCTCGATGGCTGCGCTGTAGTTGCCTTTCTCGAAGTACGACTTGCCCACGATGTGGTTGATTTGATTCACCTGCTCGTCGGTCAGGTCGCGGGATTGGCGCAGGCTCTCGCCCATCTCAATGGCCTTGTCGTAGTTGCCCATGAAGAAATTGCTCTTCATGCTGCCTTCGAGGGCTTCGAGGCGCTTAAGTGGTTCCTCGGTGATGCGCGACAGCCTTTCGTAATGTTGTCCGGCCTTATTGTAATTGCCCTTTTCATACTCGATGCGTGCCATTTTCAGCAGGGCGTTGTCGGTATAGTCGTTGTCGGGTTGCGCCAATATATAATTAAGGTGTGTGACGACTTGGTCTTGCGTGCCAATCTTTTCGGCACATTCGAGGGCGTAATAGTGCGCTTTCAGTGCATACGCGCCGTTGCGGAAGTTGTCGAAGTAATACTGTAGTGCGGTTTGGGCTTGCGGATAGCGACCATCGAGATAGAAGTTCTCGGCGTTGGCGAAGGCCAAAGAGTCTTGTTGAGTCACCTTCACCTGCCCGCCGTTGGCGTTGGCATAGCCGAAGTATTCATCCAATTTGTTCTGTTCCATGTAGATACTGCGGATGATGCTCATGGCCTCCCGCGACTCGTCGGTATTGGGATATGTGGCCACAAGGTTCTTCAAGTTGGTGAGGGCTTGGTCGTACTGGTTGTTGTTGTAGTAGATCATGCCGACTTTCATCATGGCTTGGCGGGTGTAACTCGAACGCGGTCGGTCCTTGATGAGTCGGTTGAAGCTGGCGATGGCCGAGCGTTTGTCGCCGTGCACGAGGTGCGTGTTGCCGATTTCAAACAAGGCTTGCTCATAGTACGGCGTGCTCGGATAGGTTTCAAGCAAATTGTTGAGCATGGCAATCTTCTGGTTTGCATCGCCTTTTGCGCCGTGGCAAAGACCTTGTTGGTAGAGCGCGTAGTCGGCGTTGCGCTTTCCGATGCGGGTGGCCAAGTCGTAATAGTTGATGGCGTTGTTGTAGCTGCGTTCCATATAGAAGCAGTCGCCGAGGCGAATGTAAGCATCTGATTTCAAATCTTTTTGTCTGTCGTCTGCGGCTTGGATAAAACGGCGAAAACACTGTTCAGCTGCATCATAGTCGGGCTTTTGGTAGTAGATGTAGCCCAAGTCGTAATCGGCGAGGGCGTATTCAGGCATACCCGAGGCACCGTTCATGCTCTTGAACTGGTTTAGATAGCGTCCGGCGGCGTTGTAATCCCCTGATTGATAAGCTGATTCGCCGAGCCAAAAACAAGCTTGAGCCTTGTCGCTGGCCGACTGTTTTCCGTTCATGATTTTAGAGAAATACACCTGTGCCTTGTCATAACTTCCATTTTGGTAACTTTCTATGCCAGAAGCGTAAAGTAGTTGATTATAAACATTTTGCAACTCTGTACTTTTTCTTTTCATGCCTTCGAGGCGGCTTAAGGCTTCATCGTTTTCCTTTGCGTTGAGCAAAAGGTAAATTGACATTTCTTCGGCTTCGGCCTTACGCGGCGAGTTGGGATGCGCGGCGAGGAAATTGTCAAGCAGGCCGACGGCTTCGTTGAAGGGGTCGGCCCCCGGGATGAGGCTCAGCTTGGCGTAATTGAACAGCGCGTCTTCGCTGATTTCTTCGTCGAACTTGGCGGAATAGGCCGTATAGAACGCGCTGCGGGCGTATTTTGGCTCATCAGTCTTGGCATAGCTCGAGGCCAAGTAATATGAAGCGTATTGCGCCATGATGTCCTTTTCGCCGGCCACCTTCTGCAAATCGGCGATGGCACCCTTGAAATCGTTCTTCATCATCTTGCTCACACCCATTTGGTAGTAGGCTTCGCGTGAAATGCCGCGACTGAGGTTTTTGGTGTAGATGCCATAATACTCAAGGGCTTTGTCGTAGTTTTTCTGCTGGAAATAGGCATCGGCCACGATTTGAGCCAGCTCACCCTTACGCTTTTTGTCCGCATTTTGAATAGCCTGCGGTCCTTCCTCAATCACTGATTGGTAGTCGCCGTTCAAGTAGTTGATTTGCATGATGTAAGACGGCACCACCTTGGCGTAGTCGGGATGGCTGCGCAATTGGCGGAAACAGGCCAAAGCTTCGGTGTTTTTACCTTTAACGTACTGGATATGAGCGTAATAATACTTTGCTGAATCTTTATATTTGCCTTCGTTCATCATCAAGCCGTGGAAGAGGGGAGAGGCTTTATCCAAATCGCTCTGCTGGAAATAGGCATAGGCTTTGTTGAACTGCATCTGTTGCGCTTCGTCGGCGGTGAGGGCTGCGGCATCGGTTTGCTCGTAAATCTCCAAGGCTTCTTTGTATTTTCGGTTTTGGAATAAGTTGTTGGCATATAGAAAGTTGGCATGGCGTGCCCAGGTGCTGCCTGGATGGTCGTTCACGAATTGGATGACTTTGGCTGGGCCGTCGGCGTGGCCGAGATAGAGCGCGCTGACCGCCTCGTAGTATTGCGCATCGACGCAACGCTGCGACTTGGCATCGGCGGCTGCGGCGCGATATTGGGTGAAGGCCGACAATGCGGCACCGTATTCGTGGTTTTGGAACAGCAGAACGCCGTCGTTGAACAAGGCCTCGGGTTCGTAGGCTTCGATGTGCTTTTGCGCTGACAACGAAATAGTTGCAAAGCAAAAAGCCAACAAAGCTACCGTTTTTATCAGATGGATTTTCATAAGTCGAAATTTTTGACGAAATTACGCATTTCTTTTATAGGTTCGGCAAAAAAGTTAAAATTTGTGCTGACAGACGCAATGAAAACGGAATTTAAGCCGCTTTATTATCGGATTTTGTCCTTTGATGAACAAAAAAGTAGTACTTTTGCCGCCGGATTCGGGTTCTTTCAGCCGAAGATTAATAGGGAATCCTGTGAAAGTCAGGAGCTATGCCCGTAGCTGTAAGTTCAGCGAAGGTCGGCAGCCACCAAGTCACTGATATTCGCTATCGGGAAGACGGCGCCGACTTGAACAAGCCAGAAGACCTGCCCGTTTCCGTATTGTCAGCTTTCGGGAACAAAAGTCATTGATAAAAATATGAAGAAACAGTATCAAGCAGTTACGGCTGCCGAAGCCGTCAAAGTCATCAAGTCGGGCGACCACGTCCACATCAGTTCGGTGTCGAATGTGCCGCAATGTCTCATCAAGGCCCTGTGCGACCGAGGCCGCGCGGGCGAGTTGAAGAACGTCTATATCCATCACCTGCATACGGAAGGTGCCGCGCCTTACGTGAATCCGGAGTTTGAGGGCATTTTCCAGCACAACGCCTTCTTCGTGGGTGCCAACGTGCGCGAAAGCGTGCAAAAAGGCCTGGCCGACTACATCCCTGTGTTCCTCGGCGAGACCTCGAAACTCTACCGCGAGGGCTACATCAAGTGCAACGTGGCCATGATTCAGGTGTGCCCTCCCGACAAGTTCGGCTATGTGTCGCTCGGCCCGTCGGTCGATGCCACTTTGGCCGCCATGGAATGCGCCGACTTCGTCATCGCCGTGGTCAATAAATACGTGCCGCGCACACATGGCGACTCGCTCGTGCACCTCAGCAAAATCAACTATTTCGTCGAGGACGACTCGCCGCTGATCACGGTCGATATGCCTTCGCCTACCGAGGCAGAGCAGACCATCGGGCGCTATTGTGCCGAACTCATCGAAGACGGCGCGACGCTCCAAATGGGCATCGGCAGCATCCCCAACGCCATCCTCTCGTGCCTCCACAACCACAAGGACATCGGCATCCACACCGAGATGTTCAGCGACGGCATACTGCCCCTTATAAAAAAAGGTGTCATCAACGGCAGCAAAAAACGCTTGGACCGGGGCAAAATCGTTTCCACTTTCGTGATGGGTTCGCAGAAAATATACAACTTCATCGACGGCAACCCCGAGGTGCTGCTGAAGGACGTGGAATACACCAACGACCCGTTCATCATTGCGCAACAGCCCAAGATGACCTCCATCAACTCGGCCATCCAAGTCGATTTGTCGGGGCAGGTGTGTGCCGACTCGCTCGGTGAGCGCATCTATTCCGGCGTGGGCGGCCAAATCGACTACGTTTATGGCGCGTCGCGCTCGAAGGG
>CADAVB010000042.1 GCA_902791165.1 uncultured Bacteroidia bacterium
GATGTGATCGACGATTTGGAAATAATAGTCGTAATCCAAAACATTCAGATTGTCAATGACATCTTTGTAGGTGATGTTTTTGCCGCTGAAACTCACCATCTGGTCGAAGATGGAGAGCGCGTCGCGGAGGGCACCGTCGGCTTTCTGCGCGATGATGTTCAGGGCTTCTGGCTCGGCTGCAACGCCTTCGCTTTGGGCGACAAAAGCCAAGTGTTGGGCAATGTCATCGACCGTAATTCGCTTGAAGTCAAAGATTTGGCAGCGCGAAAGGATGGTCGGGATGATTTTGTGCTTTTCCGTTGTGGCGAGGATGAATTTGGCATACGCGGGCGGCTCTTCCAAAGTTTTCAGAAAAGCATTGAAAGCCGCCGCCGAGAGCATGTGAACCTCGTCGATGATATACACCTTATATTGTCCGATTTGGGGCGGAATCCTCACCTGATCGACCAAACTTCGGATGTCCTCGACGGAGTTGTTCGACGCAGCGTCAAGTTCATAAATATTGAAAGAGGCAACTCGTTGCAGGCCTCCATGTTCTCGGTGGGATTCAGGCAGTTGATGGTCTTGGCCATGATACGCGCACAGGTGGTCTTGCCCACGCCGCGCGGACCGCAAAACAGGAAGGCTTGCGCCAAAGTGTTGTTGCGGATGGCGTTCTTCAAAGTGTTGGTGATGGAGCCTTGGCCTACGACGGTGTCGAAGGTCATCGGCCTGTATTTTCTTGCGGATACGACGAAATTTTCCATGTCGGTCGGGTTGAAACAAACGACAAAAGTACAACTTTTTCGCTTTGCTTGTACATTTTTCGCCGTTTTTGCCGTTGGCATTAAAAATCGTCTTATTTTTGTCCCATGAAAATGCTCGTCCACGTTCCCAGAATCACCGACCGCGTGCTCTACACCTTTGATTTGGTGCTGAAGCAGCTGCTGGGCCTCAATTTCTCGCTGACTTCCGATACCGAAAGTTTTGCCGCTTTTGAGGGCCCGAAATTGTGTTATGGTCCTTCGCAAATCGGTGAAGCACCGTTCCAAAAGGCTGTAAATCTGCTTTTTGAACGGCATATCAACGACCAAGAGAAAACCTCGGTGGACTTCGAGAATGTGAAAGGACTGTTTCCGGTCTATGGAAAGGACACGATGATGCCCTTCGATGTGTTTGCGGCCGCGTTCTATCTCGTTTCGCGCTATGAAGAATACCTGCCGCAGGTGCGCGACAAATACGGGCGTTTCCAAGCCAAATCGACGTGGATGTTCGAGAACGGACTTTTGCAGAAGCCCTTGGTCAATATTTGGTCTATCGCGCTGAAAAACAGGATGAAAGCTGTTTATCCTAACCTGCCTTTCAAGGAACGAAAGTTCGAGTTTATCCCGACCTACGACATCGACGCAGCCTGGGCTTACAAGCACAAAGGTCTTTACCGCACCTTGGGCGGCTTCTTCAAGGATTTGGCCTCTGGCGACCGCGAGGCCATCCGCGAGCGACACGCGGTGTTGCGCGGCAAACGCCAAGACCCATTCGACTCGTTCGACTTTATGTTTGAGCTTCAGAAAACGTTCAAACTCAAGCCGATATACTTCATTCTTTGCGGCGAGTACGACAACAACGACAAAAATATCTCCATCCGCAACGAGGCCTTCCGCTCTCTCATCAAGCGGCTCGGCGACTATGCCGACGTGGGCATCCATCCCTCGTTTTCATCCTACCTCAACCTTGAGAAAATGCAATCCGAAATCGACGGGCTGTCGGAGGTGCTTCACCGCCCTTTGACCAAAAGCCGACAGCATTTTTTGAGGATGAACCTGCCGCGTAGTTACCAGAAACTCATAGAGTTGGACATCAGCGACGACTACACGATGGGCTTCGCCTCGCAGGCCGGATTCCGTGCGGGCATAGCCGACACGTTCCGCTTTTTCGACCTTGAAAACGACATGGCCACCAACCTTTGGGTGCATCCTTTCGCCCTCATGGACGGCACCATGCGCGACTATCTCAACCTCGACGTGGAGGCATCCCTCAATCTTGCCAAACAGCTCGTCGATGAAGTGAAATCCGTGGGCGGGACATTTATCTATCTCACTCACAACGAGACTCTTGGCGGCGAAAAACGTTGGGTAGGCTGGCCTGAGATGTATCGCAAACTGTTGGAGTACATTATCCAATGATACGCTTCATTGAAAATAGCCACATCGACCGCGCGAAATGGGACTCCATCGTTTCCGACTGCGGACTGGTTTACGCCCAATCGTGGTATTTGGACATCGTCCACCCGATTACGGGCGGGAAGAAGTTCGGCGTGAACTATCTTTTTCAACCGTTCTTCGTGCAACAGTTGGGTGTGTTTGCAAGGCAAGGCGTTTCGCCCGAAATGCTTCAAGATTTCCTCAACGCCATTCCCAAGAAATACCGTTTTGCTGAAATCAGGCTGAACGAGGGAAATGTGTTTGAAAAGACGTTGCAAGGCATTGAATTTCATAGAAATACGCTTTTGGACTTGAACCAAGACTATGCCACGATTCGCGCCAACTATCACACCAACACCAAGCGCAATATCGCAAAAGCGGAAAACCTTGACTTACAATTGGTTGAAAAACCAGATATAAGGCAAATCATTCGACTTTTCAGGGAAAACCGTGGCGCAACAGTGGGCGCTTGGGGCGATGCGGAATACGACACCTTAATTAATTTGGCCGAAACCGCCTTGCGACGCCATGCCGCCTTCACCCTCGGCGTGACGGAAAAATCCAATGATGAACTGCTTTGCGGTGCTTTGTTTATGAAAACCCCAAGTCGCGTTACCTTCCTTTTCTCCGGCAACAGCGACCATGGCAAGGAAATCCATGCCATGACTTTTCTTCTTGACAGAGCCATACAACGCTTTGCCAACCAGCCCGTTACCTTCGATTTTGAAGGCTCCGACGACGACAACCTCGCCCGATTCTATCTCGGCTTCGGCGGCGAGGAGAAACGGTATTCGTCCTACACCTATAATAATATGTCTGCAATCGGGAAGGCTTTGCTTCGGCTTTGGAAAAGACGGAAATAATCGTTTTTGTGGCTAATCCACCGATTCCAATACAACCACGATGGCGTTTAATTACGCTCGATTAGGGTATTTGGGAAGCCTTACAAAACGATGTAGTGCCAAGGATTCACGTTCAAAATGAGCAGCAAGACCCAAATGAAGGCAACCGAAATGTCCATGCCGATAAAAGTCATCATGGCACCTTTGAAATTGTGTTTTATGCAGAGAATCAGCAAGATGCAGAGGACGATAAAGGCACTCTCATACCATACACAGATACCGAAACCAAGCATGAGTCCGGCAATGAGGAATGAGCTTCGGTGGACATTTTCGTTGAGGTTGTTCTGCCTCAACACTTCCTGTTTCAACACCACGTTGGCACCGTAAAGCAAGAGTGGAAGTCCCAAAAAAGCGCTGGCGTTCTCGATGATGCCAAACGAAGGCATGACGATGCCCAAAGCGGGAAACAGGGCCAAAAGCCATGCATTTTCTTTGTTGGAAATTAAATCGCAAATGCGGTAAATCATGGATACCGTGAAGATGGAAACCATGGCATACAAGGAACGACTGAGCAGCATAAGGCCTTGGCTTTCGCCTACGCCAAGCAGCGATTTCACTTTGTCGAGAAAGCCGATGAAAAGGGTAGGGTGTTGCAGCTCGCGGTGGGAGCCGAAGCCTGGAACGAAAATAACAACGATGAGGCGCACCACAATGGCGACCAAAATCAACGAGGTGAAGGGATGTAGGGCCTTGAATTGTTTGAGTTTCTGAAACATGACACGGGTTTTGAATGAGATTGAGGCGACAAAAATACAAAAACTATCCTTTCGCCGCCACTCCGCAAAGGTGGAACAGCACCCTGGCACCCACGTTGCCGTCCCAGTCGCCGCCGTCGGGAGCGGGTGACACCTCGCATAGGTCGAAGCCGATGATGTCCTTGCCGGCCTCGCGAATACGGTTAAGCAAGTACATCAGTTCCTCGTATTCCAAGCCGCCTGGCACAGGAGTGCCCGTATTGGGACAGAGTTTCGGGTCGAGGGCATCGATGTCGATGGAGAGATAGACTTTTTCAGGCAAGTCTGCAACCATCTCATCCACAATGTTTTTCCACGTTTCGCCTTCGTACATTCGACGGCGGCAATCGCGGTCGAAAAAGACTTTGATGCGTTCGGGTTGGCTTTCGGCCAAAGCCTTTTCTTGGTGGCAGTAGTCGCGGATGCCGACTTGCACGAGTTTTTTTACATTGTTGAATTTCAGCGTGTTGTAGAAAATGGAAGCGTGAGAGTATTGGAAACCCTCAAAAGCATCGCGCAGGTCGCAGTGGGCATCGGCGTGAAGAATGCCGTAGTTCACACCCATTTCGTTGAGATATTGGTGATAGGCTAACGGACAACTGTGGTCGCCGCCCAGCAGCCCCACCACTTTGCCTTGCTGCTTCCAATATGCAATACGCTCGCGCAGCCAATCGTTTTTTCGCTCCGTGGCATCTTTGATAAGTGAATACAAGTCGGCGTAATGTTCTGGCTCCTCGTCGATTGTGCTCTCATACAAAGCGTTTATGATGTCTTCGCTCAGCGGTGCTATGTCGTCGTGCAGTTCGCGGAGTTCTTCGGGAAACTCATCCATCCAGATGCCTTTTTGCCAAAGGTCGGGGTAGTCGTGGTGGCACAAGTCCACTTGCAGAGAGGCTTCCATGATGGCGGCGGGACCATCGACAGTGCCACGGTTGTAGCTTGTGGTGAGTTCCCATTCCACGGGGATGATGATGATTTGTGCTTCCTCGGCGGAGCATGGCAGGCCGTATATGCCAGAATCGGCAACGGCGGCGGCATTAGGGTCAAACGTATTTTCCATTTTCTGAAGATTATTTCGCCACAAAAATACATATTTTTTGCTTCGCGAGGTTTGATGGGGATAAAAGAACTAATATGGTTGGCGGAATCTTTTGACTAATGAAGGGAGTTTTTCGTAAAAGCTGTTGTCCGAGGCGAAATAAAAAGAGTTGTAAATCAATGATTTACAACTCTTTTGTAGCCCATAGCGGAATCGAACCGCTGTTTTAAGTGTGAGAAACTTACGACCTAACCGCTAGTCGAATGGGCCAAAAAAAGGTTCTTTTGGAACCTTGTGAACTAGGAGGGACTCGAACCCCCAACCGTCTGATCCGTAGTCAGAAGCTCTATCCAATTAAGCTACTAGTCCAGTGCGGTTAAGCGGTGCAAAAGTACATCTTTTTTCTTTACCACAAGAAAAAAAATGTACTTTTTTTTTTATTCTTCATCCAATGTGTTGATTTTTAGTAAAATAAAAACTGTGTTTACCAATCAACAGCCATACGTTGCAGAGGCATGGTCATGCAACGTGCGCCGCCGCCACCACGCGAAAGCTCGTTGCCCTCGAATGCGACGATACACTTCTTGACATTGGCGATATTGACCCTTCCATTGACCACATCGGCGGCTGTAATCACGCTGAAGCCAGCTTGGCTGAGTGCTTCCAAGGTGTGCTGATTGCGACCGTAGCCAATAAACTTGCCGGGTTCAAGGCAGAAGAAGTTGCAGCCGCTGTGCCATTGCTCGCGCGGACCGTAGTCCTCGTCGCCGCCACCACAAAACACAGGTTCCACATTGACGCCAAGCTCTTGCAAGGCACTCACCAGATTGGGCACTTCCTTGCCCAAAGCCTTCTGACCGTCGATGGTGATGTGGAAGGTTTTGAAAGCGTTGTTCATAATGACCGGTTCGTATGCCATGCAGCGATCGACATCAAGCATGGTGAATACCATGTCCAAATGGATGAAAGACTCAGGTGTGAGCGGCAATTCCTGGAAAATCAGGTGTTTCACGCCAGGACGTGTCTTCAGATGCTCGACCAAGGCTTCCACGCCGTGCATGTTGGTACGCGAGCCTAATCCGCAGATGATGATGTCGTCGCGAACGATTTGAACGTCGCCGCCTTCAACGGTGCCGATGCCGTGGATGTCGTATTTCAGCACGGGATTGACAGACTTCGTTTCAAAGAGGGGATGGAGGTTGTAGATGGCCTCAAGAAGCATACACTCACGCGCTCTGACAGACGAAGCCATGCTGCTAATCATCACGTTGTCGAACATGGAGAACGACGCGTCGCGCATAAAAAAGAGGTTGGGTAGGGGAAGGATGGCGTATTTCTCCTTATTAATATAGGTAACATCTTTCAATCTGACACCTTCTATCAGTTGGCGCGCCAGCTCGTCGGCGGCTAGCGATTTGAGGTAGCTGCCAAGGAAAGCTTTGTCTTCGGCCTTGCAAACCTTATCAACCAAAGCCGACTTGATGCCGTCGTTGTGGAGAATGTCGGTGAGCAGGTCGCGAACTTCGTGCACTTGAGCCGCTTTTTGGAGCACTTTTTTGAAATAGCCGTATTCTTTTTGGGCCACTTGCATATTCAAGATGTCGCTGAAAAGATAGACGTGGGCAGTTTCAGGGGTCATGTTTTCCAATTCAAAACCAGGCGTGTGCACCAAGACGTGCTGGAGTTTCCCGATTTCTGAATGGACACTGATGTTGATTCGATTTGAATCCATAAATAGTGATTTGGTGAAACAAAAGAGAGTACGGAATGTCTTCCGCAACTCCAGATACTGAATAACGGTGCAAAAATAGTGCTTTTTTCAATATCCCGCCGGGGAAAACGGAAAAAACAATGCGTTTGGGTGGTTTTTATTCGGTGTCGTAAACCCTGAAATGCAGTTTTTCGGGCTGTTTGATATGCAGAAAAAGCGGTTCCACATTATCGCTGCCCCATTGTCCCACAAGAGAGTCTTCGGCCACCGCTTCCTTGACCTCCTTCAAAAACTCGCAGCGCGGTATGGTATAGGCTCCAAGGCTTTTTAGATGGCTTGTTTCTTGTTGGCAATCAATGATTTTGAAATCGTTTTGGACCAAAAACTGGTGCAAATGATAGAAGGCAACCTTGGAGGCGTCGGCCACGGTGTGAAACATCGATTCGCCAAAAAAAGCCTTGCCGATGGCGATGCCGTAAAGCCCACCGACCAATTCGTTGTTTTCGTAGGTCTCAAACGAATGTGCCATGCCGAGTTCGTGGAGTTGGCAGTAGGCTTCCACCATCTCCTCCACAATCCAGGTGCCGTCTTGGTCTTTGCGCGGGGTTTGGGCACAATGTAGCATTACCTCGCGAAACTGGGTGTCGATTCGCACCTCAAACCGTCCCGATTTCATTGTGTGCCGCAGCGACTTGCTGACTCTCATCTCACCCGGGCGGATAATCAGCCTTGGGTCGAGCGACCACCATAGGATAGGCTCGCCGTCGCTAAACCACGGGAAAATGCCGTTGGCATAGGCCGTAAGGAGCCTTTCGGGCGTGAGGTCGCCTCCAAAAGCCAACAGCCCGTCTTCGTTGGCACGGTCGGCAGGCGGAAAAAAGCAGTCGTCGTCGTTGAGTTGGAAAATCATGGCGCAAAAATAAGGAAAATTCGTAATTTTGCACGGTAAAAGCATCATCATGCCGAGATATTTCATCCATTTGGCCTACAACGGCAGCCGCTATCATGGCTGGCAAATTCAGCCTCACGCCGCTAGTGTGCAGCAAACGGTGGAGCAATGCCTGAGCCTCAAACTGGGACAAACCGTGTCCGTCACAGGCTGCGGACGCACCGATACGGGCGTTCATGCAAAAAATTATTATGCCCATTTCGACCTCGAAACGACATTGGATAATCCAGAAACGCTTGCCAACCAGATGAATACATTCCTTCCTGCCGACATTGTTGTCTATCGGATTTGGCAGGTTGCACCCGAGTTTCATGCTCGCTTTGACGCCCTCTCGCGCACGTACCACTATTATATCACGCGCGCGAAAAATCCCTTCCACGCAAAAGACACCTATTTCTTATATGGCGGCCTCGACGTGGAGAAAATGCAGCAAGCAGCCAATCTCCTCTTTGAATATGAGGATTTTACGAGTTTTTCCAAACTGCACACCCAGGTAAAGACCAACAATTGCAAGATTGTGGAGGCCAGATGGTTTGAACAAGACGGCTTACTCGTGTTCCGCATCAAGGCCGACCGTTTTTTGAGGAATATGGTACGGGCCATCGTCGGGACCTTGCTCGAAGTGGGGAAGGGGCGCATGAGTTTGGAAGAATTTCGCGCCGTCATTGAGAGGAAAGACCGCTGCGAAGCTGGAACATCGGTGCCAGCACAAGCGCTGTTTTTGGAGGAAGTGGAGTATGGAGCGCTATAAAACAAAGAAGCCGTAAACTTTTGATTTACAGCTTCTTTTGATGTAGCGGGATCGAGAATTGAACTCGAGACCTCCGGGTTATGAATCCGACGCTCTAACCAACTGAGCTACCCCGCCGTCTTTCGGGGCGCAAAATTAGATAAAATTTCAATACGTGCAACAAAAATTGAAGAAAAAAATATTTTTGTCTGCAATAAAGCCTTTCAAACGGGTTTGGTATGGTTTTTGAAATCAAAAAAAAAGTCCAAAAAAATAGAAATTTTGGGAACAATTGAAATAATTAGTAATTTTGTGGCAATTTTAAAATCATCTAGACAATGAAAAAAGCTATTTATTTGCTTGGTATTATGCTCCTTATGGTTGGAGTAGCCAAGGCGCAAGACGCAAAAAACGACACACAAAACGGCCCTGAAATCGAATTCGAGAAAGTCGTGCACGACTATGGCGATGTGCCTTACAATGGCAATGGTGAGTGTGAGTTCCGCTTCACCAACACGGGCAACGAGCCTCTGCTGATTCAAAAGCCCAAGTCGAGCTGCGGCTGCACCATTCCTTCGTGGCCCAACGAACCCATTCTCCCTGGCGAATCGGAGTCCATCAAGGTGACTTATAGAACCAACAGGGTAGGTACGATCAACAAGACCGTCACGGTTACTTCCAACGCTGTGAAAAACTCCACTGTCGTGCTCCGCATTAAAGGCAAGGTGCTGGAACAGCCCAAGGAAGCCATGCCCGAAAAGAAAAACGAATTTGGGAGCGGTTCGCCAGTCAATAACAAATAAACCATCACAAAATAGCAAACATGGAAAGCCGTCTAAGGTATTTTAGATGGCTTTTTTATACAACATCAAACCACTTACTTATGCCACAGATTTCACAAAAGGGCTTGGATTTGCCGCAGTCGGCCATCCGTAAGCTCGTTCCTTTTGCCGACGCCGCCAAGGAGCGCGGTGTCCATGTGTATCACCTCAACATCGGCCAGCCCGATATCGAAACGCCCAAAGGTGCCCTCGCTGCCTTGGCTGAAACAGCCCGTGAGCTTCCGGCCAGCAATGGCGTGCTCGAATACAGCCACTCGGCAGGCATCCCGTCTTACCGTCGTGCGCTTTGTAACTATTACCACAAGCACGGCATCGACGTGACACCCAATCAGATTATCGTCACCACCGGCGGCAGCGAAGCCCTTCAGATGGCTTTCACCGTGTGCCTCAATCCCGGCGACGAAATCATTATCCCGGAGCCTTATTATACCAATTACAACACCTTTGCCAAACTGTGCGATGCCAAGATTGTAACCATTCCCAGCGACATCAAGACAGGTTTTGCTTTGCCGCCCATCGAAGAATTTGAGAAAGTCATCACGCCGCGCACCAAGGCCATCATGATTTGCAATCCCAACAATCCCACGGGTTATCTCTATACCCGCGACGAACTGCTGAAGGTGGCTGGCTTGGTCAAAAAATACGATTTGTACCTTTTTGCTGACGAGGTCTATCGTGAATTCTGCTACGACGGTCATAAGCACTTCAGTGTTATGCAGTTGGAAGGCTTGGAACGCAATACTATCCTGTTCGACTCGGTTTCGAAACGCTACAGTGCCTGTGGTGCTCGCGTGGGTTGCATGGTAACCCGCAACAGCGAGGTCTATGCCATCGCCATGCGCTTGGCCCAGGCTCGGTTGTCGCCCCCGAGCTTCGGTCAGATCTTCGCCGAAGCCGCCGTCAATACGCCGCAGGACTATTTCGATGGTGTGTACAATGAATACATCGCCCGTCGCAATGTCATCGTCGAAGGCATCAACAAGATTCCGGGCTGCTTCTGCCCGATGCCCAAGGGTGCGTTCTACACCGTTATCGACCTGCCCATCGACGACAGCGACAAGTTCTGCCAATGGTTGCTCACCGATTTTAGCTACAACAACGCCACGGTGATGCTGGCTCCCGCCACGGGCTTCTACGCCGACCCAGAGAAGGGTCGTCACCAGGCTCGTATCACCTATTGCATTTGTATCGACGACCTGAAAGCCGCCGTCAAATGCCTCGAAGAAGCCTTGAAGGTGTATCCGGGTAGGACAAAATAAACCGAGTGGGCTGCTACTCTGTGACAGCTACCAATAATCCCCGAAAGTTACATAAAGGCTTTCGGGGATAATTTTTGCCCAAGGCACAATAGTGTTGCGTTTGAAAAATCTTCTGTAGTAGGGTTTTAAGCTAATGCATCCTCTGTGGTTTCGCTTGTTTCCCGTTCCCAAACCTCAAACCGATACTCGTAATCCACTTGCGGGTCGTCGTCAATGACTTCTAAATCAACTAAATCCCACTCGTCGAAGTTGATGAAAGGGAAATAGGTGTCGGCCTCGAAGCTCTTGCCGATGCGGGTGAGATAAAGCCGGTCGGCGAAGGGCAAAAACTGCTCATACACCATGCCGCCGCCCATGATGAAGACTTCGTCCTCGTCTTTCACCATTTCCAAAGCCTGCGGTATGGACGATACCAGCTCAAAGCCTTCGGGAGCGTTTTCCAATCGCGAACTCAGTATGATGTTGCGGCGGTTGGGCAAAGCACGTTGTCCGGGCAGCGAGAGATAGGTCTTGTAGCCCATGATGACCGTGTGCCCCGAAGTGATTTTCTTGAACTGCTTCAGGTCGCGCGAGTTGTGCCAGATGAGGTCGCCGTTCCGCCCGATGGCGCGGTTTTCGGCCATAGCGACGATGATGGATATTGTCATATCGAAACTTCTCCTTTAATTGCTGGGTACGGGTCGTAATTCTCCAAGGTAAAATCCTTATATTCAAATCCGAAGATGTCTTTGACATTCGGGTTCAATTTCATGGTGGGCAGCGGTCGCGGCGTGCGCGAGAGTTGCAATTTTACCTGCTCGATGAGGTTGTTGTAGATATGCACGTCGCCGAAGGTGTGGACAAAGTCGCCAGGCTGTAGGCCGCACACTTGCGCCATCATCATCGTGAGGAGGGCGTAGGAGGCGATGTTGAACGGCACGCCGAGAAACACATCCGCGCTGCGTTGGTAGAGCTGGCACGACAGCTTGCCATCGGCCACATAGAACTGGAAGAAGGCGTGGCAGGGTGGGAGCGCGGCCTTGCCGTCGGCCACGTTTGCCGCAAAATCCTTTTCATGCTCGTCAGGCAAGACGCTTGGATTCCAAGCGGTTACGATGTGCCGGCGGCTGTTCGGGTTCGTCTTGATGCTTTCCACCACTTGCTTGATTTGGTCGATGCCCTCGTTGTTCCAGTTGCGCCATTGTGCGCCGTAAACGGGACCGAGGTCGCCATTCGCGTCGGCCCATTCGTCCCAAATCGAGACTTTGTGGTCGTGCAGATACTGGATGTTGGTGTCGCCCTTCAATAGCCACAGCAGTTCATAAATGATGCTTTTCAGATGCACCTTCTTCGTCGTGACCAACGGGAAACCCTCAGAAAGGTCAAAGCGCATCTGGTAGCCGAACACGCTGATGGTGCCGGTGCCTGTGCGGTCGCCTTTCTGGTGGCCGTAGTCAAGGATATGCTGTAATAAGTCTAAGTATTGTTTCATTGCTTCTCTGGCTCGTGCTTGTACTTGAACAAGATGGCAAACAAAATGCCCACGACAAGCGCAAATGCGCCGAACACATACCATGCCGTGGACCAGCCGCCCATCAGGTCAAAACTTGGGTTGGCGGCAGAGGGGTTGAACACGAAATGGTTCACGATGGCTTGGGCGCACAATGAGCCGATGGTGGCACCGAGGCCGTTGGTCATCATCATGAACACGCCTTGCGCACTGCTGCGGATGCTGACGTCGGTGTTTTGATCGACGAAAAGCGAACCGCTGATGTTGAAAAAGTCGAAAGCCACGCCATAGACAATCATCGAAAGGATGAGCAGCACGAGGCCGAAGCCTGTCGGACTGCCCGCGCCGAGGAAGAAGAAACGCAAAGCCCATGCCACAAAGGCGATGAGCATCACTTTCTTGATGCCAAAGCGCTTCAGGCAGAAGGGAATCAGCAGAATGCACAGGGTTTCAGATACTTGCGAGATGGACGACAAGAACACGTTGTTTTTCACTGCGAAAGCGTTGGCATATTGCGGGTCGAGGCCGAAAGCGTCAAGGAACGGTGTCGCGAAGCCGTTGGTTACTTGCAGGCACATTCCCAAAAGGAACGAGAAAATGAAAAACACGCACATCTTGGAGTCCTTGAACAGCGAAAAAGCGCGCAGCCCGAAAGTATCGACGAACGACTTGCTCTCCACGTTTTTATTGACGGGACAGTTGGGCAGCGTGAACGAATAGACGGCCAAAACCAGTCCCCAAGCGGCGGAAACGAACAGTTGCTGATAGCCGTCCTTAAAGCCAGTGAAGTTCACAATCCACATGGAAAGGATGAAGCCAATGGTGCCAAATACGCGGATGGGCGGGAAGGCTTTAACGGTGTCTAATCCAGCTTGGTTCAATGCGTTGTATGACACGGAGTTGCCCAAAGCGATTGTCGGCATGAAGAAAGCCACGCTGAGCGCGTAGAACGGGAACAATTGCCCGAAACTGACCGCGCTGCCGTATTTCATACCCATATAACCAGCCAAGGCCATGAAGACTGCGGCAAGGAAATGACAGATTCCCAACAACTTCTGCGCCGGAATCCAGCGGTCGGCGACGATACCCATTATGGCGGGCATAAAAAGGGATACGATGCCTTGGATGGCGAAGAATTTCCCGATGTTGGCACCCATGCCGATTTTGCTGAGATAGATGCCCAACGAGCAAAGATAAGCTCCCCACACCGCAAAGATGAGGAAGTTCATCACAATAAGTCTGAATTTGATTGATTTCATATCTCTGGATTTAAAGATTTAATATTCAAAGATTTAAAGATTCAAAGATTTCAAGATTACTCCTAATTCCTAATTCCTAACTGCAAACTCTCAACTTCTTCCATTGATCTCATCCCGAAGCAAGGCGGCCTTGGCGTAGTCCTCGTTGTCGATGGCCTCTTGCAGCAGGTCTTCCAGCTCGCCGACGGTGAGCAGATCGAGGTTGGGCCTGCCTTCCACCTTATTAATATTAGATTCGCTGTCGGGTTGGCTCTCGGATTCCTCCATGTCGTCCATGATGATGCCGGCTTCGTCCATGACTATGTCGTAGGCATAGATCTCGCAGCCGAGGCGCACGGCGAGGGCGATGGCATCGGAAGGACGGGCATCCACCATGACGATGTCGTCGCCTTGCTGGCAAACGAGCATGGCATAGAACACACCGTCGCGGAAACGGTTGATGACCACTTCCAAAATCTTGATATGGAACGTGTTGGCGAATTTCAAAAGCAGGTCGTGGGTGAGGGGACGGCTGTTCTGTTGTCGCTCGATGCCCACGGCGATGGACTGCGCCTCGGCGTTGCCAATAACGATGGGCAAACGCCGCCTCGAGTTTACGTCACCCAAAATCAAAACATAGGCTCCAGTCGAGGATTCGCTGTACGACAGTCCCAAGATTTCCAATCTGACTTTGTTCATTTCTGTCTATTTTGCGAAGGCGTGACAACCTTAAATTAGCTAAATAATTGATTATTAAGCCTCTATTTCAGAACAACGCCTTCTTCCTTCAATCGTCAAAAGTAGGGACTTTTTCCGAAACTGACAAAAAAAGTTGCACAAATGGCAAATTCTGCAAAAAAAAATTTCGTGGCAAAATGAATTGTTCTTATTTTTGTCCGCTCAAAACTACTGTTTTCGACTCAAAACAAGTTTCACTAAATAATCTAACCTTATGAGTAACAGTATTGTTTACATCGTGTTGGCGGCCTCCATCTTGGCGCTGACATTCGCTTTCATCTTCTACAAGCAGATGATGAAAGAAGACGAGGGCACTGACCTGATGAAAAAAATCGCGCAGCATGTGCGCAAGGGCGCCATGGCCTACCTGAAGCAACAGTACAAGGTGGTCATCATCGTGTTCGCGGTTTTGGCGGCCATTTTCGGCCTCATGGCCTACTTCAAGTTGCAGAACGGCATCGTGTGGTTCGCTTTCCTCACGGGCGGTTTCTTCTCGGGCTTGGCGGGTTTCTTCGGCATGAAGACGGCCACCTACGCCTCGGCACGCACGGCCAACGCCGCCCGCAAGTCGCTCAACAGCGGCCTGCAAGTGGCATTCCGCTCGGGTGCCGTCATGGGTCTCGTCGTGGTGGGTCTTGCCCTGCTCGACGTGTCGCTGTGGTTCATCGTGCTCAACGGTACGGGCCTTCTTGAGGCTGTCGGAGCCGAAAACGACCTCATCACCATCACCACCACCATGCTGACCTTCGGTATGGGTGCTTCCACGCAGGCCTTGTTTGCTCGTGTGGGCGGCGGTATCTACACCAAAGCCGCCGATGTCGGTGCCGACCTCGTGGGTAAGACCGAGTACAACATTCCCGAGGACGACCCGCGCAACCCCGCCACCATCGCTGATAACGTCGGTGACAACGTCGGTGACGTGGCTGGCATGGGTGCCGACCTTTACGAGTCCTACGCTGGTTCCATCCTCGCCACGATGGCTTTGGGTGCTTCGGCATTTGCCACCGCCGCCGTCGAAGGGATGCAGTTCAAGGCCGTGCTCGCTCCCATGTTGATTGCCGCTGTGGGCGTGTTGCTCTCCATCATTGGCATCTATCTTGTGAAGACCAAGGAAAACGCCGGCATGAAGGAACTTCTCGGCGCATTGAGCCGTGGCACCAACGTGGCTGCCGTGCTCATCGCCGTGGCCACTTTCGGCATCATGTATTTCCTCTTCGGTAAGGAAACGGGCGACTTGGCCAATATGTGGTGGCAAACCTCGCTCTCCGTGGTGGTCGGCTTGCTGGCTGGTGTCATCATCGGAAAGGCTACTGAATACTACACTTCGCAAAGTTACAAACCCACCCAAAAGGTGGCCGAAAGTTCAAAGACCGGCCCCGCCACGGTGATTATCTCCGGCTTGGGTTTGGGTATGCTTTCCACGGCTATTCCAGTTGTTACCGTGGGCTTCGCCATCGTTTTGGCTTATCTCTGCGCCAATGGATTCAACATTGAGTTTACGGCTGCCAACCTGTCGAGAGGTCTCTACGGTATTGGTATCGCTGCCGTGGGTATGCTCTCCACTTTGGGCATCACTTTGGCCACCGACGCTTACGGCCCCATCGCCGACAACGCTGGCGGTAACGCCGAAATGAGCGGCCTCGAACCCGAAGTGCGCAAACGCACCGACGCTCTCGATGCCCTCGGCAACACCACCGCTGCCACGGGTAAGGGCTTCGCCATCGGCTCTGCCGCTCTGACCGCCCTCGCATTGTTGGCCTCTTACGTTGAGGAAATCAAGATTGCTTTGGTTCGTATCGGACAAGACCTGCCTAACGGCGTTGAAGCCGCCAAAGCCACTTTGGTGGACTTCATGGAAGCCTACAACGTCAATTTGATGAATCCCGTCGTTCTCGTTGGTGTGTTCATCGGTGCCATGATGGCCTTCGTGTTCTGCGGCATGACGATGAACGCCGTGGGTCGCGCCGCCCAGAAGATGGTGGAGGAAGTCCGCCGTCAGTTTGCCAATATTAAGGGTATCCTTGAGGGCAAGGCCGAACCCGACTACGAGCGTTGCGTGGCCATCTCCACGAAGGGCGCACAACAGGAAATGCTCGTTCCTTCCATCCTCGCCATCCTCGTCCCGATTCTGACGGGCGTGCTGTTGGGCGTTCCCGGCGTGCTGGGTCTGCTCATCGGCGGCTTGGCCACGGGCTTCGTCTTGGCCGTCTTCATGGCCAACTCGGGCGGTGCTTGGGACAATGCCAAGAAGTATGTCGAGGAAGGCAACTTCGGCGGAAAAGGCTCTGAAAACCACAAGGCTACCGTCGTGGGCGACACCGTCGGCGACCCGTTCAAGGACACCAGCGGCCCGTCGCTCAACATCCTCATCAAGCTGATGAGCATGGTGAGCATCGTGATGGCCGGTTTGACCGTTACTTGCCACTTGCTGTAATGGCTTGAACCATTGAATGAAAAGAATCCCCCAAGTTCGCTTTTTTGGTGCCTTGGGGGATTTTTTTCACTTTTTTTCT
This sequence comes from uncultured Bacteroidia bacterium, assembly GCA_902791165.1. Lineage (GTDB taxonomy): Bacteria > Bacteroidota > Bacteroidia > Bacteroidales > F082 > Limimorpha. Next base: position 16,325 of record CADAVB010000042.1, read on the forward strand.
TGATTTGTTCAAAAATTCCTTATTTTTGCTTCGTTGTTTCCATGAAAGGAAGCAGCAGACATAATGGAAAGACGTTGAACTGACGTTTTATCTGCGGCTAACCGAACTTCGCAACTTCATATCCAATCGTACGGTAAAACAGTGTTTGACGTCCATAGTTTCGTATATACCGCTTTTGTATATTCGAAGCGTGGGCATCAGCATTGTTTATCCTTGATTGGAAGGCAATGCGAAGGCCTCGGTTAACGGGATAGGCAAAGTTTAGACTCCCGCGCTTTTCTTTTGTGTTCTCTTGAAATCAACTTATTGAAAATTCGGTGAGGGGAGTCCGCCGAGAGGAAACTCAAATACTAAACGTGATGAAAAAACTATTACTGTTGCTTTTGGGCCTTGTGTTGGCTCAATGTGTGATGGCGCAAACTGTCGTGGTGCTTGAAGCACCCAACCCGTGCCAGACAATGGTCGGTGTGGCGGAATCCGTTGCGGCTGACTTCGACTTCGGCGTGTTTCCCAATCCGGCAGACAAGACCGTGACGCTCTCGTTTTCTGACTCTAACCCCATTGGCAAAATGGATGTTGAAGTGAGTGATATGAAAGGTGTCGTGGTGTTACGCCAGCAGTACTATTCCTCGTTCACCGAGCTACGTACCGAAATGCAGCTTGTCGGTCTTGCGCCCGGCGTTTACACCATTAGTGCCAAAGGTAAGGAAACCCATTCGGTCAAAAAATTAATTATCAAAAAGTAAGCAGCCATGAAAAGAGTTTATACTTGTTTGTTGATGGCCTTGATATGGGTCATGGGTATGGGAATCCTTCGTGCCCAAGTGGTGGATGTTTGCTCGGGCGGCGATAGTGTGGTGCTGCGCCTCGGCAACTTCCAATACGGATATGTTCAATGGCAGGTTTCGGACGACAACGAGTTGTGGGACGACATCGACGGAGCCATTGACACGCTTTATACTTTCCTTCCCGAGCGTCCGCGCTATTACAGAGCGGAGTTGCGTTTCCCCGCTTGTTTGGATACCGTAAGCCATTCTCAGGTTTCCTATGTGCAGGTGCCTCCCAAGGCTTTCGCCGGTACCGACAGAACCATTCCAGCGGGAGCGGTGGTGAGGATGCAAGCCTCCCTTACTGATGGGGCTACAGGTACATGGAGCATCCTCTCTGGAACGGGCGGAACGATTGAGGATATTCACGACTGTCGTTCTGGTTTCATTGGAGAGGAGGGCGACTATACGCTCATTTGGTCGGTGTCCAACTCCTGTGGAACCGACACTGACACCGTAGCGATAACCTGCGTCCCGATGCAGTTCCAACAAGACCTCGTCATCGTGGACGAAACCGACGCGATATTGAGTGATAGTACACAACAGCTCAATGGCGATTACATCATCAGCTTCAACGATCCTGTGCCTGACATTCACATCGGAACGGTGCTGCTTGCCTATAGGTATCCCTCATTCTTGCGCAAAGTGACTGCCGTCGAGCAGAACGGCAACATGTTCATTATGCAGACCGAGGCTGCCGCACTAACGGATGTCATCCTTTCGGGTGTGCTCAATATCGATCCTGTCAGCGACACCACGAGCGGACGCGGCCCCAAAGTGAAATACCTCGACCGCTTTCCGACTCGGCGCGAAATGCAGGACGATCCTTTCCTGATGCGCGACGGTAGTATATATGTTCTGCGTGACTATTCCAAGGAAGTAACCGATTTCGACTTTAACGTGAGCCTCGATCCCCAAACGGGCCTGATGAGCATCAAACTGCCTGAGTTCGATTTCAAAAAACTCGACAACCGCTTGGATGGTTTGAAGTACTCGACCGAACTGAGGATTTATCCCAACTTTGTTGCTGACATCAACCTGCCCAACGGCAATTTCAAGGATGCGACGATAGGTTTCAACAACGCGCGTTTTGAGTTGGTGCACGGCATACGGCTGACGAAATCACTCACCACGACTTTAATCAAGAAGGAAGGTTACTTCAACAAGAAGCAAATCCTCGCAGGAGCCTTCGTGATACCCCCAGGAATCCCGACTTTCGTCATGATAGACCTGCCTTATTTCTTTAAGGTGCAGGCATCGTTGCAGCCCCCGATGTCAATTACCAAAACCTCGGGAATCACCTATACTTTCATGATGTACTATAACCGCGAAACGGGCCAACTCACCAACTGGAAGGAAAAGGGCGAACCCTACCATCATACCAACATCGAGCGCCCCATCGGATCGATTGCAGCGGAGTTCAATACAGGGGTGAAGGCTTCGGTACTTATTGCCGATGTGTTCGGCCCCTATTTCGGCGTGACGGGCAACTTTGACCCATCAGTCTGCGTTTCGTCTGAAACGGGCGACATCGGCGGCAACATCAACATGGGCGTTGATCTCAACATCGGCTGTCGCTTCCAACTGTTCTCGCACAACGTGACCCTGTTCGACAGAAGCTTTGACTACAGGGTAATCGACCACAACGAGCCGATGCCGAAGAAAGTCGTCAAAATGGGCGGCGACAACCAAATCTACAGTTTCGGTCAGTATTTGGCCAATCCCATTGAGGTGCAGGTGAAAGGCTGGTTCAACACGCCGATGCCCTTGGCCTATGTTCACTTTGTGCCCGAGAATGGCACCGTGAGCGTTGCGAAGGTGTCCACCGACATCCACGGCAGGGCCTCCACGCGTTGGAAGCCAGGGACGCAATACGGCATGGACAAGCTCCAAGTGAAAGTGTATGACTGCGAAGGCAACCTCGCGGGCGAAACACCTGTCACTTTCCGCGCCTATTCTTCCTCCACCGACCCCTGCATCACCTCAAACCTGACCTTGGCAGTGCGCGAGATAGGCCAAAATACCATCAAACCGCAAGCCAGCGGTGGCAACGGAGGCATCCAGTATTCCACCAACGGTGTGAACTACAGCACGACAGCGCCCGTAGTACAGACTGAGCCGGGTAATAACTATCATTTCTATGTGCGAGATGCCAACGGCTGCGAGGCCGAGGCATGGTATAATGCCCCGCCCGAGAATTGTAACAACTCCAATTTGCAAGTGGGTGCGAGGGTGGACGGAAACACCATCACCGTTATGGCTACTGGCGGAAACATGCTGTTGCCATATCAGTATTCTATAGGTGGCAACTACCAGTCTTCGCCCGTGTTTAGCAATCTCTACGACGGCGAATACACAGTTTCGGTACGCGATGCCTCGGGCTGCGAACGTTCGAAGCATGTGGTTATCTCGCGAAAAGGCAATTTGAACATCACCTTGTCGGCAATCACCAACGGTAGCGGCACGGCCTGTGTAACAACCCCAACGAGTACGTTGATTGACCGAGGTGTATGCTGGAGCACGCACCAGAGCCCTACCGTGCAGGATTTCCACAACAACTACGGCCCCGGAACGGGCAGCTACAGCTTCACCCTCACTGGGCTCGACCCCAATACCACTTATTATGTTCGAGCCTACGCCCTCGATGGCTCTGGCACCAGCTATAGCCCACAGGTATGTATCCGCCCAGCGCAGGGTGCCAGCCTTCCCGTGTTGGCCGCGACAGGTGTCACCAACGTCGGACAGCTCACCGCCGTGGGTAGTGGTAATGTAACCTACAGCGGCGGCTCTGCTGTTACACAGCGCGGCATCTGCTATGGCACAAACCCCAATCCCACCACAGCCGGTGCGCACGTCGTTAGCGGCTCGGGCACTGGGGCTTTTTCCGCCACCCTTGTCAGCTTGACACCCAACCAGCACTACTATGCCCGCGCCTACGCCATCAACAGCGCGGGGACGGCCTACGGCGCACAGGCCGAATTCACTACCAAACCGCCCCTCAATTGCACCATCACCCTTGCCGCCAGCCCAGCCAATGGCGGCACTGTGAGCGGCGGCGGCACCTATCAGCAGGGCCAGACCTGCACGGTGCACGCCACGCCAAGCAGTGGCTACACCTTCCAGAAGTGGACCTATCAAGGAAGCCAAGTTTCCACCTCGGCCCACTACACCTTCACTGTGACGGAAACCCGCCATTTGGTGGCTCACTTTGTGCAGCAGGCCCCGAACACCTACACCATCACCGCCACGGCCGACCCGACCAACGGAGGCACGGTGAGCGGCGCGGGCACCTACCAGCAGGGCCAGAGCTGCACTCTTACCGCTACACCTGCCACGGGTTACACCTTCGGCAGCTGGATGCGCGACGGCGTGAACATAGCCGGCGGCGCGACCATCACCTTCACCGTGAACGCCAA
>CADAVB010000043.1 GCA_902791165.1 uncultured Bacteroidia bacterium
TGTAATCATCGGTGGTGGCATTGGCGGATTGGTTTCGGGCGCGTTATTGGCCAAGGAAGGCTACAAAGTGACCGTTTTGGAGAAAAACGCCATCATAGGCGGTGGCTTGCAGACCTTCAAGCGGCGCGGCGTGAGTTTCCCGACAGGAATGCACATTTTTGGCGGCTTTCAGGAAGGCGGAAACCTGCGCAAACTGTTTGAGTATTTGGGCGTTATGGACAAGATTTCGCTCCGCCCGACCGATGACGACGCTTCCGATGTGGTCACGATGATGGACGATGGCAAGACCTACAATTTGCCGCAGGGCAAAGAACGTTTTGTGGCTTATCTTTCGGTGATGTTTCCCGCTGAAAAAGAGGCAATTAAGGCCTACATTGACCGACTTTTTGAACTCTCCGAGGAAGAGGACTTGTTTTATTTGCGCGAGAACAACGGCGAGGTACCGCAGTTCAGCGAGGATTTTGTCAGGCCTTTCGACGAACTCATTGACCGCTATATCACCGACCCGAAACTGAAAACATTGTTGGGCTATCTCAGCCCTTTGTTTGGCGGAGAGGAAGGCACCACGCCGGCCTATCTGAACGCCTTGCCCAACGTGCTTCATCGTGGCGGCACGTTCCAGTTTGTAGGCGGCAGCCAGCAGTTGGCCGATGCCTTGGAAATAGTGATAGAAAACGCTGGAGGTCAGGTGATTGCCAACGAGGAAGTGGTGAAAATCGCTGTGGAAAACCGTCAAGTTTTGGGCGTTTTCACCAAAAACGGGCGAATCATCGATGAAGGTGCTTTCCCCACGGCCTTCAAAAACCGCGTTTCGGAAATCCCGGAAACAGTTTCGAGTTTCAAGGTCTTCGTCAAGTTCAAGGAAGGAGCGTTCCCCTATTTGAACCACGCGCATTTTCTCCATGCACAGCAAGAATCTACGTGGCCTCGTGAATTGATGTTTGTCACGCCGCCCCAAGAAAACCAAGGAGACTTTGCCCAAACGATGGTCATCATTTCCTCGATGGAATTTGGTCAAGTCATGCGTTGGGAAAACACCCGCACAGGACATCGCGGCGAGGCTTACGAAAGCTGGAAACAAGCCATGACCGACAAGGTTTTGGGTCGCATGAAACAACTTTATCCCGATTTTTGCGACAAAATAGACTTCGTCTTTGCCGCGTCGCCGCTCACCATTCGCGACTTTTACGGCAACAAGGAAGGCTCCAACTACGGTTTCCAAAAGGACAGCCGCAACCTTATTCTCTCGCAAATGTCTGTTACAACGAAAGTTAAGAACCTTTTCCTGACGGGACAAAACGTCAATATCCACGGGCTTTGCGGCGTTTCGCTCACGGCCATCGAAACGGCTGAGGCCTTGGTCGGGCGCAACGCCATTGTCGGGAAAATTAACAATTTTTGGATAAATCATTCCTAATTTGTACTTTTGCGGGTTCAACAATCAGATATGGACACGATAAAACTGAAACTCATCTATCCCAAGTGGAACAAACTACCCGGCCAGACCACCTTCAACCTGCCGCCGCATGGCCCTGTGGCCTTTGCCGCAACCTTGCCCGACTATGTCGAGATTTCATTCACCGACGAAAACGTGGAACCTATTGATTTTGAGGAAGAATGCGACCTTGTCGCTCTCTCCATGATGCTCACCACGCAAGTGAAACGCGGCTGGGCCATCGCCGACGAATACCGCAAGCGCGGCAAAACCGTGCTGGCGGGCGGCATTTCCACCATGCTTCACGCCGAAGAAACTGTCAATCATGTAGATAGCGTCTTTCTCGGCGAGTCGGAAGGCCGCTCCGAACAGGTCATCCAAGACTGGAAAAACGGCTGCTTGAAAAAGTTCTACAACTACATGGGCAACCAGCCACCCATCGAGAGCGTTGGGCCTTGCCGCCGCGACCTCTACAAGCGCAACCTATACAACCACAAGGGCGTGCAGATGGTGGATTTGTTCAACGCGAGCCGTGGCTGCCGCTTCAGTTGCTACCCTTGCGCGGTGTCGTATCTCGGCGGACGCAAGTTCCGTCCGCGCCCCGTTGATAAGGTGGTGGAGGACATGGCGGGCATCGAAAACAACCGCTTGTTCATCGTCGATAACTCGCTGGCGCAGGACAAGCAGTGGGAAATGGACCTCTTCCGTGCCATTGCTCCGCTGAAGAAAAAGTGGATCAGCCACACCATCGAGGACGACCCCGAGGTGCTCGACTTGGCCGCCAAAGCGGGCGCGTGGTATGTGTATCAAGCCGTTTACGACACCTCCGACTACATCAAGGAGCGCGTGAAACGCTACCACGACTACGGCATCGGGGTGGAAGGCACCATCCTCTTCGGCCTTGATAATCAGACAGAAGACGACATCAAGCGACTGATTGACTTCTTGGGCGAGATCGACCTCGACTTAGCCGAGTTCACCATTTTTGCGCCTTTCCCGCACACCAAGGGCCACGACGACCTGCTGCGCCAAGGCCGCATCTTCGACTTCGACTGGGATCACTACAACGCCGGTCAGGTGGTGTATCAGCCCAAGCACATGTCGCCCGAGAAGCTGCAAGACCTATACGAATACGCTTGGAAGAGTTTCTACGCCAGCGAAACGCAAGAGTCGAAGATGTTCCGCCTGTTCTGCAACGTGGCCTTGCGCGAGATGGAAGAAGGCACCTATCGTCCCCGCGACCGCCGTTTGGCCAACAAATCTTTTGGCCGCGACGTGGACCGCACGAAACGCAATGTCAATGTACGTGTGAATTAATGTAGGGGCGGACCTATGTGTCCGCCCTTTCAAACAAACAACAAATCAAAGAAAAATGAAAGTCTCCCCAGAATATTACGACGAAATCTTCCCCTTCAAGGGCGAATGGGACATGGAGTCCTCTTGTGGCCTGAAAATCAGGGAAGTGGATGGAAAAAAATACGTCATCGTGACCGAATTGTACCAAGACAACCCCGGCACTTCCGTGACCTACGCCGGCAGGAAATTAGCCGACCAAATTTGCGAAGCCAAAAACCTGAAATTGGAGGACATCGTCTATTTGGAATGTACGCCCAACACCAACTCGAAGCTGTCGTTCTACGATGAGGAATATTTCCAAGTCGATTTCTTTGCCGATATGCAGCACAAATATCGCCAACTCTCGAAAGAGGAAGTGATGGACATTTTAGGAAAATGATGATACGCAAATTATTGATTTTCTGTTTGTTGTTGCTTTTCTTCGGGCAAGTTTTTGCTCAAGAGTGCATCCCGCTTTGGGAAGGCTTTGATGTGCATCACGGCAAGCAAGTGACGCTGACGCCTTATTTGGCTGACGGCAACACTGAAGGCCTTTCCGTTATCGTTTGTCCGGGCGGCAGTTATTTTTGGCTCGACGAGGCAACCGAGGGTGACGGCGTGGCGCAATGGCTGCAAAGCAACGGCATCTCGGCCTTTGTGCTGCGCTATCGTGCTGCGGGTTTCGGTGCTTTTGCTTGGCGTTATCGCGTCCTTTTCCGTGGCAAGCAATACCCCGACATGCTCACCGACGCACAACGCGCCTTGCAATGGGTGCGCGAACACGCCGAGGAATACCAAATCGACCCCGAAAAAGTTGGGATGATGGGCTTTTCGGCTGGTGGCCATTTGGTGATGTCGGCGGCCTGTTTTAATGAATGTAATTTCTTGAAAAAGAACGGAATAGAAACGGAAGTCAGCCTGCGGCCCGCCTTCGTTGCCCCGATTTATCCTGTGGTGACGATGCACGAGCCTTACGTCCACAAACGCTCGCGCAGGGCTTTGCTCAGCGAGAAACGACAAAACGACCTCGTCATGCGCGATTCGCTCTCGTTAGAACGCCACATTCCCGCCGATTGTCCGCCCGTGTTTCTGGTGAATTGCACCGACGACCCCGTGGTCGAATACCATAACTCCATCCTCCTCGATTCCGCATTGACTGCCCATAAGATAGACCATCGCTATTATCGCTACCATACTGGCGGTCACGGCTTCGGCGCAAGCGAGAAAAAAGGCACGCCGGAAAGCAGGGCCTGGAAAAAAGAATTTCTCAATTGGGTTAAAACACGTTATACTCAAAAATAAATCTTTAAATCTTGAATCTTTGAATTTTGAATCTTTAAATTTTTGAATTTTAAATCCATGATAACCAACGATATAGAATACCAATCCACAGAAGAAATCAAGGCCTATCAGGAAGGTTTGCTGCATGAGGCTTTGGCTTACTTGCAAGCGCATTCGCCCTATTACCAGCGGATGTTCGAGAGCTACGGCATCAACATCGACAAGATTCGGCACATTGAGGACTTGGTGAAGATTCCGTTCACGGAAAAGAAAGATTTACAGCTCTTTAACGACGAGTTCCTGTGCTGTCCGAAGGCGAAAATTATCGATTACATCACCACTTCTGGCACCTTGGGCGACCCTGTAACCTTCGGTTGCACCGAAAAAGACCTGCAACGCTTGGCCTATAACGAGAAAAAGTCGTTTGAGTGCGCAGGCGTGAAGCCGGGCAATGTGGTGCAACTGATGACCACTTTAGACAAGCGTTTCATGGCAGGATTGGCCTATTTCTTGGGTTTGCGCGAACTCGGCGCAGGCGTTATCCGTGTGGGCAACGGCATCCCCGAATTGCAGTGGGACACCATCCGCCGCATCGAGCCTGACACCATCATGTGCGTGCCGTCGTTCATCCTGAAACTGATACAATACGCTGAGGAACACGGCATTGACTACCAAAACAGCAGTATCCGTCGCATTATCGGTATCGGCGAGGGTTTGCGTGAACAGAACTTCAACCTCAACCTTTTGGGCCGCAAAATCAAGGAGAAATGGGACGTGCAGCTCTTTGCCACCTATTCCTCGACGGAGATGGGCGCAACCTTCTCGGAGTGCGAGTTTGGGCAAGGCGGCCACGTGCATCCCGAACTCATCATCGTGGAAATCATTGGCGAGGACGGTCTGCCCGTTCCTGACGGACAGCCGGGCGAGATAGTCGTCACCACCCTCGGCGTGGAAGCCATGCCGCTGCTGCGTTTCCGCACTGGCGACATTGCCGCGAAAATCGTTGAGCAATGCCCATGCGGGCGCCATTCCTATCGCCTCACACCGCTCGTGGGTCGCAAGAACAACATGATTAAGTTGAAGGGCACAACGCTCTATCCGCCAGCGATTAACGATGTGCTTGACAACACAGATTATGTCGAAAACTATGTCATCGAAGTGCGCCAAAACGAGGCCGGAACGGATGATGTTGTAGTGAAAATCGGCCTGAAATACGAACCCGACTTCGACGTGGTCAAGATGCTGAAAGACAGCTTCCGGTCGCGCATCCGCGTGGCTCCCGACATAGAACTGCATCCCGTGGAGGTGATTCAAAAAATCAATTATCCCGCCAAAACTCGTAAACCAATCAAATTCATCGATTTAAGAAACAAGGAATGAGCAATTTCGACGACATCAGACCCTACAACGCGGACGAGATTCCCGCCGCAACCCAACGCATGGCCGACAGCGAAGTGATTCCCGCCATCGCGCAATATCTCGGTATGCCCACCGACGCGCTTCGCAACCGCATCAGAAGCATTAAAACCTTGAAAGAGTTTCAATTAGACCTGTTGAAAGAAGTGCTTGAAACCCTTCTTGAAAAGACCACCACGCGCTTCGACTGGTCGGGGTTGGAGAACATCAGCGAGAAGAAGCCTTATCTTTTCGTGTCGAACCACCGCGACATTGTGATGGATGCCATGATGCTTCAATACATCCTCAACGAGGCTGGACAAAACACCTGCCAGATCACTTTCGGCAGCAATCTGATGTCGCACCCCTTCGTCGTTGATTTCGGCAAGCTGAACAAAATGTTCCGTACCGAGCGTGGAGGAACACCTAAAGAGTTCTACAACAGTATGTTGCACATGTCGGAATACATGCGCCATGTCATCACGGAGGAGCAAGAATCGGTGTGGATTGCCCAGCGCAACGGACGCACCAAAAACGGCATCGATGCCACCGACCCGGCCATCATCAAGATGTTCGGGATGAGCCGCCGCGACGACCGCGTACGCTCGTTGGCCGAGCTGAACATCGTGCCCGTGGCGGTGTCCTACGAATGGGAGTCGTGCGACAAACTGAAAACCATCGAATTGTATCTGACCAAGAAAAACGGCCATTACGAGAAACAGCTCAACGAGGACTTGAACAGCATCCTGACGGGCATCATGCAACCCAAGGGTCATGTGCATTTCCACATCTGCCCGCAGGTGACGGAGGAAGACCTGTTTTCTCTAAATACCTGCAACTCAAGTGAATACTACAAGCGCATGGCCGAACTGATGGACAGCCGCATCAACCCAAACTATTACCTGCATCCCAACAACTACATCGCCCACGACCTTTGCAGCGGAACGGAAACCTTTGCCGAACATTATACTAAAGAGCAAAAAGCCACGTTCTTGAAATACAAGGATTGGATGAACGATTATCCCGATTTCGACCGCGCCGAATTGGAGGCGATTTTCTTGGGGATTTATGCCAACCCTATAGAAGTGAAAAACAAAAAGTTTAACCCAATAAATCATTCATTATGAAGAAATTATTCTTATCTTTGATGCTTGTCATGGCAGGCATTTCAGTGTTTGCACAATGCAACTACAACGAAGTCGAAGAACCTAATGTTTCTTCGACAACCGTCATGCTAACCCCAGGAGGTGGTTACATGGCTCGCGATGGTCGTAACTTGACTCTTGATGGACGCGAATTGTCGGATGCCGAAGTCAGGGAACTTGTTGGTGCCGAAAACTATGAAACCTATCTTGGTGCCAAAAAACAAATCACGACGGGTCGCGTTTTTACGGGCGTGTTTATCGGAACGGTCGCCGCAACCGCAGTATGCTTGATTACTGGTATTGCAAATGAAGACCCGGATTTAGTTTATTTGGGTTATATTCCAGCCCTTGCTGCCGATGTGGCATGTCCATTAATGTGTATTTTCAAAGGAATCGGGAAAGGTCGTATGAATTGGGTCGCCGAAGAGTACAACAAGCAAAGCAAATCCTCTGTTTCCTACAATGTTTCGCCTTCGGTCATGCGCTGCAATGCATCGCCCGAACAGGCCAATCTCGGCCTCGGCCTGACTTTCAGCCTCAATTTCTAATTCGGGCTGTTTTCAAGAGAAAACTTTCCGCGCAAGGATAAATCACGTATCTTTGCGCGGAATTTTTTCGCTATGGGAGGCCATATAGACATCGGTAAGGAATCGCGCTGTGCCGTCATCGGGCATGGTAGCTGGGCGACAGCTATTGTCAAAGTGCTGACAATGAACAAATTGTCCGTCGATTGGTATATTCGCAATGCCGAAGTGTTGGAATCGTTGCGCCACGAAGGCCGCAACTGCCGCTATCTCCCTGAAGTTGAGTTTGACACCAGCCTCATTCGCCTTTCCGACGATGTGAACAAAACGGTGGACGGCGCAGATGTGGTCGTTTTGGTGACGCCTGCGGCCTATTTGAAAAGCAGTTTTTCCGATTTGCGGGTCTCGTTGCAAGACAAGTTCGTCGTTTCAGCTATCAAGGGCATTATTCCCGACGAAAATATGTTTGTAACCGACTATCTGAAAAAGGTTTACGGACTTTCTGGAGCGCAACTGTGTTTTGTCAGCGGCCCGACCCATGCCGAGGAAGTGGGTCATGGAAAACTAACTTACCTGACCCTTGCCAGCGCCAATATCGGCAAGGCTCGCATCTTGGGCGAAAAGCTGCAAACGCCCTTCCTCAAGGTGAACTACGTGCGGGGAATGTGCTATTTGGAACGTGCCGCTGTGATGAAGAACATTTATGCCATCATGGTGGGCATGGCCGTGGGCTTGGGTTACGGCGACAATTTTATCTCCGTTTTGGTGTCGAACTGCATCAAGGAGATGTTCTTTTTGCTTGATCCGAAAAGCGTTACCGACCTTACCAAATTCAACCCGTCCAACTTCTTTGGCGACCTGCTGGTGTCGTGCTATTCGAGCCACAGCCGCAACCGTCAGTTGGGTCTGCTGATTGGGCGCGGCAACACGGTGAAAACCGCCTTGAACGAGATGACCATGGTGGCCGAAGGTTATTATGCCTCGGCGATGATGTCGCGTCTTCCTGATGAAACAAGGGCACAACTTCCGATAGCCGAAACTGCCTATCAAGTGCTGCATCAAGACTTGCCAGTACGCAAGGCCATGAAAGCTTTGGAAAGCCTTTTATCGTAGCAGATAATACAATCCCACGCAAGCGCCAATTCCCAGCAATACAGCCAAAATGACGCGGAAAGCCGAAACGGGAGCCTTGCCGCCCACTTTGCCCGTTTGCCCGTTTACGGCAAACTGGTAATTCTTGTTCTTGTATTTGAACGACGAAATCCAAGCGGGAACGAGAATATATTTGTAGGTGATGTTGCTGTAGAGGGTCGAGAAGTTGAGTCCGCTTACCTGATTGCAACGCCATTTCGATTTGATGTAGCTCTCCATACGCCTTTTGAGTTTGAGTCGGATGAAGTCTTGCGCCATCTTCCAACCCTCCGACAAGCCGATGGAATAGCGTTCGGCGGCGAACCCCGCCAAAATTTGGGGCGAATAGGGCACCAACTTACTCAGCTTGAAGGGTCCGCAGTCTTTTACTCCCGATTTATCGAGCCGTTTGGAGGCCATCACCATTTCGTCGTCTATAAAGTCTTGGAACACACCGCTCACGCGTTTCCAATCGGTGACGGTTTCATAACTGCCGTCTTTCTTTCTTACCTTTCTGTCATAGCCTGCACGTGCCGTGAAGTTGGAGGTAGTTTGGGCATCGAAGGTCCAATAAGGGAGATACACACCCTGGAACGATTCGGGACAGGCGTTTTTCTTAGCTTTACGCGGAGCAAACCATTTCTTTTTCAGCCATTTTGTGAAGCTTTCGCTTGCTGTTTCCTTGGGAATGGAGAAGGGACAAACGGCGCCTGGCGCAATGGTGTCGTTGTGGGTGGCTGGCATCACGCTCGTCGAGCCGCAGAAAGGACACACGGCAGCGGTTTCCAAAGCATCGTAAATCGTTACTGCGCCGCATTGCTTACATTCCACGGTCTTCTTTTGTTCGCCCCAATTGTAGCTTTCGCGATTGAGGGCGGCATTAAAGTCCATTTCGCAGATGCCACTGCCATCGTCGGGATTGGGCAACTCACATTCGTAGCCGCAATAGTCGCAATGCAGTTTTCCAGAAGCAGGATCAAACGTGATGGTGGCACCGCATTGGGGACACTTCTTGTTGGTGATGTCTTCTGTGGTTTCGCTGTAATATTGTTCTTCTTGCTTTTCCGTTGGTTCTGACATGATAAGATGGGTTTAATGGTTTTTACGCTGCAAAAATAGGACAAATTCTTTTCGGATGAAACGTAATTTTTGCGTCATCAAAGAGAATATTTTCTATTTTTGCCCCCAAATGTCAAAATCGTATTTTTATGAACAAAAAACCCCTACTTTTCCTCTTTTTCATCGCCTTGGCGATGCCTTTCTCCGTCCTCGCGCAAACGATAGCGGTGAGCGGTAAGGTTATTGCTGGCGACGACGGCTACGGCTTGCCAGGCGTCACCATTCAGGTGAAAGGCACCTCGACAGGCACCGTGAGCGACCTCGACGGCAACTACAACCTCAATGCCGACAGTCAAGATGTGTTGGTTTTCAGCTATGTAGGCTACAAAACCAAGGAAATCGCCATCAAAGGCAAAACCAAGATTAATGTGACCCTCGAATCGGATGCACAATTGCTCGACGACGTGGTGGTTACCGCCCTCGGCATCAAGCGACAGAAGCGTGAACTGGGCTACGCCACCGAGGAAATCGGCGGCGAAATGATTGCCAAGTCAGGCTCGGGAAGCGTCATCAGCGCCTTGAGCGGACGCTCGGCGGGTGTGCAAATCATCAACCCCAACGGCGTTGACGGCGGCTCGTCGCGTATCACCATCCGTGGCAACAACAGCATTTTCGGCGACAACCAGCCCCTCATCGTGGTTGATGGTGTTCCGATGACCAACGAAGGCGGCCTCACCGACTGGAGCGGCGGTCGCGACTGGGGTACGGCGCTCAACAACATCAACCAAGAAGACATCGAGAGCCTCGACATTTTGAAAGGCCCCACGGCAGCGGCTCTTTATGGCTCGCGTGGCGGCAACGGCGTGGTGCTTATCACCACAAAGAAAGGCTCGAAACAGAAAGGCCTCGGCATCAGCTACTCGGCGGGTTTCAAGGTTACTACGCCTTATCTCTACCGCTCGGTGCAAAACAAATATGGCGCGGGCGGCCCCATCACCTTCAGCACCCCGACCTTGACACCCATCGAAGGCATGACCGACGAAAACGGCAATCAGGTCTATGAATATCCGGGCATTTATAGCGTGGACAACGGCCCGGCGGGCGAACCCACCAACACCACCTTCGGCTACTACGGCGGCGCGGTGAGTTGGGGTCCGCAGATGAACGGCGAAAGCGTGCTATGGTGGGACGGCAAAATCCGCCAATACTCGCCACAGCCCGACAACCTGAAAATGCTCTACAAGAACGGCCACACGATGAACCACAACGTGGCCTTCCAGAATGCCGGCGACTTCGGCAGCGTCCGCGTGTCGTTCACCGACTCGCGCACCGACGCCATTATCGACAACTGCAACCTGCGCCAAACCACGGTCAATGTGGGTACTTTGATTAATGTTTCGGAAAAAATCAAGGTGGATGTGGCCTTCAACTACTTGGACTATTTCCGCTTGAACTCACCCGAAATCGGAGAATCCTACAGCAACTTCAACAAGGGCTTGCTCTATAGTTGGCCCCGTAGCTGGCAAGGCATAGAAAGCACGACCTACGAGAACGAGGACGGCACAATGAACCAGTTTGAAGGCTATCCTTACAACTATGTTTACAGCAGCACCTTCTGGACGTTCTACAACAACAACACAACCCTCGACCGCGACAAGATGTACGGATCCATCCGTATGATGTACGACATCACGCCGTGGCTGAATGCTACCGCGAAAGTGGCTTTGGACTGGACCAACGACAACTACACCACCAAGCACAAACCCACCACCATCGACGCTATGGCAGGAGGCTACTACTCGAAGAGCAAGTCCTCGTCGGTTACCCGCGACATGGACTTCTTACTCACCGCCCACAAGGAAAAGATTTTTGGTTCCAAGTTCAACGTGCGTGTTTCGGCCGGTGGCGAGCAATACTATGGCTACCGCGACGGCATGAACGGCACCTCGGGCACTTGGGCCTACGCCAACCTTTATACGATTTACAACTACTCCAACGCCTCCGAGCGTGTCTTCGGCGAATCGAAGTGGGAAAAACAAGTCAATTCGTTGTATGGTTTCTTCAACTTGAGCTACAGCGACTGGCTGTTCCTCGACGTGACGGGTCGCAACGACTGGTCATCGACCCTGCCCATCAACAACAACTCCTATTTCTATCCTTCGGCCACCTTAAGCTTCGTGCCGACTTCGGCCTTCAAGAACTGGAATTGGGGTCCGGTGAACTTCCTGAAACTGAGAGGCTCGTGGGCACGAACCGCCAGCGACACCGAACCTTATCAGCTGACTTACACCTACAACACAGGCTCGTTTGGTCACCAGCTTTCGGCCACACTGCCCACCACCGTTCCGCCTTTGGAGCTGAAACCGCAACGCCAACGCAGCTATGAACTCGGCTTCGACCTCGGCCTTGGCGCCCGTTTCAACATGGACTTCACCTATTACGACATCTACAGCTGGGACCAAATCCTCTCATCGCCCGTGGCACCTTCGTCAGGAACCAACAACGTGACCATCAACACGGGCATCGTGACCAACAAAGGCATCGAGGCCATCTTGACCTACGACGTTGCGCAAGGCAAGGACTACGGCGTGCAAGTGGGACTCAACCTCGCCCGCAACAAGAACCGCATCGTCGATTTGGCAGGCTCCGACATGTACCTGCTCTCCGAGATTTGGGGCAGCAACGGTCCTGCTATCGCGGTGGCCGAAGGCGAAGAATACGGTACCATCTACGGATGGGATTATGTCTATGAATACACCATGCCCAACGGTCAAGTGGTTGGCCCGTTCTACGACGACAACGGCAATCCGCTGCCTCTGCTCAACGAAGCCGGAACCACCTACTTGAAAACCGAAAACCGCGTCCCTGTGGGCAACTGCGCACCGCTCGTCACAGGCGGTATCAACTTAAGGGCTTCTTACAAAAACTGGTCGCTCTACGGCTTGATTGACGCCAAGTTGGGCGGACAGATTTACTGCGGATCCTACGTTGTGGCCATGCAAACCGGACAAAGCCTCGAAACGCTCTATGAGCGCGACGGAAATGGCTTGCCTTATTACGAAAACGGACAACCCATTGGTAATTATGGTGTTATCTTGCCTGGCTACTGCATCAACACCGAAACCGGCGAAGCCCATCAGAACGAAAACGTGGTGCATTACCTATATAAGTACATGCCCAATTTCGGCGGCTGGGGACCCTATCTCACCACACCCGGCATCGTGAACAACACTTGGATCAAGATGCGCGAATTGGCCCTCACTTACGACTTCCCGCGCAAGTGGCTCGACAAGCAGAACCTCTTCAAACAGGCTTCCATCTCACTCGTGGGCCGCGACTTGTTCTACATCTACAAGACCCTGCCCGACAACATCAACCCCGAAGGCACACAAGGCTCAGGCAACGCCCAAGGCCTCGAGTACGCCTCCTATCCCGGCACTCGGTCGTTTATGGTTACCCTTAAAGTCAATCTATAAAATCGAATTATCATGAAAAGACATATTCTTATCTTTTGTGCAGCAGCCTTGACATTCGCCTCTTGCACCAAGGGCTTCGAAGACATGAACCAAGACCCGTTCTCGCCGACGGGCACCACGGTCGAGGCTTTGTTCAACGGCGTCATCAGCAGCCTGCAGCAGCCGTCGAACGAGATGTTCTACCTGCAAAACGAAATCTTCTATCCCGAAACCGAGCTCGGCGCCCTCACCTCCGACGCTTGGGGCAACTCGCAAATCGGGACGGCCGCCGTTTGGTCGAACTATTATGCCGCTTTGTCGAACATCCGCGAGATAGAAAGCCGCTTCGACGAATACTGCACCGAACAGGGCGACGAACAAATATGCGACAAAGTGCGCGCCCAACTCGCCATCGTCAAGGCTTACAAGACCTTTAAGGTAACCGATATTTTCGGTGATATGCCCTACAGCGAAGCGGGAAGAATCTGGCAAGGTGCCGACAATCAGCAGTACATGAAACCCAAGTGGGACAAGCAGGAAGACATCTACAAGAGCCTGCTCGCCGAAGTAGAATGGGCTTCCGATGTGCTTCGTAAAGATACCATTGTTACCGACAACGGCAACGAGTTCTACAAGCTGCCATACGAAGTGCTGCTCAACAACGATTATACCTATTGGGCCGAGTTTGGCAACTCGCTCATTCTGCGCCACGGCCTGCGTATGTACGACAAAGACCCCGAATTTGCCACGCCGTTGTTGGAGAAGGCTTACAACTTCATCTACCAAAAGATGAATTCTTCTGGAAATCAACTTGGTGGCGGTGTCTGCTTGTGGCCCAGCGCATTGGGAACAAGTTGGGACATAAACTGGTCCTTCCGCGAGCACAAGAACCTGCGCATGGGCGAAACGGTGTGGAGTGTCCTTTCCTTAACCGACGACATGGACGGCAGCGGCATCTTCGACTATCGCGCCTTCCTTTTCTTCGACACGAGCCACAAAAACGACAGCTTCCCCGACGGCGCTTGGCGTCCCTATCCGCAAATCCGCACCGCTGAAACACCTGTTGAAGGCGGCTCGCCCTACGCCCAAACCCGCGACGCCAACTACACCTTCAAAGGCCCGTCGTGCCTCTTCTCACCGTTCAACTACTACCTCACCCGCGACGAGAAATATGTGCCGCAAATCCTTGTTACCTACGCCGATGTACTCTTTATGAAAGCAGAAATTGCGGCACGCCAAATCGGCGGAATCACGGAAAACACGAACGAAATCGCCCGAATGCTCAATTTGGGCATTGAACAGTCGTGCCTCTTCTGGGCGCATATCCCGCAGAACACTTCCCGTTGGACCTATTTCTATTCCCAATACACCAACTATGCTGGCAACCTTAACATCTGGGCTTGGGGTTCAAAGATGGCTTCCAACGTGATGAATTATGCCGTATGGATGAATCCCGAATACAGCGAAACCCCTGAGTTCTATTTGAACTTAATCTACCAACAGCGCTGGCTCAACCTGTTCCGTCAGCCTTGGGAAGCCTGGGCCTTGGCACGCCGCACTTGGGCCACCCCGACCACCACCAACCACGCTAAACTTACCTCGTTCCGCATGGAATATCCGCAAACCGAGGTCGAGTATAACCACGAAAACTACGCCGCCCAAACCGCCACGATGAGCATGGGCGATTCGCGACAAACACCAGTTTGGTGGATGACGAAGACCGCTCCAACACGTTAATGCCCTTTGTCAGAAATGAGCAATAGCTTCACGATAGGAGGTCAGATAGTTGATCTCGTTCATTCGCGGGTCTTTTCGGGTGTTGTCGTCGTTGAGAACGGCAAAATCAGCAAGATAGAAGAACAACCCGTGGGTAATATGCGTTACATCATGCCAGGGTTCGTTGATGCGCATGTGCACATCGAAAGCTCGATGCTTGTGCCGTCGGAATTTGCGCGGTTGGCCACCTGCCACGGCACCGTGGCCACCGTCAGCGACCCGCACGAAATCGCCAATGTACTTGGTGCCGAGGGCATCCGATACATGATTGAAAACGGCAAAAAAGTGCCGTTCAAGTTCTTCTTCGGCGCACCGAGTTGCGTGCCCTCCACCGCTTTTGAAACGGCTGGGAGCGTGCTCGATGCCCCGGCGGTAGAGCAACTTTTGGCCTCCGACGACATCCACTATCTCTCGGAAGTGATGAATTATCCCGGGGTCATCAACAGCGACTCCGACCTGATGGCCAAAATCAAGGCCGCACAAAAATACGGCAAACCCATCGATGGACACGCGCCCGCTGTAACAGGCGACGCGTTGCAGAAATATGTCGGTGCAGGCATCACCACCGACCACGAGTGTTATGATATTGCCGGTGCTTTGGAAAAAATCAACCTTGGCATGAAAATCCTCATCCGCGAAGGCAGCGCAGCCCAAAATTTCGACGATCTCATTCCGCTGCTGGCTTCGCATCCCGACAAGATTATGTTTTGCTCAGACGACAAGCATCCCGACGAATTGGCAAAAAACCACATCGACCATCTTGTCAAACGTGCTATAGAAAAAGGTTACGACGTGATGGATGTGCTGAAAGCCGCCTCGCTGAACGCGGTCAAGCACTACAAATTGAACGTAGGCCTGCTCCAGCCTGGCGACGATGCCGACTTCATCGTGGTTGATGAGCTGCGCAATCCCGAAGCAAGGCAAACCTATATCAAAGGGGAGCTGGTGGCCGAAAACGGGAGGTCAAACATCCATTACACCGAAACCGAAACGCCCAATTGTTTCAAAGCCCATTTCATCCATTCCGAAGACTTGTTTGTATCCGATAAAGGAAAACGAATCAAAGTAATAGAATGTGTTGATAACCAACTGATAACAAAAAACCTTACTGTCGAGCCTAATGTAGAAAACGGTGCTTTGGTGAGCGATGTGGAGCGCGACATACTGAAAATCGTCGTCGTCAATCGCTACCAACCTACCCGTCCAGCAGTGGCTTTCATCAAAGGCTTTGGGCTGAAGCGCGGTGCTTTGGCATCGAGCGTGGCTCACGACAGCCACAACATTGTGGCGGTTGGGGTAACCGACAGCGACATTCTTCATGCCGTGAACCTGCTCATCGAGCATGGCGGCGGCGTGACGGCTTATTGCAACACGCAAATGGTGGTCGTGCCCCTGCCCGTGGCTGGATTGATGAGCAACGAGGACGGATTTGAGGTGGCCGAAGCCTACGAAAACGCCAATGCGCTTGCCCATCATTTGGGCTCGACGCTCTATGCGCCTTTTATGACGCTGGCATTCATGGCTTTGCTGGTTATCCCCGAACTGAAAATCAGCGACCAAGGACTGTTCGATGTGAAGCAGTTTGGGATAACGTCCCTTTACGAAGATACATTAGCGTAATTCCCAAACCTCTTCCAAGTCAATGTCCCATCCGGCCTTGATTTCGAGCGGGTTTTTGTATTCGATGACGGTTTCGGGCAGGATGCGTCGAACGTAGTTTCCCGTGCTCCATTTGCCATTGCCGTCGGCATCCAAAATGGCGCGGAGTTTGTATTTGGCTGGTGCAAGATGTTCAAACATCACTTCCTGTCGTTTCGTGATGATTTCTTCCATTAGCGTGGTCTTTCCGCTCTCGTCGGTGAGTTGCACCACGACTTGGCACATACCTTCGGGCGGTGCTACGGTGATGTAAATATTGCCGTATTCTTCGTCTTTAAGGAGGTGGAAATCAAGTTTTATCGGGGCATTGGTGCGGTTGCGGATACCGAAAAACACCGAATCGGGGATTTCTATCCGATAATTGACATTGGCTTCGATTTTGTTGAGCAACTTATATTTTAATCCGTGTTCGTCGGCTGGCTCAAAGGCAAGTTCGTTGTAATAGGCAATGGTGTCGCGCTTAATCACAGCCGAATCTCGCATTTCATAGCGAACAACGGGTTCGGAAAAGGTGAGAATCAAGTCGTGGCCCGCAACCAAGCCGCCTTGTCCGACGAGATTCGTGGTCACCTTCATCGGTTCGGGAACGCGGTTTCGGCGCGGGTTCTGCTCTTTGAATTTCAGGCTGTAGCGCGAGGAGTCATTAATCAAAGTGTCGAGTTTCACCTGCACCCAAAGGCTGTCTTTCACGTTGGGCGTGAAATACCAACAAATCGTATCGTAATTTGGTGATGTCTGGGTCACCAAATGGAAACTGTCGGGTAGCATTTCTGGTGTCATGACGACGGCATCGGGGGCGGGATGGCGAAAGACAAAACGCAGCAAGCCTTCTTCGACGAGCTTTTTCTCCAACAGCATTTGCGTGGAGTCGATTTCGGCAAAAAGATACAGGGAAAGCGGGATGGAATCGTTGGGGTGGACGAGACTGTCCAAAAAAGCGACCTCCTCGTTGGGCAAGTCGAAGAAAAGGTTGGCATTGGCGTCTTTGAGGGCAAAAACGAGGTAATCTTTGTTGGCTAATCCTTCGAGGCGGAAACGGCCTTCTTTGTCGGTTTTGGTGATATAATTGGGGGCTGTTGTCATCGGCAGCGAGTCGAGTTGGTCGCGGTCGGCGGCATAAAGACCCACATAGGCTTTTTCAACGGGTTGCTTGTCATTGGCGTTGAGCACCACACCAGCGATGGAAAGCGTGTCGATGTGATGGCCAGTGGAAAAGCTGTAAACGAAGTCTTTGAAAACATTGCCCTCGTGCAAGTCTTTGATGGCTTCGCCGAAATGGATGGTATAGGTCGTGTTGGGTTGCAAGGATTCCTTAAACCTGATAACCAGTGTTTTGCCTTGCAGTTTGATGTCGGGTTTGGAGGCCAAAGGAGGCGAAAACAGCACGTTTTGGTTGGCGTTTTCAAGGGTGACGTATTCGTCGAAGCGGATTTCAATTTTTTGTCCCGAAAAGGCTGTGCTACGGTTTTCGGGCACCGATTCCACGACCGCTGGCGGGGTGGTGTCTTTGGGACCGCCCGTGGGAGCCACAGCATTGGCGCAACGCTGTAAAAGCAAGGCTACAAACAGCGCGAGAAGCCATAAGACAGTGTATTTCAGCTTGGAAATCATGGCGCAAAAGTAATGAAATATTGCATTCAAAACACCATCGCTGCACCGCCACCTTTGGCGAGGTGGAGTTTCACCTTGTTGCCCATCACTTGGACGGTTTCCGAAACGTAGTCTTTCGCCACGCGGTCGGCGTTGGGTCCGTCGCGGAAAATGTGCCCCGATTTGGCACCGAAGTTAGGCAAGACGCCAAGGTCGATAATAAGGTCGCGCTCTTCCCAATTGGTTATCGCGCCCACATACCAGCGGAAGTCCTTGCGGCGGGCAATCACTAAATATTCACCCACCTTGCCGTCTAAAACAACCGTTTCGTCCCAAGTGGTGGGAACGTTTGCGATGAATTGTGTGCATTCGTCTTCGGCCAAATAGTTGCTCGGGTTGTCGCAAAGCATATTGAACGGCGACTCAAATATCACATATTCAGCCAGTTGTCGGCAGCGTGTACCTTGGCTCATCGGCTCGGTGTAAATGGCCGCGAAGTTGTGTTTGTTGGCGTTTTTCATTGCGCCTTGGGTGTAGTCCATTGGGCCGGCCACCATGCGAATAAAAGGAATGGTAACCTCGTTGGTAACAAGGTCGCTGTGGTTGTCCCACTTGGCTTGTTCGAGGCCGTAAACGCCCTCGAAGTTGAGCACGTTGGGCCAAGTGCGGTTCAGTCCTGTGGGTTTGTAGGCACCGTGGAAGTCGATGAAAAGCTCGTATTTCGCGGCGGTTTCGGCCATGCGGTAGTAAAAGTCCACTGCCTTTTGGTCGTCGCGGTCCATGAAATCGACCTTGAAGCCACGGATGCCCATGTCGGAATAATGCTGGCACACGCGCTCCATGTCCTTTTCGATGGCGGCATAGCCAGCCCAAAGCACAAGGCCCACATTGCGTTCAAGGCCATAATGCACAAGTTCATCCAAGTCGATTTCGGGCACCACTTGGAAGAGGTCGGCCTGCTTGTTCACTGCCCAGCCTTCGTCCAAAATGACATACTCGATGCCGTATTGCGCGGCAAAGTCGATATAGTATTTGTAGGTCTCGTTGTTGATGCCCGCCTCAAAATCCACACCGTAAACATTCCAGGCATTCCACCAGTCCCAAGCCACCTTGCCAGGCTGAATCCACGAAACATCGTCTATGCGGCTCGGCGAAGCCAAAAGATANNCTCGCGTTCCTTCACCAAATATTGCAGGTTGTTGTGGCCGCCTTGCACCTCGGTTTTCGGGTAGTTGGCGTGAACGGCAGCAAGGCCGTTCTTGCCTTCTTCGTTGCGGAGATATAGTCCTGGAAAGTCTTCCAAATCCGCCTCGGTGACGACGGCTTTCTTGCCGTCTTTGAGTTCGACCAACAGGGGCAGGAAGGCCAATTTTTCAGGGTCCATTTGGCTGAGATGCGTCCGTGTGTAGGTGTTCTCAAACGAGTTGTAGAACTGTTGGGTGATAAGGTCGCCTTCCTGACCGGCGCGTCGGAGGACATACGGAACAAAAGCTTGATAGTCGGCGTCGAAGTTGAAGTTGGCGGTTTCGTTTTCGATAACGATGGGCTTGCTGAAATCGGTCGCGAAGCGGTAGGCCACGCCTTCGTCGTAGGCGCGGAAAACCACTTTGTAATTGCCTTTCAAAGTCAAAGTCAATTCCTCGAAAGCTTCGGCAATTTCGGCGCGTTTGTAGAAATTGGCCTCCACGGTTTGCCTAACCGAGCGCGTTTTGGCGCTTTTCACGACGGGTTTTTGGCCCAGCTGCCTGCCGTCGGCAAGCGTCATCCCGATAGCGGAAGGAGCCAACACACAGGTGTTTCCGTGCTTGACGGCGTAGGTGATTCGCTCGCCCGCTTCGATGGTGACGGTGATGTTGCGGTCGGGCGATTGCAGGGTGTATTGCTTTTGGGCGAAGGCGCTCGCGGAAAGGAGCGAAAGCGTGACAATAAGGAATGTTTTGCGATTCATGGCAAATGGTTTTGTTTGGGGGCAAAAATAACGAAAATCCCGGAACACCATGAGCGTTTCGGGATTTTTTGTTCGTGTTTAATGGGCGGAGAACTATTTCACCACCAGTTTCTTGGTCACCACGGAACCGTTCTGCTCAAGGATATTGACCAGATAGATGCCCTTGTGCCATTCGGCGGCATCAATGTTGATGACTTGGCCTTCGGCTTGGTGGACTTTTTGTCCGACGAGGTTAAAGACCTCCACCTTGGCCACATTCGCGCCTTCCACGGTGAATTGACCCGTGGTCGGGTTGGGGTAGAGCTTGGCTTCGGCGGAGAGCTCGTTGACGCTCAAGAGGTTTTCGTTGATAGTGACGCCATATGTGCAATCGTTTTGATCGGTATGAACCGTAAAGGTGGTTTGAACATAGCCTTTCACCATGGCATTGACATATACATCGAGATCGAAATAATCTGCAGGTTCCACAGTGTAAGGCAAGGTACCTTGAGGCTCAAAGCTCAAATAGTCCGTTTCGTTTTCGGTAACAGACAGCACCTTGACGGGAATCTGGCTACCAAAGAAGCGATTTTGCATATACACTTGTTGTGGGTTGCTGTTTAGGTCGTTGAATTCCACGACGGGTGCACCCACAATCACGAAACCGCTGTCAAGTGCAGTGTTCAGCACCATACCCATCACAATCCGGTCGCCCAATGTGGTTCGAACCAGAATCTCGTAGGGGAGGTAAGTGTCTTTTCCAGGAGGGGATTGGAAATTAATGGTAACTGTAAGTCTTTCTCCAGGTTGCAAGGTGTGCGGGAAAGTGTTTTCCCAAAGATTGAAACTTGGTGCTTCGGGTTCCACATCGATGATGGTGACAGCTTCGTTGGTTTCGTTGCTGATAACAAATTGTTTGGTTTCGCCCATTTGGTTGAACCACAGCGTATCTGGCGTAATCACCAGCTCTCCCGCTGGTTGATGCGCCTCCATCGTGAAATGGTGCGGGTCGAGGTCGGCGAAGACGGGCTGCGTGTAGCGGTGTCCCGATTCGTCGGCACCAAACACGTAATAGTCGATCTCCGAGCCACCGTGGTAGCCCTTGATGTAGCCAATATACACATCGGGGGCATCCGTGGCGATCATGTGTGCCGTTTGGTAGGTGCCGCCGTCGATGCTGTAATAGACAAGGAGCGAGTCTTGCTTCAGGTTGGCGCCGCTGTAGGCGATGAACTTGCTCACCACGGGGATGGAGTCTTGCCATTCCTGCTCACCGAAAAGCACATTGCGATGGTCGATGTAGAGCATGTCGAAGTCCATCACGCCACGGGTGCGGCAGTGCAGCGCGTCGGTGTTTTCCCAAGGCGTGTTGGTGTTGTTGGTCACCCCGACGATTTCGTAGCCCGGCATGGCTTCCTGATATACGGCCAAGGCTTGGTTGTTGTAGTTGCTGTTGGAGCCTAACGGCACATACACGGTCTTGTTGAGGATGAGGCTGTTGGTGTAGGGGGCCACGGTGTAGCCGCCGGGTTCGTCCACGCGATACACCTTGTAGGGATAGCCCCAGCAGCAATTGGTGTTCTCGAAGTATTCGGCCACTTGCTCGTAATAAGGGTAGCGCGGGTTGCTTTGCGGCAGGCGTGCGATCAAGATCTTGTCGGGGGCGAGGTATTTGCCCCAGCAGTCCACGTGGGCGATGTAGTCGCCTTGCGGGTCGATGGTGACATGATAAGGGTCGATACCGAGATAGTCGCGCATTCTTTGGCGGACGGTGGCTTCATTAATGTTTAGGTGTTGTAAGTTTTCATTAAAAACCAAGTCGTCGCTCACCCCATGGCCTCTTCCGTCTTGCATCATGTTGCCGCCGGTGTGTTCAACCCTCATGCCATACATGGGGATGTCCCAGAAGTTGGCGAACACGCCCGACATGTTGTCGTCGTCGGGGCGCGGGCGGTTGTAGATGTTATCGACGATGGCGGGATGGCGGTCTTCGAAGATGTACCACGGGGCGTAGTCGCGCACCCAGTAGGAGTTTGAAGCGGCGTTCACGAAGGTGACGTTGCTCATGTTCACGCCTGCGTTTTGGAAGCTGCTTTGGGCTTGGTTTTGCTGTTGGGTTGCAACGATGCAATACACCATGCAGTTGTTCGACATCTGCGCCACGAGGCTCGTCGGGATGCCCAGGGGGTAACGTATCATCACGCCCTGCATGGGTTCAAACTCGGCCACGAAGCGCGGCTCGCCCGTCGGCGGGTCGGTTTCAGTGAAACTAACGCCACGGGTCTTGTCGTGCATTTCGGCTTCGGAGAGATAGTGCCATCTCTTCCAGTCGGGTTGCTTCTCTTGGGCTTGCATAGTGGCAGCCATCAGAAGCAATAAAGTAAAGATAGACAGTGCTTTTTTCATTGCTTGGAACTTGAAAATTTGCGGCAAAAATAGTTATAATTGTGAAATCACATCAGTTTTTGGTAAAACTGCCACCATTTGTCGGGCAGTTCGTTGCGCATGGCTTGGTCATAGTCTTCTTTCGAGCAGGGGATGTAGTGGTGCCGCTCAAAACGCTTGTCGTCGCTATGCAGGAAAGAGAGGTCCATCCACCATTTGCCTGTGATTTTGTGACAAAGGAACACGATGTCTTGGCTGTCGCCTATTTGGACATTATAACGCATAAAGTCGGTGCTGTCCACGGTGGGACTATCGTCTTGACGGTTCGAGAAGCCTTCGATGAAGTACCAAATCATCTCGGCGATAAGGTTGGCCGTGCGCGAGTTGATGTCATAGTGCGGGTTGTACTCAAAGAAGCCGATGGACGAAAGCTTGTAGCTCAGTCCGGCGTAGCGTGCCATGCGGCAGGCTTCCTCGCCGTTGAAGCCGTTGGGCGAGGCGTTTTTCACCCCAGGTGCATCGGCGGCACGAACGGACGAGATGTCGAAACTCAGGAGGTTGGCGTTGCGGATGAGCGGCTCGGTCAGCTCGATATTGCTTTTCACGCTGCCTAAGCGATAGGCATCGAAAAGCAGTTGTTTCATCAGTTCAATATTCTCTGCATCAACGTAATACGACTGATATCCGATGTTGGTGAAGTTGAACAGGAAATTGGGTTGGTGCAGGATGATATGGCTCAAATAGGAATGTGAGCTGAGCGGGTCTTGGTCGTTGCCGATGTCAAACAGGGCATCAACGGCAGTAATGTTGATGAGCTTGCCTGTTGGCTCATACACTTGGTACATCGTGTAGGTGAGGTCTTGTCCGGCACCGATGACGATGGGCACGATTTTGTTTTTCATCAACTCGGTAAGCACCTGGTTGAAGGCAAAATAGGTGTCGTTTGGCTCTTTACCGATTTTCACATTGCCCATATCAACGATGTTCAGTTGAGGCCAATGGTCGAAAAGCTGGTAAAGTGCCTTGCGGACATAGTCCACGCCGTCGGCGCAGCCTTTGTTGTCGATGGCGCCGCGCTCTTCCTTGACCCCGATGAGGGCCAAATCCACGCCTTCGAGGTTAGGAAACTCGTCAGCGTTTCGATAGATAGTGATGGTTTCGCCCAAGGTGTTTTTGCCTGGACGAAATGGCTCGCTGAAACATTTTTCGGGAACAGGGTCGAGGAACAGGTTGATGTCCATGGTGTAGTGTTAATTCGGAATGTTGAATTCGGAATGCGGAATAGAGTTCCTCGCTCACCTTGCCCCACGAGCCGGCTTCGAGCAGCGTTGATGACGAGCAGGCACCGTCGCGCACGTCGGCCACGGTGATTTGGATGGCGTACTTGTGCATGGGCACCTCAACGCCAAGGATTTCGGCGCAAACCACGGTGTCTTGGGCGAAGTTCTTCGGCACACCGCCACCAATCATAAACAAACCGGATTGCGGGCTGTTCATCTTGATTTCGGTGAGTTCGAGGAAGTCGGCCACCGAGTCGATGCTGACGTAGGGCTTGCCGGCTTTCTTGCGGAGCCACTGGTGCTTGCCGATGCCGAAACCAGCCGAGCTGTCGCTGAAGGCAGGGCAGAAAATCGGGACGCCGCACTCGTAGCAGGTCTGGATGAGGCTTTCTTTCTTCACGCTGTGACCGTCGGCGAGCCATTTGCCCACTTCATAAAGGAACTCGCGGCTGCTGTAGGGACGCGGTTCGAGCAGGTCGGCAATGTCGCAAGTGGTTTGGTCGCAGGCTTGCAGTTCTTCCTCGTCAATAAAAGTATCGTAGATGCGGTCGATGTAGAGTTCGCGCAGCTTTGTGTCGGGAACGACGTTTTCCTTCGTGCCGATATAGTGCTTGAAGCCAAGAGCCTCGAAGAGGTCCATGTCAATAATGGAAGCACCCGTGGCCACCACGGCATCAACCATCTTGTTGCGGACCATTTCCACATACACTTGCATACATCCGGCGGCTGAGGTGGAGCCGGCGATGGTGAGGATGTTGGTGCAGTCCTTTTCGGAAATCATCTGGCAAAGGATGTCGGCGGCACGTGCGGTGTCGCGGCTTGTGAACGACATCTTGCGCATGGCGTTGATGAGTTGGGTCGAGTCGTAACTCTTGATGTCGATATGTTCGACAACATCTTTCAATAAGTCTTTCTTTTCCATTTTTCTATCGTGTTGATAATTTCAGATTTCGTGGGCGCAAAATTAGGAATTTTTTGGTTAGAAACGCCAGGGATGAAAAAACTTGCCGACAAAATCGAAACATTTTTTTTGGCGGCGAGCGTCGTGGTTTCACCAAAATATGTATTTTTGCCCCATCTTCACAAAATTTATCTCTATGAAAAAATTATCTTTATTCCTTGCGATGATGGCCTTTGCCATCGGCATGACGGCCCAAACAGTGGCCACTGACAACTTCAACAACTACACCGAAGGCGCATCCCTCAACGGGCAAGGCGGCTGGGTGTCGAAAGCGCACAGCGCTGGCGGCGGCGTGTTCAAGACCGAGTATCTCGGCGGCGGCGGCCAAACCACCCCCGACGAAACCATGGGCGTATTCTTCGACAACGCCAACACCAACTTCGGCGAAGTGGCCACCCACAAATCAACGCCCGACTTCCCCTTCGACTTCTCGACGGGCGGCGTGATTGAGATTGAAATCGACATGTTCCGCAACTGGTGGGGCACCTGCTTCGGCATTGGCTACGACGCCAACGGCGACGGCGTGGTGCTGCCCCCGATGAGCTACGAGGCCACCTGCCCCAATGCTAACCTGCCAGCCCAAGACGGCGGCATCTATTTCGTCACCACGGGCATCGACCCGAGGCCCAGCTTCGTCAACGGCATCGTGCTGCCGAGCAACACCATGCCCGTCGATTACGACTACGAGAACGACTACGGCACCTGGACGCGCTGGAAAATCATGATCGACCTGGAAGCCAACGGCGGCCAAGGCTCCGTCACCCTCTTCGCCGACCACGGTTGCACAGGCGAGTTTGAACCCGTCCCCGAAATCCAAGGCATCAACGCTGGCCTCACCCCGGGCAGTGGCGACCGCTTCGACCCGGCCGCATGGGACGGCGTGTTCTTCCTCAGCAGCTCGCACGGCGGCTTCGACAACATCGTGGTGCGCCACACCCCCGCCGGCTTGGCTTCGCAGTTCATCGAGTTTGACGCCATCTCCGACAAGCTCGTCTTCGACCAACCCTTCCAACTGAACGCCACAGCCACCTCTGGCCTGCCCGTTTCGTTCGAAATAGTGGAAGGTCCCGCCAACTTGGACGGCAACACCGTTACTTTGACGGGTCAGGACGGCACAGTGAAAATCCGCGCCACGCAAGGCGGCGACGGCACCCAATGGCAAGCCGCTCCCGCAGTGAACCGCACCTTCGAAGTCGTCAATCCCGACAACTTCACGCCCGAAATCACCATCCGCCGCCCCTACGCCGGCCTCAACGTCTATATGACCGAACTGAAACCCATGATGCTGGTGCTGAGCGCCTTCGTCGAACATGGCAACGTCATCAAGTTCGAGGATGTGTCGTGCACCATCGGCGGACAAACTGTGCATCTGGAAACCGCCTATCCCGACAACCCCGAAAACGGCTACTGGTTCGCCATGTGGGAACCCACCGCCTTCGGCGAATTCGACCTCACGGCCACCATCACCCAATCGGGCGGCAAGACCACCTCGGTGAGCAACCACTTCACCGTGACCAACGACTTCAACAATGTGGATGCCGTGGCCATGAACGGCGACCTCGTCGTGACCTCGTCGAGCCAAACCGTGCGCGGCGAATATGCCCTGCCTTCGCACGTCGGTGCTTTTGCCACCATCAACGCCCACTACGACCACCAATGCGTGAACGGCAGCTGCGACCCCTACGACCATATCGGCTATGTGCGCGTGAAGAACCATCGCGGCGAATGGGTGGAACTGTTCCGCTACTGCTCGCCTTTCGGTGTGGCCTGCGATGCCGACATCGACGTCACCGACTACACCTCCGTGCTGCAAGGCTTGGTGGAGTTTGAAGTGTATTATGAAATCTGGCAGCAATGGAGCTTCAATCCCATCCTGACCTTCAACATGCAGAAAGGCACGCCCGACTACCTCTACAGCGACGTGCAGCCGCTTTGGTTCGGCACCTATGACTTCGGCGATTACGCCAACCAACAGCCCGTGCCCGAGCTGGATGTCAAGTTTGCCGACATTGCCGAGGAAGCCCACCTGAAAATCATCACCACGGGCCACAACTGGAGCAGCGTGATGAGCGGCGGAACAGCCTACAATACAGGCAACGCCGCTGAGTTCTACGAGGCCACACACCACGTCCTTGTGAACGGCACCCTCAAGTATGACCAACACTTGTGGCAAACCTGCTCGCCCAACCCCGACGGATGCCAGCCTCAAAACGGCACTTGGACTTACAGCCGCAGCGGATGGTGCCCGGGCAGCATGGGCATGGTGTGGAACTACGACATGAACGAATACCTCCCGCAAGGCGAAGCCCATGTCTTCTACCAGTTCGACCCGACCTACTACGACGAATGCCATCCCAACTACCCCGATTGCGTTGATGGACAGAACTCATGCCCGCAGTGCGCCGAACCCAACAACCCGATCCTGCGCGTTTCGGGCATGGTGGTGAGCCGCTCCAACAACGGAAGCCTCTTGGTCGGCATCGAGGAACGCTACGACTACGAGAAAGACCCCTTCACGGTGAGCATCTCGCCCAATCCGGTGAAGCACCAGATGACCATCGCCACCGACTACGAAATCGGCAAGCTGAGCGTCCACATCCTGAACGCCCAAGGCCAACAGGTGCGCTGCTTTGTGATGGACAAGGAAACCACCATCGACGTCAGCGACCTGCCCGCCGGCCTCTATTTCGTGAACGTCATCGGCGGTAAAGTCATTACCAAGAAAGTGGTGGTGGAATAAGCTTCCGCAAGCCACAACCCCAACGCAAGAAGGCTGCCAAGCACGGCAGCCTTTTTTTTGTGTTGTATTTTTCCCTACCTTTGCCGCCATGAAACGACATGTTTTCATAGGATTGTTGTTCATGATGACATTTTTGGCCTCATGCCACAATGCCGTTGACGATTATACAGAGCCGCAGCAAGTCACGGCCCAGCCGACCGTGGCGCCCGAACTGGAAGCCATAGACAGCCTGATGTGGCAGCTGCCCGACACTGCCTTTGTGCGGCTGTTGGCCTATCTTGACGACACCCTTTGTAAAGCCGATTGCGACCGCCATTTTGCCCACGTTTTGTTGGCAGAACTGCTCTATAAGAACTATTATCCACAAGAAAACCGCGAGGAATTGCTTCAGGCTGTGGATTATTTTGATTCCGTGATGGCGGGCATGCGTTGGGCAGACACACGCGGTGCGGACGCACGCGTTGTGTCCCTACAGCGCGACATCTTCATTGCCGCCCGTGCCCATTATATAAATGGTATTGGCCATTACGAAACAGACAGCATCATGGACGCCTGCAAGGAATACATGAAGGCGATGGAAATCATGGAGGAATGGTTTGATAGGAAGGATTTGACAGGGAACAAGGCACGGTTTATGGCGTTGGCTTACACCCATTTGACGGGGTTGTTTTCCGACCAATACTTGCATGAACAATCCATCTATTTTGGCAAAAAAGCCTTGGAATACTACAATAAATATGATGCTACAGCATGGCATAAAGCATGGATTTTGAACGAGATAGGCTCGCATTACGACATTATGGAGAAATACGATAGTGCCTATTTCTATTATTGCAATGGTTTGGCAGTTTTGGAGGATACAAGCAACTTAACCTATAGGGATATTGCTACAAGGATGGCTTTACTTTCCTATAATAAAAACAGAGAAGCAAAAGCTCCCTTAAATCAATTGTACCAATTGCTTGCCCAATCGGAAAGCGAAAAAGAGTATTGTGGGCGTTGTTTAACCATTGGTGGAATCCTTTACCACGAAAAAGAGTTTGATTCCTCTTGGGTATATCTTCAGGAGGTATTTTGTAAATCTACTAGTGTTGGCGCAAAGAAGCAGGCCGCCGAATGGCTGATGGATATTTGCAAGGCGCAGGGAAGAACAGAGGAAAGTTCAGAATATGCGTCGTTTTTGGCTCCTTTCGCCACACAGAGCGAAAACCAAAGTCACTTGATGTCGCAACTGACGGAACTTTACCACACCTATGGCCAAAACAGCCTCAAAACAGAACATAGAAAACAAATGCGGAAGTTCAGCAAATACGGCGGTATGGTTTTGGTTGCTTTGGTGATGCTTGCCGTGGTTTCCATCGTGTTGTATATTGTCCACAAAAAGCGTCAACGTCATCTGGAAACACAGAATGAAGAAAAGGATAGACAGTTGGAATCGGATCGTCATGCTCACAAGATGAAACAAGCGGCCTTGGCGGGTAGGCTGAGACGGAGTAATGAAACGCTCTTTGAAACAGGGGAAAAACTGAAGGCAGTCGAATCGGAGCTAAAGAAACTGCATCGGAAAATAGCGAGTGAGGAATCGCAAAAGAGCATCGAACAATATAGAAAAGAGGATGTTTGTGTTACCATTCTGAAAACAGCGCATGAGATAAATCCCAAAGATTACCAAAAGCTCAAAACGGATTTAAATCTAAAGGAATATGAACGGTTTGCTTTGACTTCGCAGCAGAAAGCCCAACTCCTGAAATCGGCAGAAAACTGTTTTCCTAACCTTCATGATTCCTTGAAAGACCTCTATCCTTCCATGAAAGGCAAAGATTGGCTGTATTGTTGCTTGAATTTGCTGCAATTGGATAAGATGACCATTTGTATCTTGCTTCAGGATTCTTACCAGTCGTGTAGGCGAAGAATAAACAATTTGGAGGAAAAACTCCATGCAGAGGAAGGACTTCAAACGTTGTTGTTGAAAATTGTTATTGATTGATAAACAAGTTGTTACACAAAAAAGTGTAAAAATTGTTCTTATTGAGTTTTCATTTTTCACGAAAAATCACCATATTTTTGTATCGTTCAACCCCAAAACGTTACAATTATGTGCAATGTAAATTTCAAATCAATCGTTCTGCTGCTCGGCCTGATGCTGCCAGCGGCATGGTGTGGTGCTACGGGCACCTGTTCTTCTGATGGCCATAGCCATATTCAGATTAAGGAGGCGGCAGTACAAGACACCCCAAGGGGTTCTTCCATCCATGCTTCCATTGACGGCCACACGCTGACCATTGCCTTCTCGCAAAACATCGGCCAAATTGACGTGGAGGTGACCACTGCCGACGGCGTGCGTTTCCGCTACGAAACAACGCCCTCGCCCAACGGCCTGAGCATCTACATCCCACAAACGGGCGACTACATCGTAACCTTCACCCTCGACAACGGCGACGAATACTACGGCGAGTTCTCGGTGACGGACTAAAAACCATCGCTTAAACACTAAAAAACGCTATGAAACACCGCTCCAACAACAACCTTTGGCACTTGGGCAAAAACAGGTTCATTCGTTTTGCCGCCTCGCCATCACATACGCTTGCCGTTGGCGAGGCGCATCCTAAACATTGGCGGTGAAACAACAAGACACCCCCGAATCGCTTGGCTGGGCGAGGTGGGAAGCACAAAGATGCCAAAACAAAATCCAAGAAGTAATCAATTAAAACTA
>CADAVB010000044.1 GCA_902791165.1 uncultured Bacteroidia bacterium
CGCGACATGTGGCAGTCGTCAGGCAAATACGTGCCACGCAAGGACCAATTGGAGCAAATCGCGCCCTTGATTATCGACATGGGCTGCTTCGACCGTGTGGAGAGCAACGGCGGCGCCGCCGAGCAAGTGAACCTGCTTTACGGCGAGAACCCGAATCCTTCTGTCCGTGCTTTCACGGCGGCATTGCATAAAGGCGGCATCGAGTGCCACATGCTCGACCGCGCCCTCAACGCATTGAGGATGAACCCTGTGCCCGCCGACGTGCGCCAACTGATGTATAAGGTGAAACACGCCCAAGGCGTGGACATCACCCGTATCTTCTGCGGCCTCAACGATGTGCGCAACATCATTCCGTCCATCCAATGGGCCAACGAAGCTGGCATGATTTCGCAAGCTGCCATGAGCATCACCTACTCGCAAGTGCATACCGCCGAGTATTACTGCAAGATGGCCGACCAACTCATCGCCGCCGGAGCCAAGGAAATCGCTTTGAAAGACATGGCCGGTGTGGGTCGCCCCGTGTCGTTGGGTAAGATTGTGAACCACATCAAGACGCAACACCCCGAAATCAAGGTGCAATACCACGGCCACACGGGTCCAGGTCTCTCGATGGCCTCGGTTTTGGAAGTGTGCAAGGCCGGTTGCGACTACATCGACGTGGCCATGGAGCCGCTGTCGTGGGGCACCGTCCACCCCGACGTAATTTCAGTAGTCGAAATGCTGAAAGATGCCGGTTTCCTCGTCAAAGACATCAACATGAAGGCCTACATGGCCGCCCGCAGCATGACGCAGAGCTTCATCGACGACTTCCTCGGCTATTGGATTGACCCGCGCAACCGTTACCTCAACTCACTTTTGGTGGGCTGTGGTCTGCCCGGTGGCATGATGGGTTCGCTCATGGCCGACTTGAAGGGTGTTCACGCTGCCATCAACATGAACCGCAAGAACCAAGGCAAGCCCGAATTGAGCGAAGACGACCTTCTCGTGGAACTCTTCGAGGAAGTGCAGAACATCTGGCCCAAGCTCGGCAACCCGCCTTTGGTGACACCGTTCAGCCAATATGTCAAGAACATCGCCCTGATGAACCTCTACTCGCTGAGCAAGGGCGAGCCGCGCTACGAAAACAGCATTGACAAGGCCGCTTGGGACATGATTCTCGGCAAGGCGGGCAAACTGCCTGGCACTTTAGACAAGGAAATCGTGGACTTGGCCAAGAAGAAAGGCTTCGAGTTCTTCACCGGTAACCCGCAAGACAACTATCCGAATGAGTTGCCCCGCTTCATCAAGGAGATGGAGGAAAACGGCTGGGAGCGCGGTCAGGACGACGAGGAACTGTTCGAGTTTGCCATGCACGAGAAGCAGTACCGCGAGTACAAGTCGGGCGAGGCCAAGCGCCGTTTCAACCAAGAGTTGGAGGCCAAGATGAAGGAGAAGTTCGAGAAGGCTGGCGGCACCGCCAAGCTCCCCGACCTCCGCGCCTTGCGCCATCCCAACGCCGAGCCTGTCATCGCACCCGTCAGCGGCATCGTGATGTGGGAAGTGGATTTCGACGACAAGAGCATCGCGCCCGCGCCAGGACAAGTCTATAAAGAAGGCGACCTGCTTTGCGCCATCAACAGCGAGCACGGCATGGAACCCGTCTATGCTTTGTGGCCTGGCAAAATTGTGGAAGCCACTGCCGAGCAAGGCAAGCGTGTCGCGAAGGGCGAAACCATCGCGTTCATTGAGAAATAAGGCCCATTGGGACAATTTTCTTTCGTCAAAGAACAAGCGTGGCATTATTTTTGTTATCTTTGCCGTGTTTTTGAAAACGAACCTTTATTAACTTAATTATTAATTAAAACTTATTCAAAATGAAAAAAGTTCTTTTGACCTTGGTCATTGCCTTTGCAGGCATCTTCACAGCAAATGCTCAAGTTTGGATTGGTGGCGGCGTTGGTGCCAAAGTGTACGAAAACTACACCTCTTTCACCGTTGCCCCTGAAGTTGGCTACAACATCAACAACCACTGGACGGTGGCTTTGGGTGCCAACTACGACTTCTCCAAAGACGTTCTGGAAGGTGATGCCGAGAAAGCTCTGATTTTGAACAAACTGAGCCTTCAGCCTTACGTTCGTTACGTGGGCGGCACCATCGGACAGAAGTTCTCCTTGTTCTTGGACTTGACTGGTGATTTCGGCTTGATCGACAAGAGCGGTTATGCTGTTAGCCTCCGTCCTGGTATCGCATGGGCTGCCACCGAAAAGTTCACCGCTGCTTTCCGCTTCGGTTTTGCTGGCTACGACCATGGTTTCTATGGCGCCAAAAACGGATTCTACATGAATTGCGAAATGGCCACTCCTGAAATCAGATTCTACTACAGCTTCTGATTTTGCATAGAGTCATCAAAGTATGAAACTGAAAAGCCGCTCATTTGGGCGGCTTTTTTAACCTTATACGACAGTCTATCATGAAAAAGTTCCTTCTTTCACTAACTTTTTTCGTAGCGGCTTTTGTTTCCGCACACGCACAGTTTTACATCGGCGGCAGTCTTAACGCCGAATTCAACAAGGATATCAAGATTTTTGCCATTGCTCCCGACGTGGGCTATAGCTTCCCCAACACGCCCTTCACCATCGCCTGCGCGGTGGAATATGGCGGCACTATCCAAAAAGACGAAGCTTACGAGCACTCACTAACGCTCTCGCCTTATTTTCGCTACAATATTTGTGACTTCGGCGAACGATTTACCTTGTTCACTGACCTATCCTCTGACATTAACATATTGGAGTTTGGTTTGCTCAATATCGGTTTGTGTCCAGGTGTTTCCTTTGAGATTACGGATCGTTGGTCGGCTGAATTCAGCATAGGTTTTCTGGGATACCTGAAGGAGCCTGTGGAAGACCAAATCATAAAGCACGGCTTTGAGATGGAACTTAGATTGGCTGCGCCTTCGTTTGGGTTTTACTACAGTTTCTAATCCACTCTCTGATACACCGTCGCCACGCGGCTCACATTATAAACCTTCATCATGATGCGGTTGTCTTTCTGCTCTGATGGGAATTTTACTTTTGTATCGATATTGCCCCTGTCTGCCTGACGGGTATCTCATAATTTGGGAAGGAATGTGGTCCCCAATTAAAGACGAAAATTAGGTTGCCGCGCTCGTAAACGATGGTTTTGTTTTCCTCGTCAGCATGAAGCATCCACGCGGGAAGGGCCTGCATGACGACATGACTTTTCACAAACTCCAACATAGCCTTGTCGAATGCACCCATGAAGCGGTATTTCAAGTACTCGTTGTCCACCAACGACCACTGACGGCGGGCGTATTTGTAACTCCAACCGTTGTCTAAGCGCGGAAAATCAATCCATTCGGGGTGACCGAACTCATTGCCCATGAAATTGAGCCATGCTTCGCCGCCCAAAGTGAGCGTAAATAGTCGAATCATCTTGTGCAGGGCAATGCCACGATCTACGGTCATGGAAGGTGTATCGATGCTCATAGCAGTGTACATCTCCTTGTCTATCAAGCGGAAAGCAATGGTTTTGTCGCCCACTAACGCTTGGTCGTGACTCTCGGCGTAGGCCACCGTTTTGGTCTGCGGCAGGTGGTTGGTCATGGTGAAGAAGAAGTCGTTCATGCTCCACTGGTCCTCGGGCTGGTCTTTCAGCACCTTAATCCAAAAGACAGGCTCGCCCATGCCCAAGCGATAGTCGAAGCCCATGCCACCGTCGGCAATCGGGTGGCAGAGGCCGGGCATACCGCTCACATCCTCCGCAATGGTGATGGCCTGCGGATTCAATTGGTGGCATAAAGTGTTGGCCAATTGCAAGTAAGTTACTGCATCGGCATCCACATTCTCATTGAAATACTTCTCCGGCGCATCGAAAGTCGTGTCATTGCCGTGGTTGAGATAGAGCATGGAAGTCACGCCGTCGAAGCGGAAGCCATCGAAGCGGAACTCCTCCAACCAATAGCGCACATTGGAGAGCAGGAATTGCAGCGTTTCCTCCTTGCCGTAGTTGAAGAGTTTGGAATCCCAGAGCTTGTGGTTGCCGCGCTCGCCGCCGTGCAGGTATTGAAAATCGGTGCCATCGAAGAGGTTGATGCCCTCGCGAATGTTTTTCACCGTGTGGGAATGTACGAGGTCCATGATGACCAACAGACCCATACCGTGCGCAGTATCAATGAGCTCCTTCAACTCCTCGGGCGTACCGAACCGCGACGAGGGCGCGAAGAAACTGGACACATGGTAGCCAAACGAGCCGTAATAAGGATGCTCGGCGATGGCCATGAGTTGGATGGCGTTGTAGCCGTCCGCCTTGATGCGCGGCAGAATCTTTTCGGTGAATTCCTTGTAAGTCCCGACCTTCCCCTCTTCTTGCGCCATACCAACATGCGCCTCGTAAATCAGCAGCGGCTCGTTTTTTAGTTGCGGCGCAGTGTGCTTATATATATAAGGTGTGGGCGGATTCCAGAATTGGGCGTCGTAGTCCTTGGTGCCTTCGTCCTGAATCACCCGCTTGATATACACCGGAATGCGCTCGTGCTCACCGATTTGCGACTGCACGAGCACCTTCAGTTTGCTGCCGTGGACAAGCGTTTTTCCGAACTCGCTATCCGGCAAGAAGATTTCCCAAATGCCGTTGCCGATGTTCTCCAAAGGGAACTCATAGCGGTTCCAATTATTGAAGTCGCCCATCAGCGAGAGGTAATGCGCAGCGGGCGCCCATTCGCGGTACCACCAGCCTTTGCGGCGCTTATCATAATTGAAGCCCAAAAACTGGTGAGCCGTAGCAAAAGTGGTCGTCCACCGCATTGCTGACAGGGGTTAGCCAAGGGTCTTGTTCGATGAGGGGGAGCATAGCGTTTTTTTGTTGTTATTCAAGAAAACATTGATAGTTCACATCACAATCGCTTCAGCCAGATTCCCAGAAAACGATCATATATGATATAGCCGTTAGGGGTTTGGTAAACCAGATCTTTGTCCACAAGCACCGACAACGCCGATTTGACACTGCTTGCGCTAGGCAAATCAAAGCGCTTAAGAAAATCGTTGCCCAAAGGTTGATCGACAATCTCTGCATGAGCAATGGCTTTCATTAAACTGAACTGATTGTCAGTCAAGAATGAGGTCAATATCTGATAATGCGGTGCTAATGTATTGACATGAAACAAAATCGCCTCGACAGCCTGTCTATCCGTTTCCACCTTTTTCCCTTGCTCATACAACCGATTCAAGATGGCTTGCAGATACCATGTATAGCCATCAAACCGCTGATAGATGTTATGGAACACTTGCCTATCAAACGAACCTTTCTTTGCTTCGAAGAATGCTTTGGCAAAGTCATAATAGGTCTCCTCGTGAAGCGATTCCAAATTCATCAGTTGCGTGCTTTGATAAAAAGGCCTGTTGGGAGCACAGAACATCTCCTCCATCAAGTGCTTCTTACTTCCAGAAAAAACAAACTTTACATGATGGATAAACTGGATATAGGAGCGCAACATTGCCTCTGTACCCTTCTCTGGATACTCCGTAATCTGTTGAAACTCATCGATTGCCAGATACACAGGCTTATTCAGTTCGTTAAGATGAGTAAAGATACTCTTGAGCGTATATTCAGCCTGCACTGGAACCACACTAACCGAAACGGTGGGCAAACCCGTCATCAAGTCAGGGGTAATCGTAGGCCGAAGCCCTTTGAAAAAATCAAAGACTTTATTGGCAAAAGACTTCTCTCTTTCCAATGCATCCTCAATAACCGCCCTACCTAACGTTTCCACAAACTCCTGCAAGTTTTTGGTTGAGAAAATATCAACATAGATGCAAATAGCATCCTTATTTTCCTTCTTGATTTGATAAAAAGCATGGTTTATCAACCCTGTTTTCCCTATTTTTCTAGGAGAAATCAAGGTAATATTGCGCCCATTTTTGAGCGCAGACAGCATATTCTTTGTTTCTTCAGCACGGTCACAAAAGTATTCTGGCCCTTCGTATCCTTGAAAAACAAACGGATTATCAAGCTGTTTCTGTATTTTTCTTGCCATAATATCTACCTGTTTTTATTGCGAATTTTTCGTAACGAATTTTTCGTAACGAATATTTCGCAATGCAAAGATAGATATTTTTTTCATTTATGCTACATTTTCCGTGTAATTATTCCAAAAAAAAAAGAATCATGTCAGCCAAAAAAAAGTCAACTGAGATTGTGAAACAAAACACTCCCCGAATCCAAATTAATGACTTTCGTTTCCGAAGCCTCCAAATGCACAGCAATCATCTCCGAGGCAAAGTCGTTCATATCGAACTCGTTGGCTTTGCGCTTGCCCATCAACACCAAGGCATCGTGCGGGATTTTTACCTCCACATCGCGAGTTTCGTTGCGGTTGAAATTCACGACAACTAACAGGCGCTCCGTTTCGGAATAGCGCAAAAAGGCATAGACAAACTGCGGGTCGAAGTTCATGTACCATGGGTTGCACCACATCAGGTCGTAGAACTTGCCTTCGCTGATGGCAGAATGTTCATTTCTGAAATTCAGCAAGTTACGGTAACAACCAAAGAGTTTCTTCTGCGCCTCGTCAAACAGGCCGCCATCGAATTGACCGCCGTTCATCCATTGTTGGTGCTGTGGCATGTGGCAATAGTCGAAGATGGAAGTGCGGCCATCGTCGCCGCTGTAGCCCACTTCGCCGATGGCGTTCTCGCCGCTCTCCTGACCGTTGTAAACCATAAACGGTCCCGTGTTCATCAAGGCGGAAAGCGACACGGCGGGCAAGGCGGCAAAGGCATCACCAACAAACTGCGGCGAAGCCAAACGTTTCTCGTCGTGGTTCTCCATAAAGCGCAGCATGTGCTCGTCCAAGTCGTGCAGATCCTTCCAAACTTGGCTGATTTCCTTCGCCTCGTGGCCGTGACAAAGCACACGCTCTAAAGTGTTGTACAAACCCACCTTGTCATAAAGGTAATCGAAACCCGCGTCCAAGAAAGGCTTGTAAAGATCTGGCTGATAGATTTCTGCAATCATCAAAGGCTGGTAGTCTTTGCGCAATTCGGTTATCACCCACTGCCAAAACGCCACCGGCACCATCTCAGCCATATCAACACGGAAACCATCAACATCCTTCTCGCACCAGAAACGCAAAATTTCAAGCATTTTCTCCCAAGTATCATGCTCATCGTAGTTCAGTTTGACCGTGTCGTACCAGTCATTAATGCTCGGGTTGGGCGCAAACACATTGTTGCCCGTGGCCTTGGCGGGAAACTCCTCGTAAGGCTGCTCGCTGATTCTTCTCGGCGACACAAACGCTTGTCCCTCGGAATAATAAAAATTGCACGGGTCAAAGTCTTTGTTTTGTCGCGCCAAATGATTGGGAATGAAGTCGATAATCACTTTCATTCCTTTTTCATGGATGCGGCTGACCAATTGCTCAAAGTCGGCCATTGTGCCCAAATCGGGGTCAATGGCGTGATAATCGGTGACGGCGTAAGGCGAGCCAGCGCGGCCCTTCGTAATGTCGGGGTGCGTACCTGTCGATTCGGAAGCGTGTTCCAGAATGCCGGTCAGCCAAATGTTGGTGAACCCCAAGTCCTTAATCGCGTTGAGGGCGGTTTCGTCAATATCGTTAAAAGTGCCGCAGCCGTTTTCTGTCTTGCTGCCATTGACTCGGAACATGGTTTGCTTGTTTCCGAAAAGTCTGGGGAAAAGTTGATAAATATTCATAGCGCAAAATTAGAAAAATTCCACTCAAATTCATCATTAATTGAAAAATGTACTACTTTTGCCCAATTATGAAAGCAAAGAAAACTCTCTATCTCATCGCAGCGTTGCTGTTCAGCAACTTACTTTCCGCCCAAGTCCAGCCCACATGGGAATCCATCAACGAGCGGGGCTATCCGCAGTGGTTCTCCGACGCCAAATTGGGCATTTTCATCCATTGGGGCGTGTATTCCGTTCCCGCCTACGCGAGCCTCGAAGGCTACGCCGAATGGTATTATCGCGGACTGATGACCAACGACGACCGCAAGGCTTTCCAAGAGCAGATTTACGGCAAAGACTTTCAGTATGAGGACTTTGCGCCGATGTGGAAGGCCGAACTTTGGAATCCCGACGAATGGGCGGAACTGTTCCAAAAATCGGGGGCGAAGTACGTGCTTCTGGTCTCGAAACACCACGACGGTTTTTGCCTTTGGCCGAGCCAATATGCTCCGAATTGGAATTCCGTGGAAGTGGGGCCAAAACGCGACATCTGCGGCGAACTGACCGAGGCCGTCCGCAAAAAAGGCCTCAAAATGGGTTTCTACTACTCCCTGCCCGAATGGAAAAGCAACATCCACCGCTGGTACGTTGACCCCGACGAGAACATTGGTACATACGTGGACACACACATGATTCCGCAGTTCAAAGAACTCGTCATGCGCTACAAACCTACCGTCCTTTTCACGGACGGCGAGTGGCGCAACAGCGCGAAGCAATGGCACGCCACCGAACTGATTTCGTGGTACTACAACACCATAGGCAGCGAAGCCATCGTCAATGACCGCTGGGGCGACGGACAGCAGCACGGTTTCCGCACGCCCGAATACAGCGCGGGCATCACCCTCACCGACAGGCCTTGGGCGGAATGTCGTGGATTGGGGCGTAGTTTCGGCCTCAACCGCAACGAGCCTTTGGAAAACTACCTGACCTCCGACGAACTCATCCGTCATTTCTGCGTCCTTGTTGCGGCGGGTGGCGGTATGACGCTCAATGTAGGCCCAGCCGCCGACGGCAAAATCCCGCTTTTGCAACAAGAGCGGCTTTTAGACCTCGGCAAGTGGCTCGAAATCAATGGGGAAGCCATTTACGGAACGCGACCTTACAAGAAGTTCTACGAGATGAAGCCCGTCAGCATATGGCGCATGGACGAAGAAATCAACTTCGACTGGAAGCGCAATTCCCCCGACCCCTCCATCAGCTGCGACCATTTCCAAGCGCATTGGCAGGGTTCGTTCTTCGCCGAAAAGGACACCTACACCTTTGAAATCCAGACCGATGACAAGGCCAAGTTGGTCATTGACGGACAAACTGTCATCGAGGACACGCGAACGAGCAACACGGGCAAGATGAAACTCGAATCTGGACCACACAACATCGAGGTTTTCTACGAAGAAGACGACAAGGAAGCCACCATCAGTTTGTATTGGTCGTCGAAGAAGATGGAAAAGCAGGTGATGCAAGGCTTCAAAATGGGTGCCATGCTACCCACAGAAGGCCTAAAGGCCACATACACCTGCGAGCAACCCAACATTTGCTACACGCAAGGCAAGGATGCACTCTACGCCATTGCTTTGGATTATCCTGAAGACCAGTTGGTTTTGAACATCGACCAACCTTCTGACAAGATGAAAGTCCAATTGTTGGGTTGCCCCAAGTATTTACCTTGGAAATACGAAAACGGCCAACTCATCATCGACACGAGCGGACTGAAATACAGCGACTTGAAAAGCACAGCGGCTTGGGTGTTCAAGATGAAATGAAAAAAGCGGCGTTTGCCGCTTTTCTTTTAGTCAGTCTGTTTCTTAAGACCTTCGTAACCAAGAATCTGGTTCGTCCCTTTGGGCATCCGTTTGATGTAGAACCGTTCGTCCTCCTGCACGAACTTGATGTGAAGAATGTCGCCTTTCGGGAAACATTCCAGCGCCTTGATACGCTTGAAACCGTTCATTTGGTACGAGAAATCCTTGGTTTTCACAAAAGTCAGTTTGCTGCTTGAGCCAAGAATGCTCTTTGTAAAACCGTCGAAAAAGTTGCGGTTGGCCCATTTTCCGGCAAATTGACCTGAATCCTTCAAGTCGTGGATGATCATCTTAAACACTTTATCGCTTTTCGGCTCAATTTCAAGCACTTTCTGAAGCACTACCCTATTCTCCATCAAGGCTTCCACATATAACCATTGGAAGCGTTGGCTTTCCCAAATCGGCGTAATGTGCACCGTTGCCGTGGTTGAGTCGTTCACTGGCATAACATAATCGCCTTGCACGGTATTGTATAGCTGTTTCAAGTCCTCGGCGGTGAATTTGGCTTGTTTTTGTGCAAAGCCTCCTATTGCCATCATGGTGGCTAAAATGACTAAAATAGTTCTTTTCATTGCGTTGTGTTTTTTCTGGGTCAGAATGACAATGTGAGGCCCAAGGTGGGCATGATAGGCAATTGATAAACAGGCGGTTCGGGATTGAGAATATCAACGTAGAACACGTTCTTGCGGTTGTAAAGATTGGTCACACTAATGTCAGCTTCAAGCATAACACGTTCGCTGAAGAAGAACTTGCGTTTCACGTCAATATCCAAACGGTGATAGGCTGGCAGACGGCCTTGGTTGAGCTCGCCATAAAGCACCCCTATCTCGCCATTGGTGGTGGTGTAATCGAAATTAATGCCGTCTTGAAACGAGAAATACTCATAGAAACCT
This sequence comes from uncultured Bacteroidia bacterium, assembly GCA_902791165.1. Lineage (GTDB taxonomy): Bacteria > Bacteroidota > Bacteroidia > Bacteroidales > F082 > Limimorpha. The sequence goes on from CADAVB010000044.1 coordinate 10,436, forward strand.
TGCACCTGGGTGAAGGGGAATCCGCTACCGAAGTTCCAGCGTCCGCTAAACTCCCATTGGCGTTTCGATCCTGCCGTGTAGGTAAGAATCAAATTGATGTTGTGGCGACGGTCGAAATGGGGCGGATATTGTGTAAGAACGGCTTGGTCATCAACGACTTTCTCATACTCGCGGGTAACAAAGCCCAAGGCGTAAACCGCCCAAAGATACCAATGCTTGTCTTCGTATTTCATGGAAATATCACATCCGTATGCCTTTCCCTTTTCCATAGTAAAGTCTTTCTTCAAAAGGTCGTCAATACCCGCGTTTTCAGGGGTGTCGTTGTAGATCTTGTTTCGGTTGATGTTGGTCAGCTGGACGAAATCCTTAAAGTAGGCTTCCACGTTGAGGGTAACATTGTCGCTGAGGTCGTATTCCGTTCCGATGATGTAATGGTTGGCCTTTTGCAGGCTCGATTTGATGGGCGTCCCGTTGTAAGTAGCAGGCAGGTTGTCAATGTTGGAAAGGAATCCGTAGAATAAATTGACCACGTCGCGATCGCTGGTGGCGGCCACATAGTTCTGGGAATACATGCCCGCAGCAGCCTTAAGACGTAGTTTGTCAGAAGCGTTGTATTTTATGGCCAAGCGCGGTTCGGGCGAAAAATCAGACAAGGAGGCATACCATTGGATGCGCATACTAGGCTCAAGCAACAATTTGCCTAACACGGCCTTGTATTTCACGTATGCACCAATTTCGGTGGAATTCACCTTCTTGGATATTTTGTTGTGGCCATACAGGCTGTAGGTTTCGTAATCCGTGGTATAACCCAGCACTTCAACACCATATTTCAAGGTATTCTTACCCAAGAAATAGCTGAAATCGAAGCCCATGTTGAAACCATTGATATTGCTCTTGCGGTCGGGACTGTTCTCTTCTTTCATGCTCGACGAATAGCTTGAATAGGCAATATTACCTTCAATCATCACGGGGGCTTTGCCTGGAATGATCAAGAAGTTGGTGCCGCCGCCAAACGAGTTCCAACCATAATCGAACTTCGATTTGTAGTTGTTCACTTGGTCATTGAACGAAAAACCGAAGAAATTAACCTTGCTGCCGTTGGGCGCGTTGATCGACACTTTACCGTAAACGTCCTGGAAATTGAATGGCAATCCGGTTTCGGAAGCATAGCCATACAGTACTTTGCTGGTTTGCTCAAGATAGGAGTTTTTGGCCGAGAGGATGAACGAAATCGTTGCGTCTTCAGGGGTCTTTGCTTTCTTCAAAGGGCCTTCAAGCATCACTTTGGCACCAAACGGGCTGGCTCCAATCTTACCCGAGATATGCTTCTTATTGCCGTCGCGGGTCGAGATGTCCATGATAGAAGAAATACGTCCACTATATTCAGCGCCAAATCCGCCCGTAAACACATCGGCATTGCGGATAATGTCGGTGTCGAACACGGAGAACAAACCAATGGAATGGAAAGGATTGTAAACGACCATGCCGTCCAAAAGCACTTTGTTCTGAATGGGCGAGCCACCACGGATGTATAGCTGGCCGCCTTGGTCGCCAGTGAAGATGACACCTGGCACCACTTGCAGGTATTGCGCGAAGTCGGCCTGACCACCCACGCTCGGTATCTTGGTGATGGTTTTGGGTGTCACAGTAATGACAGAGGTTTTCGTTTCGGTTCGGGCTTCAATCTTGTCGGCAGTAATGGTCACCGCATCCAATTGCTGGCTCGTTTCCCGCAAATAGTATTTCTTGCTGATACTCTGGTCGCCTGACAAACTGACATTCTCGGCAATCGTATCGTAGCCCACGCTGGTGATGACAAGGGTGTATTTCCCGTCGGGAATACGGCTGATGTTGAAATAGCCGTTCTCGTTGGTCGAACCGCCAAACGTGGTACCTTTCAAATAAACATTGGTAAACATCATCGGCTCGCCCGTAGATTCCTCATACACAAAACCTTTCAGGCTGTTGCCTTGTGCCAAAGCCGTGGCTGAGGCCAAAATCACGATGCAAATTGCAATCAACAATCTCAATGGTTGACAGTTTTTCATAGCGCTATTCAAAATAAAATGCAAAGAAAGCGATTTTTCGCGAAACGAAGCCCAAAAAAAATGTCAAACCATAAAAAAAGGCTTTTATCGCCTACTCGTGCAGGCTCAAAACACCTCGTCCCACCATTCCCAAATGGGAAGATGGTTGGTCCACTGCGACCATTCAAAGCGACGGGTTTGCTTCTCGGCCTCGTTTTGGTAGAGCAACACGCCCACAGCCAACGCCACAAGCAGCAAAATCGTCTTCAACCACTCTTTGACGGGGAGCATCGCAATGCCCGTGATAACGAGCAACATGGGCCACAGATGCCATACGACACGCCAACTGAAATCAATCACATTGAGTGAATTGAGTAACGCCACCACTCCGATGAAGATGATGATAACACCGATAAACAAGTTCTTGCTTTTCATGACTGCTTTTGCTTAAATGGAACAATCAGTAACAGACCCAAGACGATGAGCGCGACGGGCCAAAATGTGCGCCAGCTGAGTTGAGGAAACAGATTGCCCAACAGTAGGCATGAGCCGATGATGATGAGCGACAATCCCGCCACCCAACTGCTCTTGTTTTTCTTGACTTCGACAACGGCCTGCCCGTCAGCAAACTGCTGGGCCTGCCCGATGGGTGCAGCTGGCATCAGAATCCAAAGAAGGATGTAGAGCCAAAAGCCCGTTCCAAACACAAACAAGGCGATGGCGAACAGCACCCTAACGATGGCCGTGTCGATGCCGAAATAGTTGGCCACGCCAGAACACACGCCTCCCAACACTTTGTTCTGGAGGTCTCTTTGAAGTTTTCTTTCCATTTCTTTTTGTTTTTTGTTTCGTTAATGTAATACGGTTTTCATCTTTTTACACAACAAACATCGTGCAAAACTTGTCCAAATCCCGAAAAAAAAAGACGCCATCGGCAGATGGCGTCCTCATTTTTCTTGGGTTTTGCGATGGCATCCTTACTTCTTCACGATGAATTTCTCAGTCTTCATGACTTGTCCGTTCACCATCAGGTTGCAAAAATAAATGCCTTCGTTAAGGTCGGCCACCGAAAAAGCAACCTGACCTTGCAAACCGTTCAGGCGCTCGCTCATCACTTCCTGTCCCAGCAAGTTGTAAACCGTAACGGCGGCATTGCTGGACGAGGAAAGGTCGTAATTGAAACGCACCATCGATGAGGCCGGATTCGGGTAGGCGTGACTCAGGTTGCATTGGGCGGGGTTTTCGGCGAAACCGGTGCCGTCGTTGGCAAACTGCACAACGAAAGTCAACTTGTCAGTCGGGTCGTCAGCATTGAAGACGTTTACCTTGACCAAGATACATCCCACCGCGTCGTTGAAAAGAACGTGCACGGAAAGGTCTTCATTTGAGAGGGTCGCGGCAGGCACTTCCACCGGACGGCTTTCGTAAACTCCAGGAAGGTTGCAACTTCCCCAACAGAAGTACACATCAGCACCATCAAGTTCTTGCGTCGGTTCGATGGTCGTGACAATACTCATGTTGCTCGACGAAAGGTTCCTGACATGGAAAGCTTCGACGTATTCGCCCCACTCCTCAACGTAGGTGCAGACCACTGTTTGCCCTTCGGCAACCGCTACACCATCCTGCTCAACTTGGAAAGATTGAGCCGAAACATAGCCCATAAAGGCCATCATCAAAAACGTAAATAAAGATTTTCTAACCATTGTTGTTTGTTTTAATTGTTTCCTATTATTTCAGTTTGCAAAATTGCGAAAGTTTTTCCAAACCTGCAACAAAAATTTTGCCATTTTTGCAAAAAAAAGTAATTTTGGCCTCAAAATCAGAATTTCGCATGAATTTCAACTATTTGCACCTCGCCGAAACTGACTCCACCAACGCCTATTTGCAGCGCAAACAGGCCGAAACCGACATCCGCAATTGGGTGGTCAGCACCAACTGGCAAACCGCAGGCAAAGGCATGGGCGGCAACGGCTGGGAAAGCGAACTGGGCAAAAATCTCACTTTCTCCATGGCTTTGGACATGGGTTTCCTGCCCGCCGAAAGGCAGTTTCTGCTCTCCGAAGCCGTGCCCTTGGGCATCGTTGAGGTGCTTGACACGATTTTACCACCCGAAAAGTTGTCCATCAAATGGCCCAACGACATCGTTTTTGACGGACAAAAACTCGCAGGCATTCTCATTAACAGCACGATAAAGGCCAACATGATGGACATTTCCATCATCGGCATTGGTTTGAATGTAAATCAGATGCAATTTCAAAACTGGCCAACGCGCCCGATTTCGCTGAAAATGATTACGGGTAAGGATTACGATTTGCAGTCCCTGTTGGAGCAACTCGCGGAGCATATATTAATAAAGGTGCAGCAACTGCACTCCTCTCCTACCACCATTGAGCAAGCGTATTTGAAGCGGCTTTTCCGCTATCGCACTTGGGCGAATTACGAGATTGGCGGGAAGGTTTTGCGACTGTTAATGACGGGGATAGACGAATTTGGGCGTCTGCAACTCATTGACGAGCAGCAAAACGCCCATTGTTACGAAATCAAACAAATCCAGTTTATGCTTTAAGCGTTCCACCTATCGCTCCAAGCCTGCTGATCCTTGCGCCATTCCTTGAGTGATTGGATGTCGTCTTCGGTGACGTATTTCTCCTCGACGGCCTTTTGAATCAAGGTTTCGTAGTTCGACAAGGTGACCAACGGACACTTTTTCTCCTCGAAGTTCGTCTTGGCGAGTTCCATCTGATAGGTGAAGATGGCCACCATGCCCTTCACCTCAGCACCAGCCTCGCGCAAGGCATCCACTGCCATCAGGCTCGACTTGCCCGTGGAGACCAAGTCCTCGACGACCACCACCGACTGTCCCGCACTGATGACACCTTCAATCTGGTTCTGCATCCCGTGCGACTTCTTCTCGGAGCGCACATACACGAAAGGCAGTCCCAACTCCTGCGCCACCAATGCGCCTTGGGCAATGCCGCCCGTGGCCACGCCCGCGATGACATCGGGCTTGCCAAAATTTTGCGTGATTTTCTCCACAAACTGCTGGCGAATGTAGGTACGCACGGCAGGATAGGAAAGCGTGACGCGGTTGTCGCAATAGATAGGGCTTTTCAGTCCCGAGGCCCAAGTGAAGGGGGCTTTCGGGCTAAGTTTCACGGCCTTGATCTGGAGCAGATGCTGGGCCAAAGTCAGTGCAGAATCGTCGTATTTCATGGTATTTAAACTTTTTCGAAACAAATTTGTTTATTTTTGTCGCTTGAAAACAACCAAATCGACTGCAAATGTACAAGATTTTTCAAGAAAACAAGACGTTAATTTTTCCAAAAATTGATGGCGATTCGTTGGATTTCGACGCAACACCCCAAGAATCTGACAGATACGACGCCGAACTTTTGTGCGAATTTTTACCCGAATGGCTTGCCGACCGCGACCAGGGCGACACTTTCATCCATGAAGTGAGCGAAAACACGGTGGTTTTGGCTTTGAAAGAGACCTTCAAGATGGCTCCGGCGGCGGGTGGAATCGTTGAAAAAGACGGAAAATTTGTCACTATCGTTCGCAATGGCATCCCCGACTTGCCCAAAGGACATATAGAAAAAGGTGAAAGTCCAGAAAACGCTGCCCTGCGCGAGGTTCAAGAAGAAACGGGCATAGGCAAATTACAGATTGTCAAAGCATTGCCTTCCACTTGGCATTGCTATCAGGTCGGGGAGGAATGGCGGCTGAAGCGCACTTATTGGTACCTGATGAACACCACCGAGGCCATCCAGCCCAAGCCGCAAACCGAGGAAGGTATCAGCGAGATAAAACTCGTTGGAAATGAGGACATTGAGGCGTTCTTGAAAAATACTTTCCGGTCGATATGTGAAATTCTTGAAAAAGATTTACGTCAAATCATTACAATGTAATACTTTTGCAGGCTGGCAACGGAGCACTAAAACTAACCGTTACCCGTCATTGCGGGCTTGACCCGCCATGACGGTAGAAGCGGTAGCGCGGTACTTCTGTGTCTAATACAAAAAAAGCATTTGATAATCAGTCAACAATGAAAAGAATAGCAGTTTTTCCCGGTTCCTTCGACCCCATCACCTTGGGGCACCGCAGCATCGTTTTGAGGGCTTTGCCCATCTTCGACGAAATCTATGTCGCCGTCGGCATCAATATGGAGAAGCGTTCCACTTTTGAACTGCAAGACCGCATCAAATGGTGCGAGGCCGTGTTCAAGGACTATCCACAAATCAAGGTGGAGAGCTATCAAGGCCTCACCGCCGACTTTTGCAAGAAAGTGGGCGCAAACACCATCATCCGTGGCCTGCGCTGCGGCAGCGACTTCGAGTATGAAAACATGATTGGACACGCCAACAAACGCCTGCACCCCGAGTTGGAAACCATCTTCTTACTTACTGAAAGTGAGCTGGTTGGTGTTTCGTCAAGCGTGGTCCGCGACATTTACAAGAATGGCGGCGACACGTCCAAGTTCCTGCCCGAAGAAGTGAAGTTGCCCAAAAGGCAATAATCCAGGCTTTCCCGCGTTTTCAGAGCATGAAACGAAGGATTGCTACACTCATTTTTTCCCTGCTTTTCCTCACGGTAAACGCCCAAAATGTGACGATTACCGGCAGAAGCAACAAGACCAACACGTTGATTAGGCTTTTCTCGTACGAAGACCTCATCAACGAAGTTGGCGTTCTTTTAGACCAAGGCCAAACCGATGAAAAAGGCCATTTCATCCTTGAAGGAAACGTAAAGCAAATCTTACCAGCCCGTATTTATGTCGGATTGGAGTACGTTGATTTAATTCTCACGCCTAAAGCCACTTACGACATTGAAATCATCGTGCCGGAGCAACAAGAAAACGTGTCCTATTTTGAAAAAGAACTACCCACCATCCGCGTGAAGCGTGCCACCGACCAAGGCATTTACCGCCAAATCATCTATTCCGAAGAAATCATCAACCGCTATTTGATTGAACACTTCAATCAAATCTATCGGGGACGACAAATGCGCTACATCGACTCCATCCAAAACGCCATCAGCCGCGAGGTGCCCGACATCAAATCCGACTACGTAAAAAACCACAACCGTTATAAAATCGCGGCAATCCGACTGGGAATTGGCGGCGACGGCGAAAAAAAAACCATCGGAGAATGTTTCGACGGCCAACCTGTTCTCTACAACCAATCGGCCTACATTGATTTGTTCAAGGAGCTTTTCAACAACCAATTCAGCAAGTCGCCCTACGAGCTTAACGCTCTCAACACCGCTTTCGTCAAAGGCTTTGATGCTTTCCGAAATTACTTGTACACCGACCCGTTCATGGCACGCAACCCACAACTGGCCGAGCTTGTCGCCATCTACAATTTGCAAAAACTCTGTTACGGCGAACCCTACACTCGAAAAACCGCAACTGCCATGCTGACCCAAATCAAGGACAAGACCAAACACCCCGAACACAAAACGATAATCAGCGATTTTTTTACCAAGTTTAACCGTCTAGCCTCTGGTGCCAATGCCGCCGATTTCACCCTAAAAAACGCTGAAAACCAAGATGTAAGCCTGTCCGATTTCAAAGACCATTACGTATTACTCCAGTTTGTGGACGGCCAATCGCCAGTCGGCGAGCGACACTTCTCCAGCTTGCGCGAACTGCATTACCAGTGGAAAAGCAAAGTGCAAATCATCACCATCGCCACACGCGACAAGATGGATGCATACAGAAAACAATTCGCTGAAAAACAATATGATTGGCCGCTACTCAACCTAGGGAACAACATCCTTCTGCTCGAAACTTACAACGTGCGTACCTTCCCCGAATACATCCTCATCAAGCCCGGAACCAAAATCGGAGCAGCACCCGCTCCCGCACCCGATGGCAATTTGGATGCCTTGGTCGCCAAGCTGACACAACAGAACTAAAGCATTGAGAATGAAAAATATAATCCTTTATACTAAGACTTTCATAGTGCTCATCACATTGTTTTTTGCTTTTGCTGTTGTTTCATGCCTGCTGCCCGACCAATCCATCAAGCGTCATATTGCCGAATCCGCGCCCATGATTGCAGCCCAAGGTATGTACCCAAAGGTAATTATTGATGTGGAACAATGTCAAACGGACAATTTCACTGACGCACTGATTATGAACCAGATACACAGCATCGACCGCAAGCATCCTGTAAAATCGGCCATGCAAATGATACGCATGAGCGAGAAAGGCCGCGATTGGGACCAACTCGGCCTGCTAACCCGCACGGTGAACGGTGAGCCGCTGTATGCCCAACACTATGCCCGTTATTGGCACGGAGGGTCGTTTTTCTATCGATTCCTGTTCCTGTTTGCCAATTACAACATGATAAAGTTGCTGCTTTTCATCGTCAGTTCACTCCTACTCTGCGCTTTGTGTTTTCATTTTCACCTCAAGGCCGGCCCCGTCAAAACCTCTGCATTGGTATTAGGATTTGCCTTCGTTTACGGCTTCGTCACGCAGTTTTCGATGCAGTTTTTTCCCGTTTTGGCACTCACTATTATCAGCAGCTTGATGGTCATAAAACGCGAGAAATCAGCCAATTTCGGGCTTTTGTTTTTCGTCGTCGGCTCCCTGACCTGCTATTTCGACCTGCTCACCACCCCCTTGCTGACCTTGGGCCTCCCTTTGGCCGTCATACTCTCGCTGAAGCACGACGATGAATTTCACATAAAGGATAAGTTTATAGAAATCAGCAAAATAATTTTGCTTTGGGGCTTGGGATTTGCCCTCACCTTCGTCACGAAATGGGCTTTGGCAAGCCTCATTTTGGGCCAAAACATCTTCGCCGATGCCTACGAGGTTAGCCTTTACCGCATGGAGGCCGAGGAATTCACCCGCTGGGACGCTTTGACGAAGAATTTCGAGATGCTCAACCTTTGGATTATCGGCCTTGCCGCCGTGGCTTTGCTCCTATTTAGCCTCATTAACAAGCTGAAAATCAACCATAAGAAAGTCATTTTATTCCTATTCATCGCCCTGATGCCTTACGTTTGGTACCTTCTTGTAGCCAACCATAGCCATGTGCATTGGTGGTTTACGTATCGCTTACAGGCGATTTCGGTGGTTTGCCTGCTGTTGATGCTTTGCGACGGAAGTGCCGCGACAAGAAACGGAAAAAGTCCCTTTTTTACCCCTTAAAATCACGGAATAATTCCCCTTTTTAGGCCGAAATTTTCGGAAAAAGTCCCCTATTCTTGCAGGAATAAGTTGATAAACAACAATTTAACTCCTATTAGATTTCCTTGTTTATTATTGCATGTTTTATCAACGGGATTTTGTGCGGGATGAGGGAGATTTGATTGTGCCGGAGATAAGGTTGGGAAACTAAAAAGCACTTGTTACACTTCTATTCCATAGCTAAAACAGTAAAATTTTGACGGTTTTAGCCATGGAATCCAAATTATTTGTATTTTTGCCGCAGTTCTTAAGGCGGATTTTGTGCCGCCAACATAAAGGAACACGAAGCGTTATGCTCGGCTTGTAGTTAGAAACGTGAGAAATTTCGCAGGCAAGTGAGTATAGTGGTTCGCGCGTTATGCGTGGACTGTTATATTTACATCTTCCTGCAAAGGTAATTCTCACGACCTCTAACTAAAGACGTGGTATATCAGTGCCACGCTTCGTTTGTTGAAATCGTCCTTTGAGGTGCTGGAAAGGAAACTAAAGGTTGCGCCCGACGAACACATTTAGGGTATATGAAAATGAAGAAAACATTACTATTACTTGCAATTTCTATGTTCTGCATGAATAGTGTTATGCAGGCAAGTGGCTATGAAAAAGCCATTGAAATTAATGGTGGCGTTGGATTGAACAAGTTCTCCAAATATTCTTTTGGCATCGAGATGATAAATGGTTATCGTTTCAATGATTACTTTTCAATTGGTTTTGGTGCTGGTTTCCGATACACTAATGCATTATACTATCACTCTTACCAATACTCAAACCATCAATCTAGTACATACGATTCATACGATGGGAAATACTTGATACCTTTACATGTAAGAGCAAAAGCCAATCTTTCTCCAGCTAAAGTATCACCATTTTTGATGCTTGACGGTGGTTACACTTTTGATGTTGGACAAAACCCAAACAAGAATACAGAGGGCTTGTTTTTTGAGCCTGCTTTTGGGGTTGATATAAAACTTGATGATAAAACCACCATGTGTTTTGGAGTTGGAGTTAATTTTCAAAACGCCCACTATAAATACTATTCTATAGGAGGATATTCTGGCTCATACGATTTGGAAGAGACTGGTTTGGCGAGCACCTTGAATATTAGAATTGGATTCAAGTTCTAATAGTTCCCTGTATTTATGCTTTAAAATCTGAAATCATTAAATATCAACATTTAAACAAAACAAAGAAAATCCATAAAGAAGGCGCGGCATAATTGTCGTGCCTTCTTCGCTTATTACATCAACCCCGCATAATACACCGGCAAGCAAGTAACAACCTCGTCTTTTTGATAGTCCTTGGTATAAAGCAGAATGCGCTCCCCAATGCGCGAAGGATATTTCTTGCAGAACTCGTCCAAGGATTTGTGGGTTTTATAACCCGACGACTTTACTTCGATGGGAACGATTTTGTTGCCTCGCGAGAGAAGGAAATCCACTTCGTAATTATGGTTGTTGCCATCGGGGAAAGTGTAGTAATACAGGCTGTTTCCTGCTGTCACCAACATTTGGGCGACCAGATTTTCGTACACATAACCTAAATTGGCGGAAAGTTTATCGGACAGCAATTTGTCATAGACAGTGTTTTCGGTATAATCCTTATCCCAAAAGGCCAAAGTGATGAACAGCCCCGTGTCGTTCAAGAACATTTTATAGCGGGTGTAGTCTTTGGTCAAGCCCAATCCCACGTTGGGGTCGTTGGCGTGATAGGCCAAAGTCACCACCATACTATCCTCCATGTCCTTAATCACAACGGCAATCGTTTCAGTCGGACGACTTTCTGTTGCGCTCGAAACGATGTATCTGTTGGCGTTGCTCGAAAGCTGCGCAGGGATGTCCATAAGGATTTGCGAGGCCGTACCCGTCGCGTCAATCTTCCTGAAATCGTCGTCATACAGCATGATGATTTCGCGTTTTTTCTCGTCCACTTGCTGCAAGTTGTTGGTTTTGTTGTAGGTATCCACCGCCTGCGGCATTCCGCCGATAAGCATGTAAAGCCGCAAGTCGCGCATCCATTTGCGGTGTACAGCCTGACCCATTGGACGTTTCATATCGAAAGCCTGTTGCATGAAATCAGGCGAAACATTGTCGCCTGTGGCCCAACGGAATTCGTCGAAATCCAAAGGATAAAGCGTCATTCGGGTTTCCTCGCTGGGAATGAGGATGTTCTGCACATTCTTCTTGATGGAAAGCAACGACCCCGTCTCAATATAGTCATATCTTCCGTCCTTCACAAGGTGTTTTATGGCCTGCCGTGCCAAAGGCTGAAGTTGCACCTCGTCAAAGATGATGACGGATTTTCGTTCAATCAATGTGACGTGGAAGATGTTTTGCAGACGGAAGAAAAAGTAGTTCAAGTCCATCATGTTCTCAAAAAGTTCTTCGACCTCCTTTGAGGTTTCGGAGAAATCGATGAGGATATACGATTCGTATTCGTTTTTGGCAAACTCCTCAACCAAAGTGGATTTGCCAACCCGTCTTGCCCCTTTCAAAAGCAACGCAGAACTGCCCTTTCGACTGTCCTTCCATTGGAGCATCTTTTCATATAATTTCCGCTTAAAAATCATATTTTTATAATCCTTTGAAAATCTGTGCAAAAATACAACTTTTTACATTATCGCAAAATGTTTTTCGCCAAAAACTGCAAGAATCGCAAAATTTTTTCTCGCAAAAACAGCAACTATCGCAAAATGTTTTTCGTCTAAAACTGCAAGAATCGCAAAATGTTTTCCTCGTTTTGCCCTTTGTCCCGCCTCATTTGTCCAAAAATCACCTGACTTTTTGACACAAATTTCCCCCAATTCACGGAAAATCCCTACCTTTGCACGAATTTTGCGCAAAGACAAATTTCATTCATTTAATTAACTGATAACAATCAACTTCAAACTGCAAACTGAATAAAATGGGATTTCTAAAGAAACTCTTCGGCGACAAGGCCTCGCGTGACAACAAGGCCCTGCAGCCCATACTCCAAAAGACACTCAAGGCTTACGAGCAAATCGTGAAACTCG
>CADAVB010000045.1 GCA_902791165.1 uncultured Bacteroidia bacterium
CATCGGGACGAGGTTCATCTTGTCGTCGAAGGCCACGAGACTGTTAAACACTTGGTTACAAGCCCAAATATGCGGCAAGTCCTTGGCATAAATCGGGTCAAGGGTGAGGATGCCAGCGGATTCGTTGTATTTGAAAATGGCCAAATTCTCCTCGTCATCCTGTCGTTGGTTGCATCCTGCAACCAACAAAAACAAAGCCACCAAACCAAGCCACAACTTACGCATAATCACTTGACTTTGAATCCAATAACTTCAGGATGCTGATTATTCAGATACTTGTTGTAGTCGAGGTCGTTCTTGTCCTGTTCCTTCTCCAAAGCGAGGTTGAGCACCTGCATCATATTTTCCACATAGTGGAAGTTCAGTCCGCTGATGTAGTCCTCTTTGATGTCCTTTATATCGTGCTCATTATCAACGGAAAGGATGAGGTCGGTCACGCCATTGCGCTTGGCGGCCAAAATCTTTTCCTTCACGCCGCCCACGGGCAAAACCCTGCCTCGCAGCGTGATTTCGCCCGTCATGGCCAACTGTCCTTTCACCTTGCGTTGGGTGAAGGCGGAGGTCAAGGCGGTGAGCATGCGCCTTCGGGGATGTGGACGTGGACATTCCAAGCGTCGAAAGCGTCAGGGTTGATGTTGAGTTGTGAAGCGTGCGCCTTGATGAACTCGAAGGCGATGGTTGCGCTTTCCTTCATCACCTCGCCGAGGTTGCCGGTCAGCGAGAGGTGTCCGCCGCCGCGACTCAAACTAACCTCGATGGAGAGGATTTCGCCGCCCACCTGCGTCCAAGCCAGACCTGTGGCCACGCCGGGCATGGTGTGCTTGATTTCGTCCTCGTCGTGGTGCATGGGAACGCCCAACACCTTGCGCAGGTCTTCAACCATGATTTTTTTATCAAATTCCTCACCCACAACGACTTGCTTGGCACGATAACGCATCAAGTCGCCGATGCGGCGCTCCAAATTACGCACACCAGCCTCGCGGGTGTAGTCCTCAATGACGCGCATCACCATTTCCTTCGGAATCGTGATTTGCTTATTGTCGAGGCCGTGTTCCTTCATCTGCTTGGGAATGAGGTGGCGCTTGGCGATTTCGTATTTCTCCTCGCGCAGATAGCCGCTCAAGTCGATGATTTCCATACGGTCGCGCAAGGCGGGATGGATGGTTGCGAGGTTGTTGGCCGTGGCGATGAACATGATTTTCGAGAGGTCGTAGTCCAACTCGATGAAGTTGTCGTAGAAAGCGTTATTCTGCTCAGGGTCAAGGATTTCCAAAAGTGCAGCCTGCGGGTCGCCGCTGATGTTGTTGCCGCTCACCTTGTCGATTTCGTCCAAGACGAAAACGGGATTTCCCGACTTCACCTTGCGTAAATTCTGGATGATGCGGCCAGGCATGGCACCAATGTAAGTTTTTCTGTGACCGCGAAGCTCTGATTCGTCGCGCACGCCACCGAGTGACATTCTGACATATTTTCGGTTCAAAGCCCGCGCGATGGATTTGCCCAACGAGGTTTTGCCCACGCCAGGAGGCCCGACGAGGCAGAGAATTGGGGCTTTCATGTCTTGACGCAGTTTCAGCACGGCCAAATGCTCAATGATGCGGTCTTTCACCTTGTCGAGGCCGAAATGGTCCTCGTCAAGGACGCGCTGAGCGCGTTTCAGGTCGAAGTTATCCTTGGTGAAATCGCCCCACGGCAAATCGACCAAATACTGCAGATAGTTGAGTTGTATGCCGTATTCCGACGACTGCGGATGGGTGCGCTCCAACTTTTTTAACTCTCTTTCAAAGACCTCCGCCACTTCCTTCGACCACTTTTTCTTCTCGGCCTTTTCCTTCAACTCCTTGACATCCTGCTCGTTAGGATTGCCACCCAACTCCTCCTGAATGGTACGAAGTTGCTGGTTGAGGAAATACTCGCGCTGCTGCTTGTCCATGTCGGTGCGCACCTTGCTTTGGATTTGCTGCTTCAGTTCTAGCATCTGCTTAGCCTCGGTCAGCACCGAGAGAAGCTCTTTGGCCATTTCGTTGAGGTTGCGCGCCTCCAAAATCCCTTGACGCACAGGAAGTTCGCCATCCACATTGCTGGCTACGAAGTTGAGCAAAAACACGGGATCTTCGATGCTCTTGATGGCGAATCCAGCCTCTTGCGACAAGTTGCGCGAGCGCGGGATGACCTGTATGGCCAAGTCCCTGACCGACTGCAACAAAGCCTCGAATTTGCGCGTGTTGGGCACGTCTTCCGACGCGGCGTAAGGCATCACAAAAGCCTTCATGTAGGGGTCGTTTTGGATGGGTTCCACCACTTCGAAACGGCGTATGCCTTGTATGATGACCGTGACGCTGCCGTCGGGCATCTCAAAGCTCTTGAGAATCTGCGCCGACACGCCCACCTTGTACAAGTCCTCCAACCCCGGCTCATCGACATTCGATTCTTTTTGCGCAATCACGCCGATGGGCTTGCGTTTGCGGCCGTATTCCTTCACCAGCTGGATGGACTTTTCGCGTCCCACGGTGATGGGAATGACCGTGCCCGGATAGAGCACCGAGTTGCGCAAGGGCATGATGGGCAGTTCCTCTGGCATCTCGCCGCCTTGGTTAAGTTGTTCATTCTCAATCGTAAACACGGGGATAAACTCGGCATCCGTGTCAATCATATCTGAAAACAGTTCGGGTTCAACTTTGTAACTCATAAAAAACAGTTTTGAAATGCAACGGACGACATTTTGTCAGTCAGCCGCCCGCCGACACCTTATTATATATGTGAGTGCAAGGTAGGGCAATAATAGTGCCAAACACAAAAAAAGCCCTCGCTTAATGGCAAGAGCTTCCTTTTTCTCGGTTGAATCGGCTTATTTGGCCTCTTTCTTCTCAAAGAACTTCTTGTACTTGCTGTTGAACTTATCAACACGGCCGGCGGTATCGACGAGTTTCATCTTACCGGTGTAGAACGGGTGCGAAGCGCTGGAGATTTCGAGTTTCACGAGCGGGTATTCGTTGCCGTCTTCCCACTTGATGGTGTCCTTGGTGTTGATGGTCGAGCGCGACAGGAAGGTCACATCGTTTGACATATCTTTGAACACAACCAGACGATAGTTCTTGGGGTGAATGTCTTTTTTCATCGCTTTCTTTCCTTTAATTTTGAGTGCGCAAAAGTACAACAATTTATTGGAATGGCAATCGTTTTCGGGATTTTTTTTTACACAATGAGACAACTTTCTATTTATCAATGCTTTACATTTATCTTTCCATTTAAAGAGCACACCGCCCGGACAGGAAGACCAGAAGCCCTGCCGAAGTCATCGTACAGGTCGCAGTCGTCAAAGCTGATGATAAATTGGAAGCCCTTGGCACCGTCAGGAGCGCTCTTATGGAGCGTGCGCGACCAATAAGCGCCTACATCACCAGCATTGCGGGATTCATCGTCATAGCGGCTGCTTGCAGCAGGCAAGAAGATACTGTTGCCATTGCGTCCGGTGAACAGACAACCGTTCACTCCGTTTCTTGTCGTCCAAGTATGGCTGCATTTCGACAGCAGTTCGACCCAGTTTTCGTAGGTCGGGGTACGCCAGCCCTCGCCCCAATGTGCTGTAGCAGCATCATCGTCCGGCAGCAAGGCATCCAAATTGTCGGTGAAGCCATTAAAGCCGAAATCAGATTGGGCACAATACTTCGTAAGTTGGTTGTAGTCGCCATTGCAGTAACCATAGGTGCTCCAGTTGTAGGCGTCTTTGGATTGGGTTTCGCCCCAAGCAAAATAGTCGCCATATTCTTCGGGGGTTTCTGCTCCCACGTTACAAGTCGCCCACAACGTGCCGCTCGGCAGGCCCAGGTCGACGTAATCGTGGCCTTTGTATGCACCGTTGCCGCCATTGTGTTTTGTACAGCCTGCTGCTACAAAGCACACCATTACTGCTAACATAATAGTCATTATGGACTTAGAGAATCTTTTCATATAGATTTAGGTTTTGTAGATTAAGATTTTGAGAATTTCAAGCTGCAAAAATAAATAATTGTTTCTAATTATTCCGATATTGATTTGGGTTGACGTTAGAATTGTGGAGGCATCAGGTTTTTGGGGCACGTCGGGTGCGTCTCTACTTGTTTTCAGGTGATTGAAGTCATTTACAAATACTCCGCCCAGCGTGCCTGGAGTTTCTCTTCGGCCACCTCGATGCTGTCTTTCAAGTGTTTGCCGTAGGAACGGTAATACACCAGCCAAGCCGTGAAAGCATAGAATGCAGTCTGTATCCAAAGACCGATCAGTTCGGGACGCACATCGCGAAGCAAGGCACCCGTGTTGTTGATTTTCACGAAGCCGTTGATACCGAAGGTCGAGGGGAAAAGCCAGGAGACTACTTTCCAGAAATGTGGAATGGAGCACGAAGGCCACGAAATGCCAGAGATGAACAACAGTGGCACCGAGACGAAAACAAACATAATGATGAACACCTCGCGGTTGTGCGCGATACCCGAGAGCGTCAGGCTGAAGAAGATGCAAGCCAGCAGATACGGGAACAGGAAAGCCACCATATCTTGCCACTGCCCAATCTGAATCAGATGGAACAGGCGTGGCACAACGCAGAACACGTAGGCTGCCACCACCAGATAGATGGCCAGATAGGCCGCACCCTTGCCCATCAGCATCTCCCAAGGCTTTTTACCGAGTACATGCGGCTCAAGGATGCCACGGCGTTTCTTCTCGCGCTCCTCGCCCGCCATCATGCCAACACCCAACACCATCGTCTGCTGAATCAGCAGCACCAAAACAGCGGGAATCAGGAAGGTGGCGAAGCCACTCTGCGTGTTGAACATCGGAACATACTCGTATTCAATGGGATGGTTGAAGGTCGAAGCCTGCTTGTCGGTCGCGCCCACCAACCTCTGCGTCTTGATGTCTTTGTTCATCGCCAAGGAAACCTCGGTGCACGACGACAGCAGTGCTTTATAATAGAGCAAACTTCCCATGTCGGAATATAACTCAACGACGGCCTGCTTGCCATCCATCAAGGCGTAGTCGAACTCAGCAGGGATATAAATCAGGCAATAAGCCTTGTGCTTGTGAATCAAGTCGACAGCTTCTTGCATATCGGCGCAATGCCCAATGATGTTGACATCAGCAGTGGCATCCACCTTGCGCAGAAACTCGCGGCTGGTAGCGGAATTGGCATTGTCGACCGCCACCGTCGCCACTTCGCGAACCGTCTCATTGCTATACAGATAAGCGTAAAGCAAAGGATAAAGCAAGGGCACGATGAAGAAAAACACGACGACGCCTTCATCAAAAATCGAGTTGTGGAGTTCCTCGCGGAAAACCTCCAATATGTTATGCAACCATTTCATCATCTTGTATATTGATATTCCAACAAACACTTTTTCAATCGGTTAGGCAGCAACATCGGCAAGGCCAAGAAAGCCAGCAACGCCGCGAAGTTGGCCCATGAGTAACACAGCGGCAGGCCATTCAATGCCTGGTCCACATAGGTCAGGTAATAATACCTGAGCGGGTAAAGATACGAAAGCGCCCTCAACGGTGCCGGAAACGCAATCTGCGGGAAAGAGAAGCCCGAAATCGGGAAGGACAGCACGCCCCACAAGGTGGCGATACTCAAGGCCCAACGCAACGACGGCAACAGTTCGCACAGGAACACACCGAAGGCTTGTGAGACCAAAATGAGCAGCAGGGCAGCCAAAGCCATTGGCCAAATTCCGCTCTTCAGTGGGAAGTCCCAATAGGCATAGAGAATGACCAGATACACAGCACCCATCACCATCCAGACAGCCAACTGGGGCAGCAACTTGCCGGCCAAAGCCTTGTAAATATTGCCGTCAACCAATTCCATCCAATGTTTTGAGACACCTTCCTTGACTTCGCTGAGGATGGAGTAGATAGTCACTTGAAAGATGAGCAGCATCAGCATGGCGGGCAGCAGGATATTCGACAGATAAATCGAATAGTTCAGTCCCGGGTTGCCGATGGCGTGCATCTCCATCTTGATGGGTTGCAGGATGCCCATCACCTGCTCGTCGGTATAGCCTTCGGCATACAAAGTCTCACGTGCTATGGCACCTGAAGCCAGTTCCGCCATCATCTTCATGTCGCGGTATTCCAAGGAAGCCGCCACCAGATAGGACGGATTGGTATAGAACGACACTTTGGGCTGTTTGCTCGACAGGGCCTGTTCGGTAGTGCCTTTCGGGATGTAATAGAAGGCGTAAATCTTGCCCTGCTGCATCGCCTCGCGGGCCTCGCCGAAGCTGGCGTATTGCTCCACAATCTCCGACTGCTGGAAAGCGTCCAAGTTGCGCAGCACCTGTCTTGTGACGGCCGTATTGTCCTCATCGACCACCCCGACAGGAATGTCGGCAGGAAGTCCCTGCCCCATCAGCGTCGTGAAGAAGATGTAGCCAATCAGCGGCGCGACGACCATGCAGAAGATGTAGACAGGTTGCGAAAGCATCCTGAGCACTTCACGTCGCATCACGCGCATCAGACCACTTTTGTTTTCATTGTTCATCTTCTATGCTCCTTCTTCACTACTACGCTCATTCCTGGACGCAAGTCACTTGACACCTGAAGCGGTGTGGCGCGTACTTCAAAGGTCTTGAGGTCGTATTGTCCCGTTTCCTTGGTGGCTTTCCAAGCTGCATAGTCGCCAAGGTCTTTCATGTAACTGACTTTCAGCCTGATGGTGCTGTCGATAGCAGGGACATACGCATCAAACTCTGTATCAACGGGATAGTCTTTCAAGCAGTCCTCACGCATGTTGAAAGTCACCCATAAGTCATCCATTTGGGCGATATTCATGATCGGAGCACCTGTGCCCACCAATTCACCCACATGCGGAAAGATTTCACTCACCTCGCCATCGGCGTATGCAGTAAGCACCGTCTCATGGATGTATGAGTTGACCTCAGCCAACGCGCCTCGCGCCTGCATCACTTGGGCAGCGGCCATTTGCTTGTCCTCAGATCGGGCACCTTCGAGAGCAAGGTCATACTGCGACTTGGCTGCTTTCTCGGTAGCCAATGCTGCGTCGTATTGAGCCTTCGCCTCATCATATTTCTGCTCGCTCACCACGCCGTCTGCGTAAAGGTTGCTGACACGGTTGAACGACTTTTGGGCGATTTCAACGCCCACGATGGCTTTCTGCCACATTTCGTAAGCGCCTTCAATTTGGGCCTTCTGTGCACCATGCTGAGCTTTGGCACTTTGTGCTCTGGCCGCTCTTTCCACAGCCTCAGCCTGTGCTTTTTTGGCCTCTACTTCGGGTGCCTCAAGGATGGCAAGGGTGTCTCCCTTCCTCACCATCTGTCCCTCATGGACCTTGTACTCCAAGATACGTCCCGGCACCTTGCTCGAGACACGATACTCCGTTACTTCAGCCTGTCCTTGCAGGTATTCCGTTTCTTTGTGGAAGGTGAGAATGCCAATGATGCAAACCACCGCAATCACACACGCCAGCACTCCCAGCGCCAAGTACGTGTTTACTCTTTGTTCTTTTACTGTTGTTGACATGATATTTGGTTATTTAAAATTCAAAATTTAAAATTCAAAGATTTAGGATTATTGAAGGACACCTGCTGCTTTGCGCAAATTCACATCCGCCATGATGCAATCAATTTTGGCATCAATATATTCGGAATGTGCCTGAAGCCATGCGGTTTGAGCCAAATTGAGCACCGACGATTCCACAACACCCTCGCGGAAACCTGCATTGGCCATACGAAGGTTCTCGTCAGCGTCGTTGAGTTTCTCTTGCGACTGTTTCAGACGGGAGTCGGCCTCGTTGAGGCGTGTCTCACACTGGCGCACCTGAAGCATGATCATCTCCTTGGTGTCTTCATAGTTATATTGCTGTATCTTGGCTTCAGCTTTGGCCATACGGGTCTTGTTGTAGCCTTCACCCCAATGGAAAACCGGAATTTTGGCCATCACTCCGAAGCTCCATAATCCAGTGAACTCGTTTTGGAATCCGTTGAAGCACGAAGGATTACTGAGGGTATAGTTGCCGAAAGCCCCGATGGTGGGCAGGTAATCGGCTCGGGTGACCCACACCTTTTTGGCGTAGATGTCGTTGGCCAGGCTGAGGCATCTCAGTTCAGGACGGTTGGTCTCTATTTCGCTCTCCGAATAACAAGGCTTCTGATGGGTGAGCAGCACATCGTCGAGTTTCTCGTCGGCCAAGACGATATCCGAATCAAGCGGCAGACCGCAGATCTGGCATAGCAACATCTTTGAGAGCGCCAGTCCATTCTGCGCCTTCAGCAAGGCTGTCTCTGCTTCGTTCAGCTTGACCTTCACTGCCAATTGTTCGGAGTTAGTGGACACGCCTTCCGCGACCATCTTCTCAACATCCGCGTTAAGGGTGCGTAGCGATTCGGCATAGCTCTCGGCCAGTTTCAGCTTGTTGGCGATACTGACAATCTGCCAATAGGCTTGGTCAGTAGTCACCACCACTTCCTGCTGCTGCAAATCCAACTTCGACTCGGCCAACCCCTTCAAGTCTTTGGTAATCTGGTTGTAAGCCACAATCTTGCCTCCTGCGAAAATCGGTTGCTGCACCGTAACGATGCCCGAGTAAATATTCTTCGTGTCGACATTGAAGGCGTCCGTAACTTGCTCGCCGATTTGGTTCAAGGCGTCTTCAACGTTAAGGCTCATGAAATCGGCAACCAGCTTGCTGACGATAGGGTCATTCTGAAGCATCGCCAACGAAATCACAGCCGAAGGGTCGCTCATATAAATGGCCAGCAACTCTTGTCGGTAAGCATCAATCTGAGCCTGGGTCATAGTGCCGATGTTGTTGAGTGCGGCAATGTTCTCGTCACTCAGCAGTTGGACGCTCTTGTTGTTGTGCGTGTAAGTGGCGGTTGCCGACACCTTGGGAAGGTAATTGGCGTATGAGGAGTACATCTCATAACGGGCCTTGTTCACCTCCTCCTCCGACACTTTCAGTTTCTTGTTGTTTTTCAGTGCCAACTGGTGGCATTCATCCAACGTCAGCACTCTTTGTGCACCAGCCGTCAGCGTCATGCAGCATAACGCCAGCAGCAACATCATGTTTTTCAATCTTTTAGTCATATTGATTTCCTTTCTTGTTGATGTTGCAAAGAAACGACATCATTTTCGACTAAAAGGCATCCTTTCGGAATCAAAAACTATCTAAAAGTAGAAATTCTCACGATTTTTTATACATAATTCAATAATATTATATACTTTTGCTGAAAATTTCAACAAATGGAGACAACGACACTCAATAGTTTCAGCATCGCCAAGGTCAAAGAGTTGTTTTTGACGGATGACATTATTAATATAGGAGAGGATTTCATCATGGCGCAGCGCACCAACGAGGCCAATTACAACCTGTTGCGTTATCCGTGCCGTATCGATGGCTATCTGGTCGCTTTCTGCAAGAAAGGCAGTTTCAAGGGCAGCGTCAACCTGAAAGAATACGAAATCCACGAGGGCATGATGGTGCTCAACCTGCCGCAAAACATCATCCGCATCGAGCCCAGCAGCGCCGAAGAGGCCCCCGAGTTGACCATCATCGCGGTCACTTCACAGTTTCTCTCCCATTTCCGCTCCGACATCACGAAGATGCTGAACGAGGCCATGCAAATACTGGACAACCCTTGCATCACCTTGAAACCCGACGAACTCTCCATCGTGCAGCAACACATCCAACTCATCAACACGGCCATCCACTCCGATTACGCCTACGCACGCGAGAGCATCAGCCATCTCATCTCCTCGGTGTTTTTCATCTTCGGGAGTTTCATCAACGAGCGTATGGCAAAACAAAGCGAGGTGGAGCATCCTGTCTCCACCCGTCACAAAATTGTATTTGAGAGATTCATCGACCTGGTCAGCAAGTACCACAACACGGAACGCAATGTGGGTTTTTATGCCGACAAGCTCTGCATCACGCCAAAATACCTTTCCAAAATCGTGAAAGACACCAGCGGTCAGTCGGCGCCCCAATGGATCGACCAATATGTCATCCTCGAAGCCAAGCAGTTGCTGAAACACAGCGACCGCTGCATCAAGGAGATCTCAGACGAATTGAATTTTCCCAATCCCTCATTTTTCTTCAAATACTTCAAGAAACACACGGGATTGACACCGAATCAGTATAGGAATAGTTAAAACATTGGCATATTAAAAAATTTAGGTGTTTCTTTTATTATTACATTTTGAGACATCAAAATGACCTATTTCCGATGCCCAAAAACCTACTTAATCCATAGAAAAACCTAAATATTTCAAAAAAGGTTCAACAGATAGTTTTATTTACTATCTTTGCCGCAAAATAAAGACATTAAACCTAATCAACAAATTATAAATCAAACGTTTAAATCAATAATTGAAATGAAACAAGCTTTTAATTTCAACGCAGGTCCTTGCGTCCTGCCCAAGCAAGCCATCGAAAGCACCGTCAAGGCGCTGTATGATTTTGACAACACCGGCATCGGCATCGCCGAGATTTCGCACCGCACCCCGGGTTGGGAGCGTATCATGGAAGAAACCCGCCAGTTGTGGCGCGACCTCCTCAACATCCCCGCCGAGTACGAAGTCCTCTTCCTCGGTGGTGGCGCCAGCACCCAGTTCTTCACCGTGCCCGCCAACCTCTTGAAGACCAAGGCCGCCTACCTCCAGACCGGCGTCTGGGCCAAGAAGGCCGCCAAGGAAGCCAAGCTGTTCGGTAAGGTCGATATCGTCGCCAGCAGCGAAGACAAGACCTACAGCTACGTCCCGAAAGGCTACACCATCCCCACGGATGCCGACTACTTCCACATCACGACCAACAACACGATTTACGGCACCGAAATCAAGCATGACATGGACTGCCCCATCATGCTCGTCGCTGACATGTCGTCAGACATCATGAGCCGTCCCGTCGATGTGAAGAAATACGGCCTCATCTACGGTGGCGCACAGAAGAACGTCGGCCCCGCTGGCGTGACCTTCGTCATCGTGAAGAAAGACATCCTCGGCAACATCGGAGACCGCGCCTACATGAACCCGCTGCCGACGATGGTCGATTTCCGCACCCACGCCGCTGAAGAAGCCAAGAACATCTCGATGTTCAACACCCCGCCCGTACTGCCCATCTTCATGATGCACGAAACCCTCCTTTGGGTGAAAGACACCATCGGTGGCGTCGAGGCTATGAACAAAATCAACCTGAAGAAGTCGAACCTGCTCTACGAAGAAATCGACCGCAACAGCATGTTCGTTGGCACCGCCGAGAAGGAAGACCGTTCCATCATGAACCACTGCTGGGTGATGGCTCCCGGTTACGAAGAGAAGCAAGACGCCTTCATGGCCTTCGCCAAGGAGCGCGGCATGGTCGGCATCAAGGGTCACCGCAGCGTCGGTGGTTTCCGCGCCAGCCTCTACAACGCCTGTCCGATTGAGGCCGTTGAAGCTCTCGTTCAGTGCATGCAGGATTTCGAAAAAGCGAACAAATAATAAGGAGAAACGAAATGAAAGTATTAGTTGCAACTGAGAAGCCCTTTGCCAAGATCGCCGTTGACGGCATCCGCGAAGTCGTAGAGAAGAATGGCTACGAACTGGCTCTTTTGGAAAAATATACTGATGTCAATGACCTCTACAAGGCTGTTGCTGATGCTGACGCTCTCATCGTGCGCAGCGACAAGGTGACTAAGGAAGTCATCGACCACGCCAACAACCTAAAGATCGTCGTCCGCGCCGGCGCCGGTTTCGACAACCTCGACCTCGAGGCTTGCACCGCCAAAGGCATCGTGGCCATGAACACTCCCGGCCAAAACAGCAACGCCGTTGCCGAACTCGTCATGGGTATGCTGGTCTATGCCGTCCGTAATTTCTACAACGGCAAGAGCGGCAGCGAACTGATGGGCAAGAAGCTCGGTATCCTCGCCTTCGGCAACGTGGGTCGCAACGTGGCCCGCATCGCCAAGGGCTTCGGTATGGATGTCTATGCCTTCGACGAGTTTGTCCCTGCCGACAAGATTGAAGAGGCTGGCGTTCACGCCGTCGCCAACCGCGACGCCCTCTTCGAGACCTGCGACGTAGTCAGCCTGCACATCCCGGCTACTGCCGAAACCAAGCAGAGCATCAACTACGCTGTGGTGAACAAGATGCACAAAGGCGGCATCCTCGTGAACACCGCCCGCAAGGAAGTCATCAACGAGCCTGAACTGCTCAAGCTGATGGCCGAGCGCACCGACCTCAAGTACATCACCGACATCATGCCCGATGCCGACGCCGAGTTCAAGGCTTTCGAAGGCCGCTACTTCGCCACGCCCAAGAAGATGGGTGCCCAAACCGAGGAAGCCAACATCAACGCCGGCCTCGCCGCCGCCGAACAGATTGCCGACTACTTCAAGACGGGCAACAAGCGTTTCCAAGTGAACAAGTAAATCAACAAATTCCGAAAGGCACTGTGGGGTTGTCATGCCTGCAGTGCCTTTCCTTAAACGACTGATAATGATTTCAGAAAGCAACAAGACATCTCCGTTTTTTAAATTTGAAAGCCTCCGCATCTATCACAAATCGGTGGATTTCAGCAACGCCATCGTCACACTTAGCAACCATTGCCAGACCGAAGCCCACCATAGACTTGTTGGCATGTTCATCAACGAAGCGACTCAAATCACCTCCAATATCATCGAGGGTTCGTCGCTTCCGAAAAACGAGTTTGCCGATCAACTTCAAAAATCGAAGTCGTGCATCGGACGGTGTGTTGCCTTGTGCGCTTTGGCCCAAAAGCAACATCTCATCGACGAAACCCAAGAAACTGACATTCGAAACGAACTGATGGAACTGACCAAAATGATTGGTGCCTTGATCCTCTCTTTTCAGAAACACGAATCAGCCTCAAATTTTGACCTCTAATTAACGAATCATTTAACAAGCGAATACCATGTCAATCATCAAACCGTTCAAAGGATGGCGTCCCGGCGTGGACATCGTCCAAAAGTTAGCCTCCCGTCCCTACGACGTGCTGAACACCGAAGAAGCCCGCAAGGAATGTGAAGGCAACCCCTACAGCCTGCTCCACGTGACCAAGGCCGAAATCGACCTGCCCGAAGGCCACAAGGACAGCGACCTCGAAACCTATCTGAAAGTCGTTGAAAACTTCAACAGCTTCAAAGACTTCGGATGGATCAAGCAAGATGAAGAGGAAAAACTCTACATCTACGCTCAGAGCATGAACCCCACCGAGCCTAACGCCCACTGGCAGTATGGCATCGTGGCCTGCGCCTACAGCGAGGACTATGTGAACAAAATCATCAAGAAGCACGAACTGACCCGCAAGGACAAGGAAGAGGACCGCATGAAGCACGTCCGCCTTACCAACGCCAATGTGGAGCCTGTGTTCTTTGCCTACCCTGCCGTCGCCGAAATCGACGCCATCGTGAGCAAGATCACCGCTGAGAAACCCATCTATGACTTCATCGCCAAGGAAGACGGCTTCGGCCATCGCTTCTGGATCATCGACGACAAGGCCACCATCGCCCGCCTCGTCGAGTTGTTCGACAAGCAGGTTCCGGCCATGTACATCGCTGACGGTCACCACCGTAGTGCCGCCGCAGCCCTCGTCGGACAAGAGAAGAAGGAAAAGAACCCTGCCCACACCGGCAAGGAGGAGTACAACTACTTCATGACCGTCATTTTCCCCGACAACCAGTTGAACGTCATCGACTACAACCGCGTCGTGAAAGACCTCAACGGCCTCAGCACCAAGGACTTCTTCAAGGCTCTGCAAGAGAACTTCGACATCGAGTGCAAGTGCGACTGCACCAAGGACGGCGGCAAGTGCAACTGCGAGTTCCCCTGCCACTGCGAGTGCGACACCGAGTACAAGCCCAACAAGCTCCACAACTTCTCGATGTATATCGAGGGCGTGTGGTACAGCTTGACTGCCAAACCCGGCACCTACAACGACAGCGATCCTATCGGTGTGTTGGACGTCACCATCCTCAGCAATCTTGTCCTCGACAAGATCTTAGGTATCAAGGACCTCCGCACCGACAAGCGCATCGACTTCGTTGGCGGTATCCGTGGCCTCGGCGAGCTGAAGCGTCGTGTGGACAGCGGTGAGATGAAGGTCGCCTTCGCGCTCTATCCGGTGAGCATGAAGCAAATCATCGACATCGCCGACACTGGCAACATCATGCCTCCCAAGACCACTTGGTTTGAGCCGAAACTGCGCTCGGGTCTTGTTATCCATACTTTGGATTAATAAGGGCAGGATACGATATGATACGGGATACGGGACACGAGACATTGAGCCTCGTGTCCCGATTTGTTTTTATGCGTCAAACTAATCAGAAAAACTCCACCACCTCTTCCAACGGCCTATGCTCAGGCTGGCGTGGCTCGCCCGACCTGTAGCCCAATGAGATGACCGCCATGATGGCTTCGTTTTCAGGGATGTTGAACAGTGTGCGGAGGGCATCGGAATCGCGCATGCCCATGATGAGCGTGTCGAAGCCTTTGGCGCGGGCCTTCAGGATGAAATAGGCATTGCTGAGGCCGTTGTCGTAGGCACCCCAGCCGTCGCCCACCTCGTTGGTCTGCTCGCCACGGAAGAAGCCCGACTTGCCCACGGGCGCGCCGGCAATGTTCTGCTTGTTGCGCTCGCCCACCAGATTCGACACTGCCTCGACTTTCTCAGGACTCATGGCCACATAGTATTTCGAAGGCTGTTGGTTGGCCCACGATGGAGCTTCCTGCGTGGCGACAAGCAACTCTCTCACTTCGGCTTCGCTGATGGTCTTGGTGGCATCGTAGCTGCGGACACTTCTACGGGTGGCCAACACTTCATCGAAAGAAACCGCATTGGCAACGGCTGCTTCATTGTTGTTTTCGTTATTGTTCGAACAGCCCGTTAGCATCAGGAATGCCAAAACTGCAGCAAAAAGTAAGTTCGATTTTTTCATGTTTTAATAGTTTAGGGGTTAGTTTTCGGGACAAATGTAGGAAAAAAACATTACCACAGCGTCAAAAAATGTACTTTTGCAAAACAAAACCATGGACAAGCAACCCGTCAATATCACCCAAAACCTCATCAAGCACTTCGCAAACTATTTGCGGTTAGAGCTTTCGCTGTCCGACAACAGCGTGGAGGCCTATTGTCACGATGTCCTGTTGTTTCTGCAATATCTTGAAAACCAAAGTTTTTCTACTGAAACCAACGCCATCAAGCAGGACACCATTGAGAACTTCTTCGCTTATCTTTTCGACTTGAACATCGGTGCCACCTCGCAAGCGCGTATCCTCTCAGGGCTGAAGTCTTTTTGGCGCTATCTCACCCAAGAGAATCTCGCCGAAACCGACCCAACCTTACTCATCTCCTCCCCCACTTTGGGCCGCCACCTGCCCGAAGTACTGACCTACGAGGAAATCCAAAAAATGATCGACAGCATCGACTTGAGCCAACCCAACGGCCACCGCAACAAGGCCATGATTGAGGTGATGTACGGCTGCGGTCTGCGTGTTTCGGAACTCATCGGATTGCAAATCAGCGATATATACCGAAACGACGGCTTTCTCCGCATCTTCGGCAAGGGCAGCAAGGAAAGGCTGGTGCCCATAGGCGACAACAGCCTGAAAATCCTGTTCCACTACATTGAAGGCGCACGACTGCACATCACACCGAAACCCAAATTCACCGACACCGTTTTCCTCAACAGCCGTGGCACGGGATTGACCCGACAAATGGTCTTCCTGATTGTCAAGGACTTGGCGGAGAAAAATGGTATTACCAAAACCATCAGCCCACACACGTTCAGGCATAGCTTTGCCACGCATTTGCTTGAAGGTGGCGCCAACCTGCTCGCCGTCCAGCAGATGCTCGGCCACGCCAGCGTGAGCACTACGGAAATATACACACACATTTCCGATGAACTGTTGCGCGACACTTTGACATCGTATCATCCGCGATTCAGGAAATGATTCCATACGCAAGCCCGAAAAACCAGCAATCCATTTGTAGTCAATCTGGCAGATATACCACCTCGGACGAAACCGTCGATGCCGTGAGGAACCAGCCTACCGCCTTTCCTTCAGGCTGGATGTTGGTCGGCACATTGCTTGGCGCGCCCATCATGGGATTGCTCCCGTTGGAAAAACGGATGGCGTATATGTAGGACATATAGTCCATCCCGATGCTCGACAGGCAGGCGCGATAACGGTCGCCGGCAATCATTTCGGCCTTGCGGAAATAGGCAATCGGGATGAGCATGTTGGTTTGCAGAAACTCTGGCCCGTTCACATAATAGCCCGCGTAACCAGCCATCGGGACGATGAGCTTCTCGCTGAGCGTGTCGGTCAATAGGGTGTCGTTGCGGAAAAGCTCGACCATATACACCACACTCTTGTCGTCAAGCGACTGAAAATAAGGATAGAAACAGAGCATGGTGTCGGGCATGGGCATATCGAAAGGCTTGATGACCAATGAGTCCACCGTTTCAATGTTGTCGGGCAAAAAACTCTCTGCCTTATAATACTGAAAACCATCGGCTTCAGTTGCGTCGGGAACGGCGATATGCAAGGTGTAAAGCGTGTTTTTTCGTCCGGCAACGAGGTCGGTGAAATAGTGTCCGTTTTGTTCGGCATCCTCGTGATAGTAAACCGTATCAACCCCATCGGTGACGAACACCGTTGCGCCGCTCACCATCCTGATTTCGTCTTTGTTGTAGAAGTCGGCGGAATAGCTCAAAACGGCCTCATGTCGTTTCAGTTCATCGGTGAACGAAGCCTCCACGCCGAGCAGCGGTTCTCCTTCCTCCAAATCAATAACAATGTCCTCGGTGCAAGAAGCAAAAACCGACAACAAAATGACTATCAATATCTTATACCAATTATTCATCGCGTTCAGAATTTGAAGTTATAGGAAATGGACGGCACGGCGGAGAAAAGATACATGTTTTCGGTGATCATGTTGCCATCGTCGTCATGGTTGAACGTAACGGCCCAAGTGTTGTGGCGGGCGTAGGCGTTATAAACTGAAACGTTGATTTCGTGCTGCCATTTCTTGTTGGCGAGGTTGCCGAGCTGGCAGGTGAGCGACAGGTCGAGGCGGTGGTAGTCGGGATAACGACTTTCGTTGCGGCTACCATTGTAGATGGCGTAGGTCATTCCGCCGATGCTGTATTGCCCATAGGGATAAGTAACTGGAATGCCCGTGTTGTAAATCCAGTTGGCCGCCACGCTGATGCGCTTCGAGAGGTCATAGTTGGCCACGACAACGAAATTGTGCGGGCGGTCGTAGGGCGAGCGGTATTCCTTTCCGAAATTGATGCCCTCGATGGTACGCAAAGAGCGAGAATAAGTGTAAGAAATCCAGCCTGTAAACTTGCCCACGTTTTTGCGGATGAGGAACTCTGCGCCAAACGAGCGTCCCTTCCCACAACGCAACTCGCCGTCAATCAAAACATTGCCGTAAGTTGAAGCGTTGTCCTTAAAGTCGATGACATGGTTCAGGTTTTTGTAATACAACTCGACAGAGGTTTCGACGGCATCGTTGAGGAAATTGCGGAAATAGCCGACGGCGAACTGGTCGCTCGTTTGCGGCTTCACGTTGGGGCTGACGGGAAACCACACATCGAAGGGCAAGCCTCCAGTGGCTGCCGAAGCCACCTGCGCATACTGCACCGTGCGCGAATACGATGCCTTGACAGAAGAATGCTCGTCGATGCGAAACATGGCAGCCAAGCGCGGTTCGGGACGGATTTCGGTGTTGAAAACCTTGCCTTTGCCGTAATGAACCGTGTCAATCAACTGATAATCATCGCCAAAGCGATAAAGATTCTCTTCACCGATGTTTTGGAAGCACGAAAGGCGCAGTCCGGCGCGGAACGAGAAGCGCGGATTGGGTTGGAAGTCGTGCGAGAAATAGGCGGCATGTTCCAAGCCCTTTCGGACAACCACTTTCGAGGCATCAACCTGCAAGTATTGCGACAGCGCGCCGCCACGGTCTTCAAGTTCACCTTGCTTGTAAGCCTGAATGCCCGTCGTCAGGCCGAAACGCGAGGTGTGGCGTTCGTTCCAGAGCATAGTGAAGTCGTAATCGAGCTTGGCAGCATCGGTGCCTGCCTTGATGGTGAAGTCGTATGGCTCAAAGAAGATGTCGATGGCGTAGTTGTAGTGCGACCCGACCAGCGACAAGTTCGACGTCAGCCGATCGCTGAAAATGTGGCTCCAGCGGAGCGTCGCGCTTGAGTTGCCGTAGCCGAGGCCCATCATGTCGCGCATCGAGAACTTGTCGCGCCCATGATAAGCGGAAACGAACAGGCGGTTCTTGTCGTTGATGGCTTGCGTTATTTTGGCGTTGAGGTCGTAAAAATAGATGTCGGAGCCTTTTACCTGCTCGCCCATGAATGGGATGAGAAGTCCGGCATAAGTAGTTCGCCCTGCGAGCATTACGGAAGTTTTTTGCTCAAACAGCGGTGTTTCGAGCATCAGTCGGCTCGTCACCAGACCGATGCCGCCCTGACCAGTAAGTTTCTTCGGCACTTCATCCTTGATTTGCACATCGAGCACCGACGAAAGCCGTCCGCCGTAGTAAGCAGGGATGTCGCCTTTGTAGAGCGTGGCGTTTTTCACCGCGTCGTTGTTGAACACGGAGAAAAATCCGAGGAAATGCGAGGCGTTGTAGATGGGCGCGTTATCTAAAAGGATGAGGTTGTGGTCGGTGCCGCCGCCGCGCACACTGAATCCCGACGAGCCTTCGGAGGCCGCCTGAACGCCTGGCAGCAGTTGTATCGACTTGATGACATCCACCTCGCCCATCAGCGCAGGAATCTTCTTGATGGTGATCATGTCCAAGGTTTGCACGCTCATCGCCATCTCGCTGACATTGCGGTCCTTGCGCTCGCTTGTTACTTCCACTTCCGACAGCATCTCCGATTCAGGTTCCAGCTTATAATTGAGCGTTACAGGTTTGCCGCCGACCGAAACCTTTTTGTTTATCAGGGTATAACCAACATAAGAAACGCGCAAAACATGCTCACCTTGAGGCAATTGCAGTTCGTAACGCCCTTTTTCGTCGGTGGTAGTGCCTTTTTGCAGTTGCTCCGCGTAAATGGATACGCCGATGAGGGTCTCGTTGGTTTCGGCATCGCGGACGATGCCTGTGATTTGGCCTTGTTGTTGGGCAAATGCACTCAAAGAAAAAGCAGAAACGACCATTAACAAAGACAAGACCTTTCTCGCTGCCATTTTCATCATTTTTCCCTTCATATCACTCTCATTCCTTATAATAGATGTATTTCTCTTTTCCTGCCGACCTGCATTGCCGTTTCACCGCGCTTTTCGATGACTCGCGATTCCAATCCATCAATGCCGCATTGCTATCGTTGTCCACAAAAGCTTTAATACCCAAGAGATAAGACAGCCACTCGCTCTTTTCTGTCTGTGCGGTTTTCTTAAAAACCCTATACATGGAATTTCTTCCAACCCTATTGTTGTGCAAGTCCATATAGGTATCGCATGGATGCAGATTGGGGTTTACGACTGTTTCGTGCCCGACATCCATAATCATGTACGACAAAGCCTCGTTCAAATAATACCTCAACAACATGCTTACAGCGACATGGCGGAACGCGTCGCCTTTCATGCCAGCACCTCTATTGAGATAATACAATTTGGTGGCCGCTTCTGCCCTATCCTTGCAAAGCATCATCCTATAGTACAAATGAGAGCAGTTCGCTGTTGAAACCACGCTAATGAAGCTCCAATACGGCAGTTCCATTCCCGAAAGATCTCCTTCCCCTTTGCCTGTCACCGACAAAATATCTTCCAACGTGGCAAATTCGGTTCCTCGTGCAAGACGATTGTAGTTTTCCAATCCATCAACTTCATCTTCAGTCATTTGCATAACACGAATTTCATTTTCTTCCGAAACAAATCCCGTTTCGGTTTCAGGCTTGTCATCAGTGAGATGAGGCTGTTTTTCGCTGTCCAAAGTCAGTTGCAGGTCGGAGGCGCAATAGGAACTGTATGCCATGATGACCGAGTCATAAAACTGCTTCGAATCCTCCACCATGCCATGATAAGTAGTTTTTGGATACAAATCGGAAAGGCGTTCCTCCACATACTCAAACTTGGAATATTCCTTGACCGACTTGCCTTTGTACCAATACTTTCGGCTCGTTCCGTCTTCCACCGTTTCGTACTCCTTGGTCACCACATACAACACCTCGAACGGGAACTTGGGCAGCTTTGTTTCAATGTAGGGAGGAAGGGAATCGCCCTCGGGGGTAAAGTCACTAGAAATACGTACAGACAAACATCTGTCATTACTGTTTGAAGCCTTTGCAACAGCCAAAAAACAGAAAACCAAGCTTGTCAAAAACAAAATCCCATAGCGTTTCATATTTGAACAACGATACAAACCTTGGTTTAGTATATTGAGGTCAGGTAAAAAGGCAAAGCCTTTATTTGTTTGATCCTTCGCCAAGGTAGGCGTCCTGCATCTCAATATTGACCGTTCCCGCGTCGATTTCGCCTTGTTCCTTCTTTAGGAAGGCGAAAGTCTTCAGTTTGAAGCACTCGGCCACGGGGTCGTCGTCGATGCGGATGCAGAGGCCCTCGCGCGGTACCTTGTTTTTGCACAACGGCTCGTTTTTCTCCATGCCGAAACGCTCCGAGTCGTTTTGCAGGTGCTCAAGGAAAGCCATGCCAAAATCGTTGCCTTCGGGCAAGTCGGGATAAAGCTCGTTGATAGGACCGTGATAGAGTATCGGTATGGGTTTCAGGCGGTTGGCGATTTCGGGATGCTCGTCCATCAGCTTCACCGTCCAGTCGTGAACCTTTTGCACGTTCCACTCCTCTTTCTTGCCGTTTTCGGGCTTCACGGTGATGCGGTACGGCATGAGGAAGTTTTGGCCGTGGTCGCAGCGATAGTCGTATTGGCCTTGAATCCCGCTGTCTGACTGCGTAAGATAGCCGCAGATTTCGCCGTAGAGCGTCATACCCTTGTCCAAATACTTGAAAATCAGGTTGCCGTACTCAGTCCAAATGTCCTGACCGTAAAATCCTGCCGTATAGCCGCCATATTTCGAGTCGAACTGGTTTTTGATGACCGTTCTTGACGAAAATACTGGGCCATAGTCGATTTTAAAATCTTCTATCTTCTTGTCATTCAACAACTTGTTTTGCTCTTCCTGTTTCGCCTTGCCCCAATACGGATTCACCTTTTGCTTGCCAAGGTGTTTCATTTCCTTTTTCACTTTCTTGTTGAACCACTGCTCGGCGGCGGTCATCGGCTTGGGGATGCGCGTCAGCACATTGCCCACGATAACGCTGGTGCCGTGCAACTTAACGCTGACGGTGATTTTCGTCGAAGGCTCGAAACGCCAGAGGCTGCTTTGCAGCTGGGCGGTGTCGTAGTGCAGCAAGAACTCGCCCGGAATGATGCGCTTGAAACGCTTGATGCCACGGTCGCGGCGCTTCTCGCGCTTGGTAGGGTCTTTCGGGAATTGGATGGGCGGCACGTAGGCCTCGGCAAACAGTTCGCCCGAAATCGTGTCGAACGAAAACGGGTGCTCGATGCCGTTCTCGTCGGTGGTGAAGTAACTTTCGAGGTCCTCGTCGGCCAATTTTTTCTTCCATCGCACCAACGACTCCTTCTTAAATATGCAGCCATACGACGGACAGCCGCGCAGCTTGATGAGCTTGACGCGACCATGCTTGTTGAAGAAGCCGACGAGTTTCTTGGCCTCGTCGATGTTGCCTTCCTCCTTCAGTTTGAGGACTTCGGCGGCATTGGCGTTCATCTCCGCAAGGCCTAGTTCAAACTGGTTGTTGGCGGCCAAAAACTCCTTGTTCAGCGCGGTTTCGTTCATGCAATAAATCACAGGCTCGCCCACCGTGAACTGGCCTTTTTGCACCACGATGCTGAAGCCGTCCACGAAGGTCTGTACGAGAAAATCCGAGCCTTCGATGGGTTTCATCTCGCCGATGCGAACGATTTTCGCGCAATATTCCTCTTTCATGTATTCGCCTGCCGTGAAGAGGCGTTTTTCTGATTTTTGTTCCATAATTTCTCCGTTTTATTGTGCAAAAGTACACATTATTTTCAATTATTGCAATTCTTGGTATCCCAATCGCGCCATTTTCTCAATTTCCAACGACGGCTGCCCAAACTCTTCCGTCACTTTGCCCAAAAGCAAATAAACGCCATCGCCTTGGAATGGCCAAGCCTTTAAGGTTTGCGGGAAATGTACCGTGTCAAAAGCCTCACCCGTGGCATCCACAAAGGTGGCGAGAGCCATCGTGTCGCCTTTGCAGGTTCGCACATATTTGATGGTCACCAATTTACCCAACATTCGATAGCGACTGCCCACAAAATGCAGCATTTGAGAGGCCATCAGTTCGCCACGAAACTTGGTTTTCAGCAGGTCAAACCAAGTCAGGGAGACGGGGAAGCCATAAAGTTCAATCTCGTCGAAAGCGTTTTGCAAGACGTTGGTCGTGAAATCGGGGAACTCAAAATGCTGGTTTTCAAGTTGGAAAAGCGTTTCGGGTTGTTCCTTTTTGCCGTCGCTTTTGTGGAGATGCGCCTGCCACAACAGTTCGGCTTTGGGCTTTTTCGTGAAACTGAACGCGCCGCCGCGAATAAGCAAAACGAGTTGCTCCAACGAAAACGGCACCCTCGAAACGAAGTCGTCCAAATCGGCGAATGGCCCGTGAGCCTTGCGCTCGGCGATGAAACGCTCAATGAATTGTTGTTCAATGCCTTGCAGATGAACAAAACCCATAAAAATCGTCCGACCGTTCAAAGTGGTCAAATACTCGCTGCGATTGACGCAAGGCAGATGGATTTTCGCGCCCATACGCCGCGCCTCGTTGAAGTAAAACCAAGTCTGGTAAAATCCGCCGAAATTGTTGATCACAGCCACCTGAAACTCAAGCGGATAGTGGCTTTTCAGGTAGAGGCTTTGGTAACTTTCAACGGCGTATGAAGCAGAATGTGCCTTCGAGAAGGAATATCCCGAAAACGACTCAATTTGCCGCCAAAGTTCGCTCACCAAGGCATCAGGATAGCCTTTGGCCTTGCAATTGCCGAAAAATCTGTTTTTAACTTCCTCAAATTCAGTCTTGTCGCGCATCTTGTGGCCCATCATTCGACGTAGCACATCGGCTTCGGCCAAATCCAAACCCGCAAAATAATGCCCGACTTTCAAAACATCCTCTTGGTAAATCATCACGCCGTATGTCTCAGCCAAAAGTTCCTTCAAAACGGGATGCTTATAATCCACAGTATCAGGATGATGGAAGCGATTGATGTATTCGCGCATCATCCCCGACTTGGCCACGCCCGGACGAATGATGGAACTGGCCGCGACCAAGGTTTTGTAGTCGCTGCAACGCAACTTGCGCAACAGACCGCGCATCGCCGGACTTTCGATGTAAAAACAGCCGCAAGTCTCGGCCTTGAGCAGTTGGCGGCGAATCAGTTCGTCTTGTTTCAGCGCGTTAATCTGGTGAATGTCAATGCGCGAACCGCGACTTTGCTCCACCATTTCCACTGCGTCACGGATATGGGCAATGCCCCGCTGGCTCAAAATGTCGATTTTCTCAAAGCCCAATTTCTCGGCAGAATACATATCGTATTGCGTGGTCGGGAAGCCTTTGGGCGGCAGGTCGAGGGCGGCAAAATTGGTAATCGGCTCCTCCGTAATCAGCACGCCGCCCGCGTGGATGGAACGTTGGCGTGGGAAATCCTCTAAGCGCTCCGAAATGGCCAAAATCTGCCGCCCGATTTCGCTCTGTCGGGCGAAAGCCTCCGGATTGCGTTCCATCTGGTCAATCTCGCCCTTGGGCAGGCCGAACACCTTGCCCAACTCGCGACAAAGCGAATTGCTTTGGAAAGTGACCGTCGCGCCGAGCAAAGCCACGTGTTCCCGACCGTATTTCTCAAAGATGTGTTCGATGACCTTGTCGCGGTCGCGCCACGAGAAATCGAGGTCGAAGTCGGGCGGACTGCTCCGCTTGGGGTTGAGGAAACGCTCGAAGTACAAGTCCAACTCTATCGGGTCCACATCGGTGATTTTCAGGCAATAAGCCACCACGCTATTGGCTCCACTGCCTCGCCCGACGTGGTAAAATCCCTGCGACATTGCGAAGCGCACAATGTCCCAAGCGATGAGAAAATAGGCGCAAAATCCCATCCGCTCAATGATGTCCAACTCCTTCTCTATGCGGCGGTAGGCGGTTTTGTCGTGCAGGCCGTAGCGGTACGCCATCCCGTCGAAAGCCAGTTTGCGCAGCAGTTCGCGGTCGTCATAGACATTGCCCGTGTAGGTGCGCTTGTTTTTCACGCTGTTGTCCAAGTTGATTTCACATTCGTCCAAGATACACTCCGCATTTTCAATGAGTTGCGGATAGAGCGCAAAAGTGGTTTTCAGCCTTTCGGCGGGCAAGAGAATTTCGTCGTGAGCGGCACAAGCGGATGGTTCGAGGCGCGAAATCAGCACATTTTCGTCAATGGCGCGGAGGCTTTGATGCAGTTGGAAATCGTCGGCCTCGGCGAAGGTGACAGGCTGCATCGCGACCAACTTCCCAAAGGATTCGCAGTTGTACAATTTGGTCAGTTGGGAGAAGCGCACACCGAGAAATTCGTTCTCTTTCAGTAAGTTTGGTTTCCTTTTTCCGAAGGGATAAATCACGAAAACCTGTTCCCAATCGGGCGCGGTTTCGGGAAAAGGTTGTTTTGTGAGGTTGTGTTGCGTCAGGAAACGGTTCAGTTCGGCGAAGCCCGCGTTGTTTTTGGCCAAGGCCACATACAGCAGTTCGTTGCCGTTGCGCACCTCCACGCCCACAACGGGCCGCACGCCCTTCCGCCGACATTCCACCACGAAATCGGCCACGCCCATTGTCGTGTTGATGTCGGTCAAAGGCAAGACGGTATAGCCCATCGCGGCGGCCTTTCCGACCAAGTCCGCAATCGGCAACGTGCCGTAGCACAGGCTGTTATATGAGTAAACCGCAATCAACACAATACTTTTGATTGGTTTTTCGTCAAAATTTTCGCCGTAAATTTAATCAAAGTTTTTGAGATGAATATCGATTCGGGTGCAAAATAAACCTTTTGTGACATTAAGGGTTCTTTTGTGACATCTTTGGTGACATTTCAGGTATAGCCACCGAAGCACATTTTCCGATAATAAACTGAATTTCAATTAGTTCTTTGGTGACATCTTTAGTGACATCTTTGGTGACAATCAATAGGGAAAATTAGGCAAAATCATTGCATAACTATCTCCCAGTGTCCTTCCTTACGGCCATCTTCACGGATGAGAATGCCCAATGTTTGCAACACTTTCAAATCTTTCAACACTGTACGTTGCGACACCTTCGTCTTTTGTGAAATCTTTTGTGAAGTCAAAGTGTTATCATCGGCAATCATCAACAGTATTTTCCCTTGTCTTTCAGACAATTGCGACGAATTTTCTTTTATGAAGTCTTTTATGAAGTCTTTTATGAAATCCTTGTTCAAAACGACCCGCTCACTGATGAATTCCGGGTGGCACGGAATATCAATCAAAAAGTAAGTCCGTTCCTCATCCGTTTCAACAGTTGCTTGGGGAGAACCATTGGCTTGTAGTTCGTCTTGTATGGTTGGAATGCCCGTGGCTCGGCCTTCGGTAAGGTCAAGTTCCTTCAGAAATTCGCCCAAGCGACGGTTGCGGTAGCGGCGTGAGCGCAGCGACTTGCCCTTACGCACGGCTTCCATCGGAATAGTGTGGTCTGGCCCAGAGAAACTTAAAATGGAAATTCTATCTGGCTCAATCGTAATCTCCACAGGCTCCCTGATGGTCCAGTCGCGGTGATAGAGGCTGTTCACCACCGCTTCCTCCAAGGCTTGGAAGGGATAGTTGAAGAACTTGTCGGAATGTTCGTCGTCTTTGGGCTTCAGAATCTGCTTCTTGACGACATTGGTGCGCAGGTAACTCAAAGTCTTCTCTATCATCATCGGCACACTTCCTTTAATGGGTTCAACCTCAATCAGGTTGTTCGGGTTCTTCTCACGTCCTTCGGGGAACAGCACAATGTCCACCTGCGCTTGCTTGAAGAAGCGGTCGGGACGTTCACAGAACATCATCGCCGCCACATTCTTGATGCGCCAGCCTTCAGGCACAGGCTCCAACAAGTCCATCTGCTCCAGCACCGACTCCATATTGTCCGTTAACGGCATTTCTGCCAAGCTGCTCTTTACTTTCACCAAATAGTCGTGCAAAAGCAAAGGCGAGATGTCGTTCAGCGTAATCTGGTCGTTGCCTCGGTCGTCGAAGGGCGTGCGGTTGGCCAAGTCCAACAACTCACGTTCGTATTCAGCTTTTGGCACGATGCTGCTACTATTATAGCGGATATAGTAGTTGTAGGTCTTTTGCTTGGCTGTAACGAAGTCTGGCACCTTGTAAGGCCGACGCTCGCCCGCCGAAACCTTGATGACAAGGATGGTCTTGCCGTCGGCTTCCTCAATATAGAGGCGCGGCTGGTAGTAAGGGCGCATCAGGTTGTTGTAGCCCACCATTTCCTTCTCGATAGGTTCAATTTTGTTGGTGTCGATGCCCACCACCGGGCGCAAAGCACGACCATTTTCTTCCTTCACGCCAATTACGATGTAGCCTCCGCCCGTCTCGTCAAAGTCGTTGGCGAAGGCACAGATAGTGCGATAAATGGCATCGGGATTCCAACCCGTCTTGTATTCTATCCGTTCGCCTTCCACGGCGCGACCGTTGAGAAGTTCATCTATGTTGATGGGTAATCTCATTGCTTGAGTTTTTATGCTGCAAAGTTACTACTTTTTCCCAATTGGCTTATTGATTGCTTGACAAAATGGCACAGAGAATCCTCCAGTGTTGGAATAGCGGAGAAACGTAATGGTTTAAAGTTTTCGCCCCAATTTGTGGTACACAATGAA
Source organism: uncultured Bacteroidia bacterium (assembly GCA_902791165.1). Classification (GTDB taxonomy): domain Bacteria; phylum Bacteroidota; class Bacteroidia; order Bacteroidales; family F082; genus Limimorpha. Next base: position 26,924 of record CADAVB010000045.1, read on the forward strand.
AATTTTCGCCGTAAATTTAATCAAAGTTTTTGAGATGGGAACCAGTTTGGGTGCATAATTCATGGCAATTACTTGATTTTCTCTAATGTCAGAAAAGAAAAACAAGTAAAAATGATTGCGTAGCAGTTGACAGTCAGGTGATGAATCATCTTCAATAATCGAAATCAACCGTAAAAGGCTTATGGTTTTCCGCTTGAACTGCATACATCACAAGCCTCACAGTTTTGTCCGAAGGATTACCTTTGAACAATTGGCTCAAACCAATGCGAGCGACTTCCCTATCGTATGGTTGATAAAATACCAGGTCATCTTCAACTCGTTTAATATGTACTAAAGCTTGATGTCTCGAAGGAAATCCTAAAAAGACGGAACAAATTGGATAGGTTTTCCCGTTGACAACAAATCTGTACAATACCCAGGCATTGGCGGCACCTATCTTAAACATTACAGCATCTGCATGGTTTTCACCATCCGCCCACACACAAACAGCCGCCTCATCCCCTTTTTTCATTTTATGCGGCGAAATCCGAATATTAATATCAAGTTCATTGAGATTCTGTTCAACAACGAAATGATTGGGGAAAAACACTGTGTCATCCTCCACCACAAAACCGCTCGTCAAAGATTGATGATGTTGGAAATCAAAGGTTGGTGTCTTTGAAGACGAAGCACATGAATAAACCATCATTGCCATACCTAACAATGACAAAAAAAACAACACCTTACGGCACTTTAACATTTCTCGTTGATTCATACTATTGAAATTGTTTTCGAGCACAATAATACACATTATTCCAATATGCTTGCATTTTGAGAGCATTTTTCTTTCTTCATTTCCAATTCTTTAACCGTGCGTTCTACATTGCCTTTCACAAAAGCATCCCCACAAAAGCCGGCACCAAAAGGACATCGCCGTCTTTCCGACGGTCTTTTGGGTAAATCAGTATCAGGGCTGCCGTCTTTTCTTCGCGAAAACGATTGTTTCCTTTGGCAGAACACGGCTGTAGCCGTTTTCCTCAAGGGCTTTCAACGCACTTTCATAGCCCCTGAAAAACAGTTCTTCGAGCCGCGACATGTCGTAGGCCAAACACCCGTAAGTGTCCAACTCTATGAACAAATCCGCCAGTTCCGTGTCGATGGCTGTATTCGACACCATCATCATCATGAACGAGCGGTAGGCCACCGAGACGAGCGTGTCCTTGTATTTTTTTTCTTCCTCAAGATGGTTGAGGTTGAGCGCAATGACGGTCTCGCACTGTTCCCTGATGGCCGACACGGGCAGGTTTTGGAACGCGCCTCCATCAACATAGTGCAGGCCGTTGATGTTCATGGGACGGAAAATGACCGGGATGGAGCACGAAGCGACCACTCTCGGGGCAATCTCGCCTTTGTCAAACACCTTGGGTGCGCCGTGTTCCAAATCGGAAGCCACAACGAAAGTCGGGATGGGTAGCTCCTCCAGAAGCGTGTAAGGCAGGCTTTTTCGGAGCAATTTCACGAGAGGCCGCGAGTCGAACAAGCCCCCTTTGGGCACGGCAGGGGTAACGATGTCCTTGAAGAAATTCAGTCCCTGAAAAAGCTCTATCATCTGTTGGGGCGTGAAACCGGAAGAATAAAGCGTCGCAACCAAGGCTCCGGCACTGGTTCCTGAGACCACGTCGGGCTTGATGCCATATTCGTGGAAGGCCTGCAAGGCTCCGCAATGGGCTGCCGCCCTCGCACCGCCGCCACTGAAAGCGACACCCAATGGATATTTCTTTGTTTCCATATTGAAAATCAGAGCAGTTGGAAGGTATGGTTTCTCGTTTCCGCCATGTTGATAGCCTCTATGATGATGCCGTTCTCGTCAAAACACTCGAAATGGAAGGCTTTCGTTCCTTTTTGCAACATAGCTTTCAAGTTTGCGTGCAAAGATAAGGAGAAATATCGGGCTATGCACGAATCCCGGAAAAAATAACCCAACAGTTTCCATCACCCCGCCGCCCGATGAATCATTTCCTCCCCGAACCGCATTTTGATTCTGTCCATCGCGGAATAGAGGTTCGTCAGTTCGGCGTTGTCGTCGAAGAGGGCGAGTTGCGGCGCACCGCTCACCAATTCGCTGAAGCGCACACCCACGAGCCGAATCATCATCCGGCGGTTGTAGAGGCGGTCGAAGATGCCGTTCACCGTTTCGCGCAAAACGTGGTCGAAGGCGGTGTAAGGGATGCGCTGCTGCATGTCGTGCGTGTCGAAGTTCGAGTAGCGGATTTTCACCGTTACGCAGCCGGTCAGTTTGTGTTGCGAGCGCAGGTCGAAGCCGAGGCTCTCCACCATGCGCGCCAGGCATTGCCGGATGGCAGCCACATCAATCGTGTCTTGCTCAAACGTCCTTTCCTTGCTGATGGACTTCCGCTCTTGGTAAGGGCACACGGGCGTGCTGTCTTGCCCGTTGGCTTTCTTCCAGATGTCGAGGCCGTGTTTGCCCATCGCGCGTTCCATCGCAAGGGGCGGCAGTCGGCGCAGGGTGCCGATTTTCTCCACGCCCATCGAGCGGAGCAAATGGTAGGTCTTTTCGCCCACCATCGGGATTTTCTGCACCGAGAGCGGGTCGAGGAACGTATTAATATAAGGTGTGGACACTTCGAGTTCGCCGTTGGGCTTGGCCTGTCCCGTCGCGATTTTCGCAACCGTCTTGTTTTCCGACAAGCCAAACGAAATCGGCAGGCCCGTTTCGTGGATGATTTTCTGGCGCAGTTCGTGCGACCACAGTTGGCAGTTGTGGAAGCGGTCCATACCCGTCAGGTCGAGGTAATGCTCATCGATGGACATTTTCTCATAGACGGGTGCGTTGTCGGCGATGATGTCGGTCACGAGGCGGGAATAGCGGCTGTAGAGTTCCATATCGCCACGGATGAAAATGGCCTGCCCACACAGTTGCCGCGCCATCCGCATCGGCATGGCCGAATGTACGCCGAAACGCCGTGCCTCGTAACTGCAAGTGGAGACCACGCCACGATCCGACATACCGCCCACGATGACGGGTTTGCCCTCCAAACAAGGGTTCACCAACCGCTCCACCGACACGAAAAACGTGTCCAAATCCAAGTGCAAAATCGTCCTTTCCATACTTCGATAAACTCAATAACCTTTATTTTTTCTTCTTTTTTTGCCCAAAATGCTTGCATGTTCCAAAAAAGTTGTACTTTTGACGAGTTTTTAATCAGAAATTTCGCCGTAAATTTAATCAATTATTTTAATATGGTTCAAAAAAATAGAAAAATTTCTCCAAATGCCTCGAATTCGAGGCAAATGAGATTTGTAGAGAGATTCCCGAAAGGAAATCTCAACAATTAAACAGTTAAACAACCAACACTTCAACAATATGTACTTCAACAGCAACATAAAATTCCTCCGCAAGCACCGCCACCGCACACAAGACGACATTGCTTTTGCACTGAATATGAAGCGCTCCACGTTGAGCGGCTATGAAAACGGCGTGTCGGAGCCGAACCTTGAGGCCTTGGTCGCCTTCTCGAAATATTTCGGTATTGCCATCGATACTTTGGTGAAAGTCGATTTGAGCGGCATCAGCCCGAGCCAACTTTCGCAATTGGAGCGCGGCTACGACGTTCACCTGAAAGGCAGCAATTTGCGCGTATTAGCCACCACGGTCAATAACGACAACAACGAGAACATCGAACTCGTGAGCGAAAAAGCCAAGGCGGGCTATGCCACGGGCTTCGCCGACCCCGAATATATCAAGGTGCTGCCGACGTTCACGATGCCCTTCCTCTCGCGCGACCGCAAATACCGCACCTTCCAAATCAGCGGCGACTCGATGCTGCCCATCCCCGATGGTTCCTTCGTCACGGGCGAGTACGTCCTCGACTGGACCTACATCCGCAGCGGCCAGCCGTACATCGTGCTCACGCAAGACGACGGCATCGTCTTCAAGATCGTGGACAACAAAATCGAGCACGAGAGCAAACTCACGCTCAGTTCGCTCAACCCTTTGTATCAGCCTTACGATTTGGCCGCCTCCGATATTAAAGAGGTGTGGAAATTTGTGCATTACATCAGCGCGGAAATGCCCGAGCAGCGCGAAAACCGCTTCCGCGAGGAACAACTTCTGCAAACCGTCCAAGAACTGAAACGGCAGGTGGAGGAGATACAGCTGAAATTGAATATTTAACCAAACCGACACAATATTTGCACCACAACGTCGTTATGACAATAAACCATTTTTAACCATTATCATCATGAAGAAAACTTTTTTTAGTTTGGTGCTCTTCTGCGGCCTCGCATTATTCGGCACCAGTTGCAAAGACAACAACAATGGCAATGTCACTCCCGAAGTGCAAAGCGGTGAGGTGGCCGTCGGCAACAACACGGCTAACATTGTCACAGCCAAGGCTGTCAACTATGGCCAAAAGAACGCCATCGTCCTCGCTTCCAAGGAGATGACCGCCGCCGAAAACGAGGGCATCGCCATCGTCTTCAACGGCAACATTGTTCCTGGCACCTACACGTTGGGCGACAACTCGAAGGATCCCAGGCCCACCGTTGTCGGCTTCCACGAATTCAACCTCGGCGAACTGCCCTTCATCATGGGCGCCGACACCTTGTTCTATGGCGACACCTATTTTTGGATGAACGGTGAATTGTCCGTTGTCCAAAACAGCGATGGTTCCTACCATGTCGTTCTGTCGCAATGCATGGGTGTCAACGACGAAGGTCAAACCATCCAATTGGCACTTAACTTCACTGGTCCATTGAGTCCTTACACCTTCGATGCTGACAACAAGTTCAAAATCAAAGACATCGAAAGCCCTATCGGCTTGGCTGGCCTCACCCAGCTTAACGGCTTGAGTGCCTTAGGCCTCGACGTCAAGTCGATGCTCTTCATGTCGGCCAACCGCAAGCGTTTCTACATCGTCAGCTACTTGGGCGGCCAAGTCGTCGATGGCGAGTACAGCCTCGGTTACATCGGCACTCCTTGGGTACCCAAATTCCCCTGCGTACACGTTGCCCTTGACGGCGATTTCTGGACCTTCCAACCCCAAACGGGTTACATCGCCAAAGAAGGCACTTTGAAGGTCGTCACCAACGAAGACGGCACCAAGACCGTCACGATGGAAAACCTCAAACTGAAGAACGTCGAGCACGACAGCGAATTCTTCTGGCCCCTCCTCGACGGTTCACTGCAATACCAAGGCTACATGTATGAATTGAGCCTTTGATTATCTATCGGTTTACAAATCAAGCCCGGATGCCATCATTCGGGCTTTTTCTTTATCTTTGCGAAAATTTTCCTCCCATGAAAACGAAACTCATTCTCTTGCTTTGCTTCCTATGCTTCGTCGCCACGGCGCAAAACGTCCACATTCTGCCCACGCCGCAGCAAGTGAAAACCACTGAAGGCCAGTTTGTTTGGGACGAGAATGTCGTCCTCACCTACGATGCCTCCGATGCCGAAATCAACCAAATCATCACAATGATCAAGGGCAAGCACTTCATCGAACTCATCAAGACCGACCACCTCGGCATCAGCGAAAACGAGGACCAAGCCTACCGCCTGACCATCAACCGCAACTTTGTGAGAATGGAAGCCACAACCAACACGGGGCTTTTCTACGCCACGCAAAGCCTCAAACAACTATACCGCTACGCCTTCCTGTGCAACAAAAACGAAATCGCCCTCCCCTGCGCGACCATCACCGACTGGCCCAACTTCAAGATTCGCGCATGGCAAGACGACATCAGCCGTGGCCCCATCGTCAGTATGGACTATTTGAAACGTCTCATCCCGCAAATGGCTGAGTGCAAGCTCAATGCGTTCTCACTCTACACCGAGCACACCTTCAAGACTAAATGCCACCCCGACATTGCCCCCACCGATGCCTTCACCGCCGAGGAAATCAAGGAATTGGAGGAGTTTTGCAGGCCGTATCACATCCAAATCATTGGAAACCAGCAATGTTTTGGGCATTTTGAGGAGATTTTGTGCAACCCGTTCTACAGCCATTTGGCCGACACGAAATGGAACCTCAACCCCGCCAAGGAGGAAACCTACAAATTCCTTGAAGACCACTTGCGCGAGGTGGCAAATGCTTACAAGTCACCCTATTTCAACATCAACTGTGACGAAACCGAAAGCCTCGGTCAGGGCTATGCCAAAGCATACGTCGATTCCATTGGAGCGGAAAAGGTTTATTACCAGCATATTAACCGCATCAATCGGATGCTACGCCCGTATCGCAAGCGCGTGATGATGTGGGGCGACATTGCCGACCAGCACCCTGAAATCCTTGACAATTTGGATGACGACATTTTCCTCATCGCGTGGAGTTATGTGGGCAAAGACAACTTCGACGACTTCCTGAAACCTTACATGGAATCGGGGCGGAGTTTTTTCGTCGCGCCCGGCGTGAGCCTTTCGGAACGGGTTTGGCCCAAGCATTACGAGTTCAGAAAAAACATCAGCAACCTTTGCCGCGACGGTTACAAAAACGGTGCTTGGGGCGTTATCAACACCTGCTGGGATGATTTTGGTGAATCACTGATTAACAGCGCGCTATATGGATTGGCTTGGGGCGCAGAGATGAGCTGGAATGCGGTTTCCACCGATGAACGCAACGCCGAAGCCAACTTCACGACCCAGCTTTTGGGCAACCTCTCTTCCGACCTTCTCCAGCACCTTGACGACCTTTCCGAATGGTCGAAAATCGACGAAATCGGGAAGTTCAGCGCAATGACCAAGCCCATGGTGCCCTTCTACCCTGCCCTCGTCGGCGATTCCGTTGAAGCCTTAAACCGAGAAGCAGCAGCGAGTTTGATAGATTTGGGCAAGACCTTGGAAAAAGACCAAAAACAGGTGAAGCGAAACGCTTCGGTTTTCGACAACGCCCTCTACGCCGCGCATCGCATGAAATGGTGTGCCGAGCGCAACCTCACGCGCTGCCAACTTTATCGCACCTACAACGACCCCACCGAAGCCAACATTGCAGAAAGCAAGAAGATGATTAACAGCCTGATATCCTCGTTGCACGACCTGAAAAACGAGTATGTCAAGGTGTGGAATTTCGAGAGTCGTCCGTATTGGTTGGAGGTCAATTTGAAAAAATACGACGACATCGCCCGCGAACTGCAACAACTTGAATATCTGCCGTTTATCGAACCCACAACCAACGAAAACGGCCATGCGGCAATTGCCTTGAAAACTGTTTTCGGCGATAAGGAAATTCATTATACCCTTGACGGAAAGGAAGTTACGGCAAATGATTCCATCTACCTGAATCCCATCGTTTTGGAACGGCCTTGCCTCGTGAAGGCGGCTTGCTTCAATGAGGTGGGCGAGCCGACATGCGCCGAGCGTTATTTCTGCTATCACAAGGCTATGGGACGGCTGAAACAGTTGAACAGTCCGGCAGGCAACTACCGTCCGGAATATTCCGGCGGCGGCGACAACGCCTTGCTCGACGGCACACTTGGCGGCAACGACTACAAGGACGGTCGTTGGCAAGGTTTCTACGGCACGGATGCCGACATTGAAATCGACTTGGGCACTTGGACAAAAGTTAATGCATTGAATATCGGTTTTTTGGTCAATGCCCACGACTGGATTCTGCGCCCCGACACGATACAAGTTTACACCTCAAGGGACGGAATCAACTATCATCTCGCCGAAACTTTCAGCCTCACAACCGAAGTCACGAAAAAAGGCAACTTCACTTCCCGCGAGCGTTTCATAGCCAACACACTTTCAACACGTTATCTGCGTATCGTGGTGAAAAACCCAGGAAAGCTGCCCGAGGGTCTGCCCGGAAGCGGTTACGACTCGTGGATTTTCATGGACGAGATTATCGTGGAGTAATCATCAGGGAAACAGCGTCTTGGCCTCTTTCCAATAGGCTATCATCTCGTCGAGAGACAGGTTTTGCACACCTGTTCCTTTTTCACGGGCTTTTTGCTCAACATGACCAAACCTTTTGCGGAATTTCATGTTGGTCTTCTCCAAGGCATCGTCAGGATTCACGCCGATATAGTTGCCGTAGGCCGCCAACGCAAACAGCAAGTCGCCATATTCTTCCTCGATATTCTTTTGGTTATCAGGTTTTTGTAGTTCAGAGAAAAGTTCAGTTTTCTCCTCCTCCACTTTCTGCCAAGCCTTGTCGGCAGAAGGCCAACGAAAGCCGACTCCAGCGGTTTTTTGGTGCATCCGATACGCTTTGAGCAGTGAGGGAAGTCCGTCAGGAACGCCGCCCAAAACGCTGCGGTTGTGCTCGCGTTCCAGCTTGATGCGTTCCCAGTTTTGCTCCACCTGATCGGCGTTCTCTACTTTCTCGTTCCCGAAAATGTGTGGATGGCGGACTATCATCTTCTCGCAGATTCCGTTGAGCACATCAGCAATGTCGAAAGCACCCTTTTCCTGCCCGATTTTCGCATAGAAAACGAGGTGCAGCATGAGGTCGCCGAGTTCCTTTTTTACATCGTCAAGATCCTCATTCAGAATGGCTTGACTCAGCTCGTAGGTTTCCTCGATGGTGAGGTGGCGGAGGCTTTGAATGGTTTGCGCGCCGTCCCACGGGCAACCTGCCCGCACCTTGTCCATAATATCCAAAAGCCTTTGGAAGGCCAATAGTCTTTCGTCCATGTTCGCTTGATTTAGGCCGCAAAAATAAGGAATTTTGTATTTTTGCAGGCGCAATGAAGAAACAAACACGCCATATTGCACGTATCATACTGATTCTCACGATTTTGGTTTCAGCAAAGTCGGCAAAATCGCAACCAAGCCAGAAGAACTACGAAATCGAGGCGCGGGCGCATTTTGGCTATTTGTATTTTCAGAACGACCTGTATCATTCCGCGTTGAGTCGTTATAGCGGTCATGCGCCTGGATTTGAGTTTTCGCTGCACCGCAACACCTACGGCCAGCACCGTTGGGAAGTGTTGCACAACTACCCTTCCATCGGGATGACATTTTACTATTCGCCACTCACATTCAGCAACGAGCACGTTTCCAACGAGTTAGGAAATGTTTTCGCACTATATCCGTTCATCAACTTTCCGTTCAACAAGAGCGAAACTTCACAACTGACCTTTAAATTAGGGGTGGGCGTATCGTATCTCACCCGCAAATTCCACCCAACGGAAAACTTCCACAACTACGCCATTGGGTCGCACGTGAACGCCGCTGTCAATCTCTCTTTTGAATACCGGCAGCGCCTTTTCGACCGGCTCACTTTGGTTACCTCGGCTGGCCTCACCCATTTCTCCAATGGTGCCACCCATGCGCCCAACATGGGCATCAATATTTTCAGTGCGGCAACGGGATTATCGTGGTATCTTAGGCCACCCAAGTCGCTCGCCGACAGAAGGTTGCGTCCCGTTCCTTACATTTTCGAGTTTGACGG
>CADAVB010000046.1 GCA_902791165.1 uncultured Bacteroidia bacterium
TAAATAAATGCGGAATGCAGAATACGGAATGCAGAATGCGGAATTGGGGCGAAGCCCAGCAGCGCATCGCGATATTCCGCATTCATCATTCCTAATTCCGAATTAAAATGAAAGCAACCTTTTCCCAAAGATTAATCAAACTTGCCGACCTCAACCACCACCAGACTTTCTTCGCAGGTCGCTGTTCCGAGTATTTCCTGGAAAGTTCCTATTTCGCTGTGGCGCAGTATGTTGATACGAAAGACACCGTCCTTCTTGTCCTCCACGGCATTGACTTCAAGTTCCCGATTTTTGCCGGCGACATTGTCACTTTCGAGAGCAAGGTCATCTCCGTGGGTCGCAGCACATTGACGGTTTACACGAAGATGTACCGCAGTCGCGAACCCGAAAAAATCGCCGCCGACGGCTTTGCCACTTTCTCCTATCTGGACGAAAACCACCATTCGCGCCCGCACGGCATCACGCTTGAGCCGGAGACCGACGAGGAAAAATTCTTGCAGCAGCAGGCGCGTGAAGTGATGGAGGATTCTAAAAAGCGGGCTTTGGCGATGAATCAGAGGCATTAACACCCCAACTCCTTAGGATAACAAATAAAATGCTTCACCATGGCTTTCATAAAAAAGTATTATCTTTGCAAACGGAAATTGATTATAGACCATGTGCAAATACAATGAAATAGAGGCAGTTGAACTTCCTAATGGTAAAACGGTGAAGGAAGTGAACGATGAGGTAAGGCGCGAGGTGGAACGTATCTATGTAGAGTCTTGGTTGCAGGGTGTTTCAGTGCCTTTTTTCGATGAGGACGGAACCACCTATCTGGCTAACACGGACGGTAGCGAGGACAAAGTCACACTTGACAGGCGCACACGCACCTATAATATTATTATGCGCACCGCCCAGCCGGGATGCGGAAGACGCGCATACCTAATGTTTTGAAACCGTTTGAGGCTTTGGGGGCAACAATTTAGGCCATATCTTATTGGGGAAAATGCTCATTTTGAACTTACGAAGACAGAAATATTCTTCATTTTAGTCTTTTCAATCCAAATTATTTGTACTTTTGTTCACAGATTAAATGCGAAAACTATGGTTTGAAAAATGAAATAGTAAAGACATATTGAGTTTGCGCTCTTGTTCTCTTGGTGCTAATGTCTGGAAAACAAATGCAAGAAGTGGTAATAAGTAAGCGGAAGTTCGCGTTTAGGCGTGAATTCTGTTCCACTTATATACTTCTATGGTATTCCGGACACCTACGCTGAAAATAAGCGAAAATCAACAAAAGGATTCATGCCTTCTTTGTTTCCTTTGTAGTAGAGAGGACGGACCAGCGGCTTAAGAAGCGGGGAAGCCGAAAACTGCATATAGAGTAGGCAAACAAACACTTTTTTACAATGATAAATTCAAAGAATATACCAACACATTTGACTCATAAGCCTATTGTTGCGATAGATTATGAGAGAATAGACGAAGCAGCTAATGCTGGTGATACAAAGTCTTTATCTATCGGTAAAGCAACTTGGGATGTCAAAAATGACTTTTCTGCAAAGATATTTCGTAAGACGTACAATACTGGGAGATGGTCGCGGCAAAGTGAAGAATTGGCATTGTGGCGATTGATTGACCTTACCACTTTGCTTATTGCAACAATAAAGGGTAAAGAAAACGAAATGGGTGCAGTTGTATCATCTAATGAAGATTTGGAAGATTTGAGAAAACATTTGTACAAACACAAGGATTTGTTTGAACCAAGAATTGAAAAACTGAAATTGTTATTATAATCGTTTAGCATATGAAAAACAAATATTTGTTGTTCATTATGGTCTTGATGATAAAGTCGGTTTATTCCGCAGATTTTAATGCAGTGTGTTCCTCTGGTCAAACATTGTATTATAATTTCAATGCATTAGAAGACTATACAGTTACGGTAACTTATCCGGGAACAAGTAATAATAGTTACTATTTGGGATATACAAAGCCTGTTGGTGAAATTGTATTTCCATCAACGGTTACCTATGGTGGTGTGATATATACTGTGACAGGAATTGGGGATTTTGCTTTTGTTGAATGTGGTGATGTGACGGGAATTTCTTTGCCAAATACGATAGATGAACTGGGTTACCATGCTTTTCGGTTGTGTGGCATAAGAATGCTAATTGTTCCTGAAACTGTTAGTCATATCGGCGGTGGATGCTTTTCAGGAAATCCACTTGTGTCAATATCAGTTTCGAATCCGAATACAATAATGGAAGCAGAGGCTTTTATTGGAACTACATGGTATAACAGTCAACCAGATGGTTTGGTATATATCGGTAGTATTTTGTGTGGCTATAAAGGAATCATGCCTGCTAACTCTACAATCACTCTTGCTAATAATACAACATCTATTGCATCGCGAACATTCAAAGATAAACAAAACATGGTTTCAATAGTTTTTCCCAATACATTAAGAATTATTGGTTCCGAGGCTTTTTATGCATGTGGAGGATTGTCATCTGTGACAATACCTCAATCTGTTGTTTCCATTGGTAAAAAGGCTTTTGAAAATTGTGGAGGACTAACAACCGTTCATTTTAATGCAATTACTTGTGTTGGTAGTAGTGTGGAGTATGGGGCATTTCGTGGATGTGAGCATTTTACAGAATTGATTATTGGTAATGGAGTGCAAGTAATTCCGGCGAGTCTCTTTTCGGAGTGTCATCTTTCGGGAGGGTTGATAATCCCTCCGTCAGTTACTTCAATAGGATATAAAGCCTTTTATGGGTGTAATAATATAACATCGGTTATCATTCCTCAAAATGTCGAGGAGATAGGTTGGGGGGCTTTTGGTGAGTGTAATGGATTGGTCAGCGTGTCATATAATGCAGTTGATTGTGAATATATTGGTTCGGAAAGCCCGTTTTATCCATGCAATTCAATTGTCAATTTTAGCATAGGGAACTCTGTGCAAAGAATACCAAAGTGCTTGTTTAAGAATTGCACAGGTGTAACTGGCTCTTTGGTGCTGCCTTCTTCAATAACAACTATTGAAGAAGGTGCATTCATAAATTGTTCAGGTATAACTGCACTAACATTAGGGTCAAATGTTAGTTATGTCGGTTCAAATGCGTTTGATGGGATGTCGAATTTGGTTTCGGTAAACTATAATCCTATCAATCTTACTTGCGAAAGTGGTTTGTTTTCCTTAAGTTCAATTAGAGATTTGAATATAGGGCAGGGAGTTCAGTCAATTCCAAACGAATTTGCTTATGGGTGTTGTAATCTGCGGGATCCAGTACTGTTTCCGTCATCATTGTTGACGATTGGAGATAATGCGTTTTGGAATTGTACTAGCATTACAAATCTTGTATTACCAAATTCTGTAGTATCGATAGGAACTGCTGCGTTCAATGATTGTACGGGTATCAATGCTTTAGAAATTGGTGATGGAGTAGAAACCATAGGTGATTATGCATTTAGTGGTTGTAGTGGCGTTTCTGAAATAGTAATACCCAATTCGGTTAGAATGATTGGTGAAATGGCTTTTTCAGGATGTAGTGGTGCTATTGCTTTGACAATTGGCACGAATGTAGAGACTATTGTTCCCGGAGCATTCATGGGTTTGTCTAATCTAAAAAAGGTGGTTTATAATGCACGTAATGTTTCTTGTGAGAATTTGGGTCTTTTTAACAATAGTAATATTACGAACTTGACTATCGGTCAGATGGTACAATCGATTCCCAATTATTTTATGATGAGTTGTCCAAATCTGTTAGGAAATCTTATGTTGCCTTCAAGTATTGAGCGAATTGGGGATTATGCATTCTCCAATTGTGGTTTTTCAGGAGAATTGGTTTTGCCAGAGAATGTTCAAGGTATTGGTAATAATGCTTTTATTGGTTGTGCTTTTATTAGTATTAAGAGTATGAATCGAATACCGCCATTCTTCGATAATGGAGAGATGGCTTTTCTGGGTTATTGGGATAAACCTCTATATGTGCCTCAAGGTTGTGTTAATGCCTATTCTTCTGCTGTAGGTTGGAGGAATTTTATCAATATACAAGAAATTGGAACAGGCGTTGTAGAATGGGATGAAGTTTGCAATAGCATTCGCATAGTCAATGGGCAAATAATAGTAGACTGTGCAAGTGATGTTCCTGTAGGTTTGTATGATGTTACTGGCCGATGTTTAGAGTTAAAAACTGGCTCTATTACCAATGCTTTTTCAGTTATAGTGTCAGGTATTTATGTTTTGAAAATTGGAGAGAAGGCATATAAAGTAGCAGTTTCACGGTAAACACTATTTCAACAACTCTTTCGGATAACAAATAAAATGCTTAACGACAAGTTGTTACTGAATCTGTATCATTCTTGTTAAAGACCTTCTTTTCTTCAAACTCCAGCATCAACTCATCCGCCAAATACTCGTCGCTGCGGCAGTGTAAGTCAGCAACGCCTTCGCTAATCAATTTGTATGTGTCTGAATCATAGAAAAAAGAAAGCGCATCTTCAAGGCTTAGCGAGGCTTGTTCGGCAAAAATCGCAACAATCCGCGCGTATTTCATTTGCAATATGGTCTTGTTCGCTTTCATAGTCATAGCCTTTCCGCTTTAATGAAATGCAGATGCCGCTCAAGCATCTCGCAGTTCAAAATGCAAAGTTGATGATTCGGGGTCTCGTATTTCAATTGCCCTAAAGCCTCTTCTTTGGTAATGACACCAGCAAAATAAAGGTCAACTGTATTAAATACATTATCATTCGCGATGCCGCCCGAAACAGCATCATATAGGTTAGTTTCCAAATTGCCTTTTCTGCAAATAACCACATAATCAAGCCAATCCTCATCATAGAATGGAAAATACTTGATGGAGAAATCTGTAATTTCCTCATCAAGTTCATATTCATTGATATAGGCTGGCTTGCCTCTCCGTGTGAACCGCTCGGCATAACGAACTGCTTGCTCTCGGATAGTGGTCAAATAGAACCCTTTGCCGAAATCAAGTTTGTCGCGCGAATGTTCTACATCGGGCTTCTCAACGACGACGGTTGATGCGTGATAAAGTCTCATGCCCAGGCTCCTTTCTCTTCCAAAACCTCGGACAATTCTTCTACTAAATACTCCTTGCTGAAAGTGTGAAGAGTGTCGTAGCAAGGCAGGATGTAATCGGAAAGAACCCCTGTTGAGCGCATGGCACGAAACACTTGCGACGCGCTTTTGTGAAGCGCATCGGCCAGACTGCCTACGCAAAACGTAATGAAAGCCAAGTGCTCTTTTTTCATCTTTCAAACGGTTAATTGCAAGCGCAAAATTACAATTTTTATTGGAATGGCAATGACACAAAAACTATTTCATGCTTTTTGTTACCCCAACTCCTTCGGATAGCAAATAAAATGCTTAACAACAGGCTGTGAGAGCACCGAAATGTTCAGTTGGTCGGAGGCCTCGCTGATGTCCTTCATCGTGCCGTCCTTGTATAAGATGTTGATGGCTGGCTTCTTGGGATGGTAGGCGTGGTTCGACGAAACGCCCTGCAACAGCGCAAAATCCGCCTCCTCCAACGACCAGCCGTAATACTTCGCAATCTTCTTCCGAATGTCCTCGATATAATTCGGGTCAAATTCGCTGTCGCGCATCTCGATTTTGAACAAGTGCCTGTCTGTCAGTCGTCTGCAAAGTTCGGAGAGGACACGGTCGGGGTTGTCGCGCCAGACTTTTACGGCGGTCATCACATCGTAGTCGTCCAATTGGCAGAACTTGTCCAAGACGAAATCGGGGTCATGGCCATCGGCAAAAGGCTTTGGGTTTTTCAGGAAGAACGACAGGGCAGGGGTGGCAAACAAGTCGCGTTTCGCGCTGAGCATTTTGGCGCGTTTCAGCACCCTCATCAGCGTGTATTCCGCGCTCAACACGGCCTTGTGCATATACACCTGCCAATACATGATGCGCCGCGCCACCAAGAAACTCTCCACAGAATAGATGCCCTTCGCCTCGATAGCGAGTTCATTTCCAACGACTTCCATCATCTCCAACAGGCGCTCGGCGTTCACACTACCCTCGGCAACGCCGCTGAAAAAACTATCGCGTTTGAGATAGTCGATTCTATCTACATCCAACTGGCTGGAAATGAGTTTGCTAAGAAAGCCTTTTTCGTATTCCCCCTTAAACAATTTGATGGCTAAATCAAGCCGTCCGCCGTGGATTTCGTTGAACTTCTGCATCACCATCAGCGAGAGTTCCTCGTGGGAAACACCCTGCACGATACTATTTTCCAAGGTGTGCGAGAACGGCCCGTGGCCGCTGTCGTGGAGCAAAATGGCCAACGAAGCCGCCTCAAGTTCCTCATCTGTAATGTTGTAGCCCTTGCCGCGCAGCAGTTGCACGGCGCGTCGCATCAAGTGCATGGCTCCAAGGCTGTGCGCAAAGCGTGTGTGATTGGCTCCGGGATACACCAAGTTGGTCATGCTGACTTGTTTGATACGCCTAAGCCTTTGGAAATAAGGATGTTCTATGATGTCGAAATGCAGTTCGTCAGGGATGCTGACGAAGCCGTAGATGGGGTCGTTGAAGATTTTCTTTTTGTTGGATAGTGCCATTTGCCGCGAAATTTGCCGCAAAATTAGTGTTTTTGTTTCACGGAAATAAAACAAAATGACGATATTTGCGTTTCCTCCATATAAATCTTCAAACTATGGACAAAACCACAATCCTTTGGGCCGACGACGAGATTGATCTCCTCAAGCCCCATATCATGTTTTTGGAACAAAAAGGCTATGAGGTCGTTACGGCCAACAACGGCTCCGACGCCATCGACCTCGTGCGCCAACGCCATTTCGACATTGTTTTCCTGGACGAGCAAATGCCGGGCATTTCGGGCATCGAGGCACTCGAAGTCATCAAGCGCGAATATCCCAATCTCCCCGTAGTGATGATCACCAAGAGCGAGGAGGAACGCATCATGGAGGATGCAATCGGCTCTAACATAGCGGATTATCTCATCAAGCCCGTGAACCCGAACCAGATTCTGCTTTCGCTGAAACGCAACCTCGAAAACAAGAAACTCCGCGACGAGAAATCGACGATGGGCTATCAACAGGAGTTCCGCAAAATCAGCATGGACCTCAACAACAACCTCAACTTCGACGAGTGGGTTGATTTGTATAAGAACTTGGTACGCTGGGAGTTGGAACTGCAAAAATCCACAGACGAGGGCATCAAAACCATCCTCGCCGACCAAAAACAGGAGGCCAACACGCAGTTCACGCGCTACATCGAGCGGAACTACATCGACTGGATTCAAGGTCGCTCGGAGAAACCCGTCATGTCGCATACCGTGGTGCGCGACAAGGTGATTCCGCGCCTTGATGATACCGACAAACCGCTGTTTCTCATTGTGATAGACAACCTGCGCTATGACCAATGGAAGGCCATCCAGCCGCTGATTGAGAACCATTTCCGCGTAGAGGCCGACGACATTTACTACAGCATCTTGCCCACGACTACGCAATATGCCCGAAATTCCCTTTTCGCCGGACTGATGCCCCTCGAAATCCGCCGCCGCTACCCCAAATGGTGGGTCGATGAGGAGGACGAAGGCACCAAGAACCAATACGAAGGTGAACTTTTGGGCGAGCAATTGAAGCGTTTCGGCAAGAACATCAAGTACTCTTATAATAAGGTGTTGAATTTGCAGGCGGGCAAGAAACTCTACGAGCAGATGGCCAACCTGATGCCTAACAAGTTGAATGTCATTGTGTACAACTTTGTGGACATGCTCTCGCACGCCCGCACGGAAATGGAAATCATCCGCGAATTGGCCGACGACGAGGAAGCCTACCGCTCGCTGATGTACTCGTGGTTTGAGCACTCCAGCCTCTTCGACATGATGCGCTTCATCGCTGAGAAGGGCTGCGACATGGTCATCACCACCGACCACGGCTCGACCTATGTCGAAAAACCCGTCCGCATTTTGGGCGACCGCGAAGTGAACACCAATTTACGCTACAAATATGGCAAGAACCTGAAATACAACCCGAAAGAAGTCTTCGAGGTGAAAGACCCCGAGAAGATTTTTTTGCCGAAGGTGAACCTGAGCACGACCTACGTCTTCGCTGGCGAGAGCGACTTCTTCGCCTACCCGAACAACTACAACTATTACGTCAGTTATTACCGCAACACCTTCCAGCACGGCGGCATCTCCATGAGCGAAATGCTGATACCAGTGACGCATCTTACTGCGAAGTGATCTGCCGCTCTGCGTCATTGCGAGCGAAGCGAAGCAATCCAGTGAACGAGTTTGGTTTTCTGGATTGCTTCGTCGTACCTCATCGCAATGACGTACTATTGCCGCATGAAATAAAAACACTATCTTTGCAGCGAAAATCACTTGCAATGAAGGATAAACAATTCAAAATAAGCAGCGTAGAAGCCCTGACCGAGGTTTCCGAATACTTGATTTCCTTGCGCGAGGAAGCCGACATCATAGCCTTTTACGGCGCAATGGGTGCAGGCAAGACCACGCTCATCAAGAACCTCTGCCACCGAATGGGTGTCACCGACGAGGTGAACAGCCCGACTTTCGCCATCGTGAATGAATATGTCACTGAGGAAGGTGAATCGGTCTATCATTTTGATTTTTACCGAATTAAGAAACTGGAGGAAGCCTACGACATCGGCTTCGAGAACTATTTTGACAGTGGCAATCTCTGCCTCATCGAGTGGCCCGAAATGATCGAACCACTTTTGCCTGAAAAATACATTCGCGTGGAAATTCAGCACGGCGATACGGATGACGAAAGAATCATCAAGTGTGAACTGATAAACGATTGATTATGAGAAAATTGTCTTTTGTGTTCGGAGTTTTGATGATGTTTTTGTTGCCTTCCTGTTATTCGGTTGATAATCAGAATTTTGCTGAATACAACAGACAAGAAGTTGCTGGAGTGATTGCCTCGCACGACACGACGATTCTCTATTTCATGACTTCGTGGTGCCAGGCTGGGCAGAGCGATTTTGAGAACAATCTGCAGCCTTATTTCGGCAATGCCTCTGAAACAAAGGCGATTGTTGTGGTTTGTATCGGCGAGTTGGAGGAGGTCATGGGTTTGAAGGGACTCAATGACAATGTGTTTTTGCTCAGCAAGGCCTCACGGCAAGGCTTTTTCGACAAAGTTTTCATCAATAGTGAATGTAAAAAACTTCTAAAAGATTATAAACGAGTGAATTATGTTCCTGTTAGATTGGTCTGTAACGGCAAAGGTGAGATTCTGAATTGGAACACTGATGAGGAATCAGGTAGAACATACGGAAGCATTTATCCATATTTAATGGGCTGGAAATGAACGATAAACTGAAACAAATCTTTGACAAGACCTCAAAAGTTTTCATTCTCACCGATGAAAACGTGGCCCCGTTTTGGTTGCCCGAAGTAGAGTATTGGCTAAACTGCAAAAACGCCGTTGAAATCGTCATCAAAGCGGGCGAGCAGCACAAAAACTTGCAAACCGTCCAGCGGATTTGGAGAACCCTAATGAAACATCACGCCGACCGTAACGCATTGTTAATCAATCTTGGAGGTGGTGTTGTCACCGACTTGGGAGGTTTTGCGGCTTCAACTTACAAACGCGGCATCAAGTTCGTCAATGTTCCGACGACTTTGCTCGCGATGGTCGATGCGGCAATAGGAGGGAAGACGGGCATCGATTTCGGCGACGGAAAGAACCAAATCGGCACTTTCGCGGAGGCGGAAGAAGTGATTATCGACCCTGTCTTTTTGGAAACTTTGCCCCAAAGGGAAATATGTTCAGGCTTAGCGGAAATGCTGAAATATGGCTTTGTCGCTGATTCCAATTTGTTGAATGTCAGTTTGGAAAACTATCAGCAATACATCACTCATTGTGGCGAAATCAAGCGCGAAATCGTGATGCAAGACCCGACCGAAAAAGGCTTGCGTAAAGTGCTGAATTTTGGTCACACTTTGGGTCACGCCATCGAAAGCCATTGTTTGACAACGGATTATCCTTTGCTCCACGGCGAAGCGGTGGCTTTGGGAGTGTTGGGAGCTTTGTGGCTTTCGGTGAGACAATGCGGCCTTGATGAAAAAGTGTTGCAAGATTTTGAAAGTCAACTTCCTATGCTGCTTTCTGAAGTGGAAATTTCGCTTTCGGAAAGCGAAATTGAGCCAATTTTTGGCTACCTCGTCCACGACAAGAAAAACAAAGACGAAAAGCCGCAATTCGTTCTGCTTGAGGCGGTTGGAAAGCCCGTTTGGGATATGGAAATCGAACCAAACTTGGTGGAAGAATCTTTGCAATACATAATAAATATAGTGTCGCACCAATGAAACTGCACTGCGACATCCAACTGCCCGCCAGCAAGAGCGAAAGTAACCGCGCCCTGATGATTGCCGCGTATGGCGGATTCGCGCCTGATTTTCAGAACCTTTCGGATTCAAATGATACATTTGTTTTGTCCAATGCCTTGCGCGAAATCCAGCAAAACAAATCCGTCATCGACATTGCCGACTGTGGCACGGCGGCGCGTTTCCTGACCACTTTTTTGGCTTGTCGCGAAGGCGAGTGGATTTTGACGGGAACGGAACGTATGAAACAACGGCCTGTCGCGCCACTTGTCGAGGCTTTGAGAGGATTAGGTTCTGATATTCAATATGTTGAAAAAGATAAATGTTTGCCTTTGCGAATCGTAGGAAAGCCAATTGAGGGCGGAAAAGTCCAAATTGAGATGCACCAAAGCAGTCAGTTTGCCTCGTCTTTACTTTTGGCCGCTCCGATGTGGGCGCAAGGCCTTGAAATGGAACTACTTGGCGAACTGAGTTCCTTGCCTTACCTCGAAATGACTTTGACCATGATGAGGCATTTCGGGGCTGATGTGGAACGAAATGGAAGAACGATCGTAGTCAGACCAAAACCTTATCAATCAAAGAGTTTTACGGTTGAAGCCGACTGGAGCGCAGCATCATACTGGTATGAGATGGCGGCTTTGTCCGATGAATGTGAGATTCGGTTGCGGGGCTTGTCGTTGCCCTCGATTCAAGGTGATGCGGTCATTGTGGATTGGATGAAGCAGTTTGGAGTTGGTACTTTTGTTGAAAAAGAGGCCATAATCCTGAGAAAAATCCCTTTCGAAAAACGCCCTTTGCAGTTCGATTTTTCTGCCCATCCCGACCTTTTCCCGACCATGGCCGCTACTTGTGCCGCGATGCAGATCGAAGCGCATTTTTCTGGTATTTCCAACTTGAATGTCAAAGAATCGGATAGACTGAGGTCGATGAAAAATGAATTGATAAAAATAGGTGTTGAAATGAATAAAATTGGCGACGAATCGGTTCTAATCATGCCTTGTTCCCATCTTCCGAGTTTTGATTCATCCCAACCTTTGCTTTTTTCGGCTCACAACGATCATCGTGTGGTTATGTCGTTGGCACCCTTGGCTTTACGTATAGGAGCCATCTGTTTCGACGACATGGATGTGGTCCGGAAATCCTATCCACATTTTTGGTCTGATGTTAGTTTTGTTTTAGAAAATAGTACCGAAATGACATGATTTTTGTGTTGGCATTGTAAAATTTTGTAATTTTGCGTGTTTTTTATGTATCAACATGACTGTAGAGTTATTTGTGCCTTGTGTTATAGACCAGTTCTTCCCCAATGTGGCAGTCAGCACGTTGAAAGTACTTGAACGGGCCGGCGTTGAGGTGGAATACAATCCGGAGCAAACTTGTTGTGGGCGTTTCGCTTACAATGCGGGACTTATCGAAGAGGCCAAAGCGCTGGGCGACAAGTTTTTAGACGATTTTTCAACAGAAACGCCCGTAGTGGCGCCCTCGGCGGCTTGCGTACACTACATCAAAAAACGCTTCCCCGAATTGTTTTTTAACACAGCCAATCATTTGGTGTTCAAGAAACTGGTTTCCAATATTTTCGAGCTAACAGAGTTTTTGGTTAATCAAATACATTTCGACGATTTTGGAGCCGTATTTCCGCACAAGGTAACCTTCCACGACAGTTGTAGTGCTCTGCGCGGATTGGGCATTGGCAAAGAAGCCCGGCAGCTGCTCTCCAAGGTTAAGGGCCTTGAATTGGTGGAAATGAAGCAGACCGATATGTGCTGCGGAGGCGACCTTTCGCTTCAACTGAACCACGAGCCGATTGCTGTCGGGATGGCCAACCATAAGGTCAAGAATGCATTAAATACGGGTGCCGAATACATCATTTCTACTGATATGTCGTGCCTGATGCACCAAAAGGCCTATATTGAGAAGGAAGGACTGCCAATCAAGGTGATCCATATCGCCGAAGTGCTCGCCTCGGGATGGGAATAAAGCTTTAGAAAAGGAGCAAAAGATGGAAAAAAACTATTATATACATGAAAGTAGTTACGTCGATGAAAACGTGAGCATCGGCGAAGGTACCAAGATTTGGCATTTCTGCCATATCCAGTCGGGTGCCGTGATTGGCAAAAACTGCTCGTTTGGGCAAAATGTGAACGTGGGCAACAACGTGATAATCGGCAATAACGTTCGCGTTCAGAACAATGTTTCGATTTACGAAGGCGTTGAAATTGAGGATAATGTGTTTTGCGGCCCGAGTTGTGTGTTCACCAACGTGACCACACCACGCGCCCATTTTCCCGTGCATGGCGTGTATGCCAAGACCAAGATTTGCGAAGGCGCCTCGTTGGGTGCCAACTGCACAGTGGTTTGTGGCCACACGGTGGGCAAAGGTGCTCTCATCGCGGCTGGCGCTGTCGTCACTAAAGACGTGAAGCCCTATGCGCTGATGGCCGGTGTTCCCGCCAAGCGAATCGGTTGGGTGTGTGAGTGCGGCAAACGCCTCAATCCCATTCTGAAATGCGACTGCGGCCGCGCCTACAAGGAATCCGACGGATGTTTAACTAAAATATTGTAGGGCAGACACATAGGTCAGTCCCTACAACTCTCAACTCTAAACTTTAAACTTTCAACTCTCAACTGCAATGCAATTTCGAGATCTCATATCACAATACAATGCCTTGAAAGGCGAAATGGACCAAGCCATTATGGAGGTGGTCGCTTCGAGTGCCTATGTGATGGGCCCGAAAATCAAGGAGATGGAAGCGGCCTTCGCCGACTATGCAAGCATGAAGCACTGCATCGCCTGCAACAGCGGCACCGATGCGCTGCTGCTCGCCCTCATGGCTTGGGACGTGAAGCCTGGCGACGCGGTTTTTGTGCCGAGTTTCACCTTTTTCGCCTCGGCGGAAGTCATCGCCATGCAAGGCGCAACGCCCGTTTTCGTCGATGTGAACCCCGACACCTATAATATTTGTGTGGCCGACCTTGAGCGCAAAATCGAACAGACCTTGAAAGCCGGAAAACTCACGCCGCGCGTCATCATCGCGGTGGACTTGTTCGGTTTGCCCGCCGACTTCAAGGCCATCCGACAAGTGGCTGAAAAGCACAGACTCTATGTACTCGAAGATGGTGCACAAGGTTTTGGAGGTCGCATCAACGGCAAGGAGGCATGCTCGTTTGGTGACATTACCACCACCTCGTTCTTCCCGGCCAAGCCCGTGGGCTGCTACGGCGACGGCGGCGCCATTTTCACCAACAACGACGAATGGGCCGCACTCATGGAATCCTACCACATCCACGGCAAGGGCAGCGACCGCTACGACAATGTCCGCATCGGCATGAACTCGCGCTTAGACACCATTCAGGCGGCCATCCTTTTGGTCAAGCTGAAGGCGTTCAAGGAATACGAACTGACCGATGTAAATAAGGTGGCCGCGCGCTACACCGAACAGCTGAAAGACATTGTGAAAACACCCATCGTGCCTGAAGGCTATTATTCAAGTTGGGCACAGTATACCATTCAAGTTGAAAGCAAGGACATAAGGACGAAACTGCAGGAGACCCTGAAAGCCCATGGCATCCCAACGGCCATCTACTACCCGATACCGATGCACCGCCAAACGGCGTTCAACTACCTTAATATCAACGACAACCTTTGCCCCGTTTCCGACCGCTTGGCCGATACGGTGATTTCCCTTCCGATACACCCTTATCTTTCAGAAAAAGAACAGGATATGATTTGCTGCGCCGTACGCGAAGCCTTGAAATAAACAACATTTGGCCATGGGAATTAAGTCATTCTATAAGCATCTGATTAGTCGCGACAACTACGACGAGGTGATGGAGTACCTCGAAGTGGCCGAAACTAAGCATGCGCCTAAGTTTGACGTCGAAAATTCCAGTGCCGAGGTGAAGGAACTGCTCGAAGTGGCCCAACAGCCACGTGGCGAACAACGCAGGGCTTGGCTTGCCGATTGTGCCAAACGCTCGTGGTCGGTACCCGATGGTGAGGCCGAGTTTCTCCTTTCTGAGGATCACCTCAACGCCATCCGCTACTTGAACCGCTACCTTCGCAAGGCCAACGAAAAACTGAAACAAGACGGTTACTTCGTTTGCTCATTCGATACGGCCCAGAAACGTCGCGTCCAGATTTATGCCAAATACCCGCGTTTTATTGCGCGCATCGTTTATTTCTTTGATTTCTTTTGGCATCGTATCTGCCCCAAGATAAACCTTACGCGTCGTTTCTATTATTGGTGCACGAGGAAAGTGAGGAAGGTGTTTCCGCGTCCCGAGGTGCTCGGACGACTCTATTACTGCGGCTTCGATGTGGTCGGCGAGCAATACATCCACGACCGCTATTGCGTCATCGCGCAAAAAAAGCGTAAGCCCTGCTCCGAACCACAACATTACGGCATAATCATCAAGCTGAAAAGGGTGGGCAAAGGCAGACAGTTATTCAACGTATACAAGTTCAGGACGATGCACGCCTATTCCGAATATCTCCAGAGTTATGTCTATGAGAACAACGAACTCGACGAAGGCGGCAAATTCAAGGACGACTATCGGGTGACAGAGTGGGGCAGGATGCTCCGCAAGCTTTGGCTCGACGAACTGCCCATGTTCTTCAACATCCTCAAACGACAGATGAAACTGGTTGGCGTCAGGCCATTGAGCCAACAATATTTCAATCTCTATTCAAAAGAGTTACAGGAATTGAGAACTAAAACCAAGCCTGGACTGCTGCCGCCTTACTATGTCGATATGCCTAAAACCTTTGAGGAGATCCAAGAGAGCGAGCGGCGCTATCTTGAAGCCTATTTCAAGCATCCTTTGAAAACCGATTGGCAGTATTTCTGGAAAATCATCGGCAACATCGTTTTTAAAGGTGAACGCTCGAAATGATTTTGCTGAAAAAAAAACGGGCATTCCCCTTGCTATTATTGAAATTGTCCTTATCTTTGCACCGAAATTCATTGCTATTGGCATGAAGAAAATTTTAGTGGGATTTGAGTGTGGATGGTTTGTTTTTAAGCAATTGTTTAACAAATAGTTACGGTTGTTTGATGTGAGCCAAGTGGCGAAGCTTTATCTCGTAAGGAACAAACATTTTTACTATGAGTCAGAACAATCAAGAGAATTGGACTACGGTCATCAAGCCTCGAAATAAGCTTTTTGAGGTGAATTTGAAGGAAATTTGGGATTACCGTGACTTGCTGATGCTTTTCGTCAAGCGCGACATCATCACAAGTTACAAGCAGACCATCCTAGGTCCGCTTTGGTGGATTATCCAGCCTGCCATGACGGTCATCATGTACATGGTGGTGTTTGGCGGCATTGCCGGCATCCCCACTGATGGCATCCCGCAGCCGCTGTTCTACCTTAGTGGTGTGTGCATGTGGCAGTATTTTTCCACCTGCTTGGGAAGCACATCGGGTACCTTCACCGGAAATGCTGGTTTGTTTGGCAAGGTGTATTTCCCTAGACTTATTATGCCGTTGGAGAAAGTGATTAGCAGTTTGGTGCGATTTGGAATACAATTGTTCCTGTTTGTAATTGTATATGTTTATTTTGCCACACAAGGGGTTGCCCCCACGCCAAATTGGTATCTTTTGCTTTTCCCTTTGTTGGTGGTCATGCTGGCGGGTTTGGCCTTGGGTTTCGGTATTCTTATCTCATCCATGACGACGAAATACCGCGATTTGTCCATTCTTTTTTCATTTATTCTGCATTTGTGGATGTATGCCACGCCAATCGTTTATCCCCTCAGTCAAGTGAAGGGAAAGACAGCTGCCGGCTTTGATTTATATACGCTCATGCACTACAATCCTGTGACCCCAGTGCTTGAAGCCTTCAAATACGGTGCTTTAGGCGCCGGTGAGTTTATCGGCTGGGGATGGTTGGCCTACAGTTTTGGTTTCATGCTGGTGTTGCTCGCTTTGGGTATCTTGATATTCAACAAGGTGCAACGGAGTTTTATGGATACGGTTTGATTTTCATTTGATAATAAGGAACGAAATATATGTCAACAGTAATAGAATTTAACGATATAAGCAAGTTATATCGCTTGGGATTGGTTTCTACGCGTACTTTATCGCACGATTTGAACCGCTGGTGGGCAACAAACGTTATGGGCAAGGAAGACCCCTATTTGACCATAGGCTCGGTGAACGACCGCTCGAAGGCCGCCGAAAGTGAATATGTCTGGGCTTTGCGCAACATCGACTTCAAGGTGGAGCAAGGCGATGTGGTGGGCATCATCGGGAAGAATGGCGCGGGCAAGAGCACGCTGTTGAAAATACTCTCCAAGATCACGGCTCCCACAACGGGTACCATCAAAGCCAAGGGCCGTATAGGTTCCTTGCTTGAAGTGGGCACAGGCTTCCACCCTGAGATGACAGGTCGCGAGAACATCTACCTCAACGGTGCCATCCTCGGCATGACCAAACCAGAAATTGCAAAGAAAATCGACGAGATAGTGGAATTTTCGGGCTGTGCAATGTATATCGACACACCTGTAAAACGCTATTCCAGTGGAATGAGGGTGCGCCTTGGCTTTGCCGTTGCTGCCCATTTGGATCCAGAAATCCTTGTAGTGGATGAAGTATTGGCCGTGGGCGATGCCGAGTTCCAAAAGAAGGCTATTGGAAAGATGCAGGATGTGAGCAAGGGCGAAGGTCGTACAGTGCTGTTTGTGAGCCATAATATGACAAGTGTGAAGGCATTGTGCAAGCGAGGTGTTATCCTTAAAGATGGTATGCTGGTTGATGATGGTGAGATTGATACCATAGTGTCACATTATTTGCGAGGTGATAACGCCGCCGCTAATTACAAAACATGGGATCAGCCTGAGATTTCAAACAAGGGTTTTGAACTCCTCGAAATCGGCATAAGGAAGAAAGGTGGCGACTATCAGGATGTCATCAGGATGGACCAAGAGATGGAACTCGTTATTCGATATAGGTTGAAGGAGGCAAAAGACCCGTTTTGGATTACCCTTCACATGAAAAACGAACAGGGAAACAAGATTTTCTCTTTTACAGGTGCTGGACGTTGCTACGACAGGCATCATGAAGCGGGAGAGTACCAACAGGTTTGCACCATCCCGGCCAATTTCCTCAATTGGGGCAACTATGCCATAGATTTTATGGCTATTCAGAAGTCCAATAACATTGAAGCCTTGGCTAACGAAGGCGATATTATCTCGTTTACCGTTGCCAACAAGCAAGTAGCCATTGGAGGATTTATGGGCAAAGAACCTGGCGATGTAACACCGAGGTTTGATTTTGTCGAAGAAAAACTGAAATGATAGGCAAAGACACCCTTACGGTAACATCGCCCTTGTTGCCTAATCTTGATGAGTTTTACGGGCTTTTGAAAGAGATTTGGGACAACAAGTGGATTACCAACAACGGTCACTTCCACCAAGAGTTGGAAAAGGCTTTGTGCATGTATTTGGGTGTGGAGCATTTGAGTATTTGAGTTTGTTTACCAACGGAACCTTGCCACTCATTACCGCTTTGCAGGCTATGCACATCACGGGTGAGGTAATCACCACGCCTTACAGTTTTGTGGCTACAACCCACGCTTTGTGGTGGAACGGCATTAAACCCGTGTTTGTTGATATAGACCCGTTGAATTGTGGCATTGACCCAAACAAAATTGAGGCCGCGATTACACCAAAAACAACGGCTATCATGCCCGTACATTGCTATGGTAAGCCATGCGACATGGAACGAATACAAGCCATTGCTGACAAGTATGGACTGAAGGTGATTTATGATGCAGCCCATGCCTTTGGAGTGGAGGTGAATGGGAAATCAGTCTTGAAGCATGGCGACATGTCAACGTTGAGCTTCCATGCAACCAAGGTTTACAATACGGCGGAAGGCGGCGCATTGATTGTGAAGGATGCCGAAACAAAAAAAAGAGTAGATTATTTGAAGAATTTTGGCTTTGCTGGCGAAACCGAAGTGGTTGCCCCAGGCATCAACAGCAAGATGGACGAAGTTCGTGCAGCCTACGGTCTGCTCAACCTCAAACAAGTCGATGAGGCCATAGAAAAGCGCCGTCAAGTCGCCGTCCGATATCGTGAGGCATTGCGAAATGTCCCTGGCATCCGCTTCTTCGACGATATGCCCGGTGTCAAGCACAACTACAGCTATTTCCCCATCTTCGTCAATGCCAAGGAATACGGTATGACACGCGATGAACTTTACTTCAAGATGAAAGAGCAAGGCATTTTGGGCCGCCGTTATTTC
>CADAVB010000047.1 GCA_902791165.1 uncultured Bacteroidia bacterium
GGCAGCCGCGTCAAGGCCGGCGACGTCATCCTCATTTTGAGCAACGAGAACCTCGACATGCAAATCCTCACCTCCGAGGCCGACCTTGCCGAAAAGGAGAACATCCTGCGCAACACCATGATTCAGATGGAACAACAAAAGTTGAGCGTGGAGCAGGAGAAGCTGCAACTGCAAATGGAAGTGCAGCGCAACCGCCGCACCTACGAGGCGCAGAAGTCGCTCTACAACGACGGCCTCATTGCTCGTGAGGACTTCCTGAAGGCCGAGGAGGACTTCACGCTTTCGAGCAGCCGCCTGAAGTTGGTGGAGAACCGCGCCAAGCAAGACAGCCTCCACCGCACGGTGGAAATCGACCGTATGCGCGAGAGCCTCGAAAACATGCGCGTCAATATGAAGATGATCCGCAAGCGCAAGGAAAACCTGACCATCAAGGCACCCATCGACGGCGAGTTGGGCCTGTTGGATGTGGTTCTCGGTCAGTCGGTAGGCGCAGGCTCCAAGATTGGGCAAATCAACAATCTCGACAGCTACAAGATTGAGGCCCAAATCGATGAGCATTACATCGACCGCATCACGCCCGGCTTGGAGGCCACCTTCGAGCGACAGAGCGAGCGGTATGCGGCGCAGATTCGCAAGGTGTATCCCGAAGTGCGCGACGGCAAGTTCAAGGCCGACTTCAAGTTCATGGAGCAGCAGCCCGAGAACATCCGCAGCGGCCAGACTTATTACCTCAACCTGCAACTCGGCCAGCCCGTGGAGGCGGTGCTTATCCCACGTGGTGCCTTCTACCAAAAGACCGGCGGCAAATGGATCTATGTCCTCTCTTCCGACGGCAGTAAGGCCACGCGCCGCGACATCAAGATTGGGCGACAGAACCCGCAGTATTACGAGGTCGTCGAAGGCCTGGAAGCAGGGGAGAGGGTGATTACTTCGACTTACGACAACTTTGGGGATAGTGAGGTGTTGGTGTTTTGAGGAGCAACCTCTGTCACGGAAGGGTTTGGGGAGCGCATCGTGGAATGAGGCAAAACAAAGCTTTGTACTCCCTGCGGAGGTATAAAAACAAGGAAAGCCGCTGATAATCAACGGCTTTCTCGTACTCCCGCAGGGGGTCGAACCCTGGACACCCTGATTAAGAGTCAGGTGCTCTACCAACTGAGCTACGGAAGCATTGTTTTGTGGGTGCAAAATTACAACCTTTTTCCGTTCCCTCAACATTTTTGGGCAACTTTTTTTATCGATTTTTGCAAGATGTTGTAAATCAGTTGTTTAAAAAATCGCAAATTAATCCACAAACCAGTTCTTGAACTCGCTCACTCGGGCCTTGCTGACGATGATCTTTTCCGGCGTTTCCACGGTTAGATTCACCGAAAGCTTGCTTCCGAACCAAATGGAAATGTCTTGCACAGCGTGGCGCGAAATGATGAACTGACGGTTGGCGCGGAAAAAGATGGCGGGGTCGAGTTGCGCCATCAGCTCGTCCAATGGATGGTTCATATAGTACGACTTGCCTTCGAGCGACACGGCCTTCACGGTCTTGGTGTCGATGTAAATATAGGCTATGTTTTTGGATAACAGCGGGATAAGTTTGTCACGCTCGGGTATCAGGAAATAGTTCCGGTATTTTTTCTGCGTGCCGCCCATCTGTTGGAGAAGAGTGTCGAAACGTCCGTTGGCTTGGGGCGACGAAAGCACCAGGCTGCAATACTTGCCCATGGCGCGCTCGAGGTCTTTCTTGTTGATGGGCTTGAGGAGATAGTCGATGCTGTTCACCTCGAAGGCCTTGAGCGCATAGTCGTCGTAGGCCGTCGTGAAGATGACGGGGCAGGTGACATCGATCTTTTCGAATATGGAGAACGAGGAGCCGTCGGCCAAATGGATGTCCATGAACACCAAGTCGGGCATGGGATGAGTCGAAAACCATTCCACACTGTCTTCAATGGATTCGAGTTGGCCGATGATTTCGGCCGCGTCGCAAACCTCTTCAATCAGTTTCCGCAGCATCTGTGCTGCCATCGTTTCGTCTTCAATAATCAGTACTCTCATAGTTTTTCGGTTGGTTTTATCAGTGGTATCGTTACTTCAAAGACCTTTCCGTCGTCCATAATGCCGATTTCCGTTTCCCATTTCAGGCGGTAGCGCTCGGCGAGGTTGGCCAATCCGATGCTGTTGCCCGTTTCAGCCATGATTTTAGGCTGAATCGGGTTGCTGACGGTCAGCTGGGCTTGGTCGTCGGCAGCGATGCGCACTTCGAGGGGCTGCTTGGCCGAAATCACGTTGTGCTTGATGGCGTTTTCGATGAGTCCTTGCACCGAAAGCGGCAATATCTTGAAGTTGTTGTATTTTGTATCTATCTGAAAATCAAATTTTAGGTTGTCGCCATAGCGACTGCGCATCATGTTGCAATAAGCCTTGACGCACTCTATTTCCTTGGCCAAGGTAACCGTTTCATTGCTCTGCAAGGTGTAGCGCAGCACCGACGAAAGCTGGTGCACGAAGTCGCCGGCCTTGTCCTTGTCAAGATCGATGAGCGACTGCAAGGTGTTCATCGAATTGAAGAGGAAATGCGGGTCGAGTTGGTTTTTCAAGGCTTCATAGTGTGAACGGATGTTCTCGGTTTTAAGTTCTTCATTCTCAACGGCTATCATCTTTTGATTATAGAGCGCACGCAACAGATAAGCCGCCATAACCACAACGGCCATCAGCGTATAGTCGCGCACGAGGCAGTCGCGTATCATGCGAAAATGTATGGGCGGCCCGGGCGTGTATGGGTCGATGCTCAAAATGAGATAGGAAAACGAAATACTTAAAACAGTGGTAATCAGCACAGAACCAAAGATAGCCGAAAAAGTCTCATGCCATTTCTTTGAGAAGTTAAGCATCATTAATTTCCGGTTGTATAGAAACAACACGAACAGCATAACAAAGCTGGTTGCCACATGCGCCGCCATTCTGCCCAACCTGAACCGCTTGGCCTTGGAGCCCATGTCGTTGTGTCTTCGAGGCTGAAATTTCTCAAAGTGTTGTGGATGAACTGTTTGAAGGGTGTCTGAAGGGGCATGAGCTTGTATTTGCCATTTGTTGGGCATCGGTGCCGACTTCTCATAACTCAAAAACAGCGACTCTCCAAAGAAAAACGCAAAGGTGTATAACAAATGGAAGCCCAAGCTCATCATCAGCGAAAGCCCGATGATACGCTTTATAGAAAAGAAAGAGTTCAGCCGCTTGCGTGTACTTTTGTTCATTTCAACCAGTTGTTTATCATTTTGTTACTCATATCTCAAAGCGTTAATCGGGTCGGTGCGCGAAGCCTTAAGTGCGGGGAAGAAGCCCGAAATGAGGCCCAAAATGGCGCACGACACAAAAGAAATGACCATCCATAACGGATTGATAATGAACGGCAACGACATCACCAAAGCCACGATGTAGGACAAGCCGATGCCCAACAGCAAACCAATCACGCCGCCGATGAGGCTGAGGATGATGCTCTCGGTGAGGAATTGTAGCAAAATGGCCGAATTTTTCGCACCGATGGACATTCTCAAACCGATTTCCTTGGTGCGCTCGGTGACGGTAACGTACATAATGTTCATAATGCCGATGCAGCCTACAAGCAAGGAAATCAGTGCGATAGCCACCAAAACCGTGGTAATCATGCCTGTCATCGAGGTCATCATTTCGAGCATTTCCTGCTGGGTACGCACGTCGAAGTCGTCGGCTCCGCCATCGGGGATTTTGTGCGAGGCGCGCAAAATATTCTCGATTTCCTCCACGGCGGCCTCGGCCACGTCTTCGGAGGCGGCAGAGCACACAATTTGCTGGAGGTAGTCCACGCCCAACATGCGCTTTTGCACGGTGCTGTAAGGCATTACAACGAGGTCGTCTTGGTCCATGCCCATACTGTTTTGCCCTTTTTCCTTCAGCGTCCCTATGACCTTAAACGGCATATTGCCTACGCGGATGGTCTTGCCGATGGGGTCTTCGCCGCTGTCGAAAAGTTCCTTCACGATGGTTTGTCCAATCAAGCCGACTTTGGCGTATTTTTTTACATCTTCTTCGGTGAAATTCACGCCTGTCGCGATTTCAAACTTCTTGATTTCCAAGTAGTCGGGCGAGCCGCCATACACCGTGCCTGACCAGTTTTTGGAGCCGTTCACCAACTGGCCGCCGCTGTTCACCACAGGACTGACCATAGTAACATTCTTGGCGTTTTTGGCAATCAGATCGCAGTCGTGCACTTTCAGCGACTGCACGTTGCTCGAACCCATGCTCACGCCGCCGCGCCGTTGGTTGGCGCGCATCACCATGATGAGGTTGGTGCCCATGTCGGAAAGCTGGTTGGCGGTGCTTTGCTTCAGGCCTTCGCCGAGATTGACCACCGCGATAACGGCGGCAATGCCGATGACGATGCCGAGCATGGAAAGGGCCGAGCGCGTCTTGTTGCGCAAAAGGGCTTTTGCCGAAATTCGTATTAAATTCAGAATATCCAAGTTACCAGTTTTTAGTTTGCAGTTTGCAGTTAATAGTCGTTTTCTACCGGCAAGGCCGCCAAAGCCTCGGCTGCTGATTTGGTCGCCACGGGTTCGTCGCGGAGGATGTGTCCGTCGCGGAGGAATATGGTTCTGCTCGTAAACACCGCAATGTCAGACTCGTGCGTCACGAATGCGATGGTCTTGCCTTGTTCGTGAAGGCTTTGGAGGAGGCTCATGATTTCGTAGGAAGTGCGGGTGTCGAGGTTGCCCGTGGCTTCGTCGGCGAGCACGATGACAGGGTCGTTCACCAAGGCGTGGGCTATGGCCACGCGCTGCTGCTGACCGCCCGATAGTTGGTTGGGCATGTGGCCCATACGGTCTTTCAGACCGACGAGTTCCAAGGCGTGTTGTGCCCTCTCGTGGCGTTCCCTGTGCGACACGTCGGGGTTGTAAACCAGTGGCAATTCGACGTTTTCCAAGGCCGAAGTGCGCGGCAAGAGGTTATACGACTGGAAAACAAAACCAATCTTGCGGTTGCGGATTTCCGACAGCTCGTTTTTAGTGCGTTCGCGCACGGAGATGCCGTCGATGAGGTACTCGCCAGCTGTGGGCTGGTCGAGGCAACCGAGAATATTGAGCAAGGTGGACTTGCCGCTTCCCGACGAGCCCATAATGCTCACAAACTCGCCTTGAAGGATGTCGAAACTGACCCCTTTCAGCGCGTGAACTTGCTCACTGCCAACGACAAACGTCCGCTTGAGGTTCTCAACCTTGATGATGGATGGCGTACTCATTTCGGAAAGAATTACATCGGAGGACCGCTCGGGGCACCGCCGCCTTTGTTGTTGCTCTTGTTCTTACCGGGAGGGCTGGGCATGAAGGGGTTGTCGCCGGTCTTCTTGGCCTTCTCCTTGGCTACATATTGCGCCGAAAGCACCACGGAATCACCGAGTTGCAAGCCTTGCTCCACGATTTTGTAGGCGCCGTCGCTCATGCCAACCTTCACGGGACGCGGCATCATGTCGTCGCCGTTCTTCACCCACACCATCACGGGGCGGCTGCCTTCCTGCATCTGTGGCCGCTCGCCTTCGGGCATCTCGCCTTGCGGACGTTGGCCTTCGCTGGGCTTGTCGTGGCTCTTGCGCAGAGCCTTCAGTACCTGCTCGTCGGGCGTGAAGTTGAAAGCCTCGGCAGGCACGGCCAAACCCGTTTGCTCCTCGGTGACGATGGTCACGCTGGCGGTCATGCCAGGGAAGAGCTTCTGGTCGGGGTTGGGTGCCTCGATGATGACGGTATAAGTTACCACATTGCTCGTGGTGGTGGGTTTCATGCGGATTTGGCTCACCGTGCCGTCGAAGTTGTCGTCCATGTAGGCATCCACAGTGAAGCTAACTCTCTGTCCCACTTTCACTTGCCCGATGTCGGCTTCGTCCACGTCAGCCTCCACCTGCATCTTGGTCAGGTCGTTGGCGAGGGTGAATAATGTCGGCGTGCTGAACGAGGCGGCCACGGTTTGGCCCACTTCCACGGCGCGGTCGAGCACGATGCCGTCGATGGGCGAATAGATTTCGGCATAGCCCAAGTCCACCCGCGCTTGGTCGTAGGAGGCTTGCGCGTTGCGCTTGCTCATCTGCGCCTGCGTGTAGCTGTTCTGCGCTTCTTGATACGACGCGAGCGTGGCCGCGTTGGCCTCATAAAGTTGCTTGATGCGGTCGTAGTTGAGCTTTGCATAGTTCAGTTGGCTCTCGGCGGAGGTGAGGCTGGCCTTGGCGCGGCTGAGGCTCTGGTTGAGCGTCTGCTTGTCAAGCTCGGCCAGCAGGTCGCCTTTCTTCACCACATCGTTGAAATCGACATAAATCTTCTCCACCTTGCCCGATACCTGCGTACCCACTTCGACGGTTTCGACCGGCTCGATGGTACCCGTGGCCGTCACCGTGTTTTCCACCGTGTATTCCGTCACGGCATGGGTGCGGATGACCAATTCCTTGTTCGCGGATTTCGTGTTCTTTACAAGGATTATCGCGGCAATCGCCGCAACGACGACAGCGAGAATGATAAGCCAAATTTTAGTTTTCTTTTTCATTATTTCAGGATTTCATTATTTCAAGATTTAACTTCGTTGAAATCGAAGATTCGACGTTAGTCAATGCTTCGCATTTCTAATTTCAAGATTTCGGACGCAAGCATTGCGTCCCTACTCCTAACTCCACACTCACAACTCCACACTCCTCCCCATATAGATATCCAAAATCTTCCGTTTCATCAGCAGAGAATATTTGTTTTGGATGTAGCTGTTCAACACGTTCAGGTAGTTGTTTTGTTGTTGCAGCAAGTCCACCGTCGTGATTGTACCATATTGATACTGTATGTTATAGGCGTTGAAACTTTTGCTGTAGGCGTTTTCTCTCACTTCCGACACCTTGTAGGCGTTGTAGGCCGAAACCACGTTGCGATAGGCCTGAACAACCGTTTGTCGCACAGAGAGTTGGGTTTGTTCGTAGTCCAATTCGGCCTGTTGTAGCGCGATGCGGCTCTTCTTTACGTTGGCCTTGGTTTGGCCTCGGCTGTAAATCGGGATGCTCATCGACACGCCCACCGATTCGCTCGGTTTGCCGAGCCAGCGTCCGTTGCCTTGATCGTCGTACGACAACATTCCCATGCCTACGTTGGCGTTGGCGCTGATGGAAGGGAGATAGTTGCCCCTCGCCATATCAACACTCTTCTCGGCCAGTAGGATGTCGTAGTCGCCGAGGCGCAAGTCGGGGAGGTAGTCCATCGCGAGGCTGATGGCTTCTTCTTCCGTAGGGAGCGTTTCTATCAGATTATCAAGGTTTTCTGTGTTGGGCGAAACGATTTCCAAATGGTCGGTCGGGTTCATCGAGAGTAGCACTTTCAGGTCGAGCAGGTTGTTTTCGATGTTGATTCTCGAATCGACCACGTTGTTCGAGTCGCTGTAATATTGCGCCTCAAGCATGAGCAGGTCGCTTTCGAGGATGGCTCCGGCCTTGTGGCGCGCTTGGCCTTGTTTCATCTGCTCGCGGCTGGTGTTCAGCACCTCAAGCTGATAATTCAGCAGTTCTTGGTTGCCGAGGATGGTGAGGAAGCTTTGCAGGATTTGCGTGGCCAGTTGGTTGTCGTAGCGTTCCAGCTGCACCGCATTGCGTTCCAGGTTGAGCTTGTTTTGCGCAATGGTGTTGTTGATTTGGCCGCCTTGGTAAATCGTTACCGACGAGCCCACGCCCACGTTGCCCGAGGTGGACCATCCGTTCTCGTTGTTGTTGAAATTCTGCCCCATCGAAGCACTCAAGTTAGGCAGGCGTTGCTGCTTCGACTGCTCGTAGGTGGTTTCGAGCGACTCGCCCGTCAGCTCCATCGATTTGCGCTCAAGGCTGTTGGCGACGGCAAAACGGAGGCAGTCCTCCAAGGAAAACTGGTAGTTTTTTGGTTCTTGCGCGATGGCGGAGAAAGCCATCAAAAAGCACAATACCGATGTCAATAGTTTCTTCATGTGGCAAAGTTACGCACTCTTGGGCAAATTTGCCAAATTTTTCTTCCAAAACTGAAAAAAGCCATTTTGAAACCGCTGTTTTTGATTTTGGGCGGAAACGGTTGGGATGGACAACCAAATGCCCGCAATACCACTCATCTAAAATTTTTTTGGGGAAAATGCGTACCAGTTGAATTATTTTGTACATTTGCAAAACAGAAACGGAGCATATCCGTATGAATATGAATTGGAAACATACACAAACTTAATTATTAACCAATTAAAATTCAAACAATTATGAAAGGATGTAACAAATTCTTCGCCGAATTGCTCGGCACGTTCGTTCTTGTGTTTGGTGGCTGCGGTACGGCCATCTTCGCCGGTGGTTCCGTCGGTTTCCTCGGCGTATCCATTGCTTTCGGTTTGACCGTGGTGGCTATGGCCTATGGCATCGGCCACATCTCGGGTGCACACCTCAATCCCGCCGTCAGCTTCGGCGTGTGGGCCAATGGTCGCATGTCGCTGAAAGAAATGCTTGCCTACTGGGCTGCCCAAATCATCGGCGGTTTGCTCGCTGGCCTTCTCCTCATGGTGATCGCCAAGTCGGCCAACATGACGCTTGGTACTTTTGCCGCCAACGGTTACGGTGAATTCTTCGCCGGTGCCGACGGCTATCTCCAAACCAACACCCTCGGTGCATTCCTCACCGAAGCCATCCTGACCTTTGTGTTCCTGATGGTCATCCTCGGCGTTACCGACAGCAGCCACGCCAACGGCAAGTTCGGCGGTCTGGCCATCGGTCTCACCCTCGTGCTCATCCACCTCATCAGCATCCCGCTGACCAACACTTCGGTCAATCCCGCCCGCAGCATCGGCGTTGCTTTCTTCTCGGAAAACACGCTGGCTCTGCCTCAGCTGTGGCTCTTCATCGTGGCCCCGCTCGTCGGCGCCTGCCTCGCTGGTCTGGCCTACAAGGGCCTCGCCTGCTGCAAGGACTGCAAGAAAGACTAATTTTTTCAGTTAAAAAGTTAATAGTTGAGAGTTGAAAGTTGGGCAACCGATTCAACTCTCAACTTTTTTATACATAACTCCCAACTCCTAACTCCCAACTCCCAACTCCTAACTCCCAACTCCCAACTCCTAACTCCCAACTCCCAACTCCCAACTCCCAACTCCTAACTCCCAACTCCCAACTCCTAACTCAACATTGTCCAGCCTCTACATCCATATCCCCTTCTGCAAGTCGAAATGCGGCTACTGTGGCTTCTATTCCCTGCCTTCCATGAAGCTGAAAGACAAGTTTCTGGATGCTTTGAAGGCCGAAATCATAGCCCGAAAAGACTATCTCGTCCTTAATCGTCATTGCGGGCTTGACCCTCAATCTCTTACACTTGTCAAGCCTGCAACAGCACTCCCTTTCGAGGAAAAGGACAAGGCCATAGAAACCCTCTACTTCGGCGGCGGCACGCCCTCGCTGCTCTCAACGGACGAAATCGCGGAACTGCTACACCTTATTAATAAGCACTACCCGATTGCCCCCAACCCCGAAATCACCCTCGAAGCCAACCCCGACACGCTCTCGGAACGCTATCTTCACGCCTTGCGCGAAACGGGCATCAACCGCCTCAGCATCGGCATACAAAGCTTCTTCGACGACGACTTGCAGTATCTGGGTCGCCAACACAATTCGGAACACGCCCGAAACTGCCTCGTTTGGGCCAAACAAGCGGGCTTCGACAACCTCAGCCTCGACCTCATCTATGGCCTCCCGACCGCCACCGCCGACCAATGGAACCGCAACCTCGACCTGTTCTTCGATGCCGACATACCCCATCTCTCGGCCTACGCGCTCACCTTGGAGCCCAATTCCATCCTCACCAAGCAAATTGAAATGGGGAAAACCTTGCCCATCCATGAGGACGACGCCCTCCGCGACTACGAGATTCTTTGCGGTCGCGCCGAAAAAGAAGACTTCCTCCACTACGAAATCTCCAGTTTCTGCCGCCGAGGGATGCACTCCAAGCACAACGCAAGCTATTGGTTCGGAACGCCTTACATCGGCTTTGGACCTTCCGCACACTCCTACGATGGCACCGCGCGGCAGTGGAACGAGGCCAGCGTAGAGAAGTATTTGGACGCGAGACTTTGGGATGCGGGACGCGAGACACTCACTCCCGAGCAGCGCTACGACGAATACGTCATGCTCCGCCTACGCACCCATTGGGGCATC
The DNA here is from genome assembly GCA_902791165.1 of uncultured Bacteroidia bacterium. Lineage (GTDB taxonomy): Bacteria > Bacteroidota > Bacteroidia > Bacteroidales > F082 > Limimorpha. The sequence continues at coordinate 10,190 of CADAVB010000047.1, forward strand.
GACCTGAAATGGCTGAAAAGCAAGATGGGAGAGCGTTTTTCGGCGTATTGCGAAAAACAAGCCCAATCCTTAATCAACGAGGGAAAAATCACACAAACCCGAGAGTTCCTTTACCTCGACGACCGCCAAATGCTCTTCGCCGACGGCATCGCAGCAGCATTGATGTGGGACGACTGAACCCCTACAAACGAAAAAAGGCTCCATCGCTGGAACCTCTTTTGTGGAGCATAACGGAGTCGAACCGATGACCTCTTGCATGCCATGCAAGCGCTCTAGCCAACTGAGCTAATGCCCCTCGTTTAACTGCGTTGAATCTTTCGATTTGCGGCTGCAAAAATACAACATTTTTCAATCCGCCAAACATTTTTGCGAAAATTTTTCATTTTTTTCGACATTTTGCCCAAAAACAAGGGCAAAACCTTACCTTTGCAGCCATGAAAACCATCAAAGACATCTACAAAATCGGTGTCGGCCCTTCGAGCAGCCACACCATGGGCCCACAAAAGGCGGCCCGCATCTTCAACAGCCGCTTCCCCAACGCTGCCTCGTTTGAGGTGACGCTCTACGGCAGCCTCGCCGCCACAGGCAAAGGCCACATGACCGACTGGGCCATCCTCAACACCTTGCAAGCCCCCACCGAAATCGTATGGAAACCCGATATCAGCCTGCCGTTTCATCCTAACGGTATGCTGTTCAAGGCTTTCGACGCACAAAAAAACTGTCTCGGCGAGTGGCAGGTGTTCAGCATCGGGGGCGGCAACTTGGCCGAAGAAGGCAAAACGAGCGAGCAGCCCGACCTCTATCCCTTAAGCCGGATGACCGATATCCTCGACTGGTGCGAGAAACGAGGAAGGACGTATTGGGAATATGTCTATGAGCATGAAAACCAGAAGGAAATTGAGGACTACATGATGGAAGTGTGGCAGGTGATGAAGGCCGCCGTGGAGCGCGGTTTGCAGGCCGAGGGCGTCTTGCCCGGACCGCTCAACCTGAGCCGCAAGGCCGCCACTTACCACATCAAGGCTTCGGGCTACACGCACACGCTGAAAAGTCGCGGATTGGTGTATTCCTACGCTTTGGCCGTTTCCGAGGAGAACGCTTCGGGAGGGGTCATCGTCACGGCACCCACTTGTGGCTCGTGTGGCGTGATGCCTGCGGTGCTCTACCATCTCTCGCATAGCTACGACTTCGCTGACCAGCGCATCATCCGTGCCTTGGTGACGGCGGGCTTGGTGGGCAACATCGTGCGCACCAACGCCTCCATCTCGGGTGCCGAGGTGGGCTGCCAGGGCGAGGTGGGCGTGGCCTGCGCCATGGCCGCCGCTGCCGCCAACCAACTGTTTGGAGGCAGTCCGGCACAAATTGAATACGCCGCCGAGATGGCGCTTGAGCACCATTTGGGCATGACCTGTGACCCCGTGTGCGGGCTCGTGCAAATACCTTGCATCGAGCGCAACGCCTACGCCGCCGCCCGCGCCTTGGACTCCAACATTTATTCCACCTTCTCCGACGGGCACCACCGCGTGTCGTTCGACAAGGTCGTGGAAACGATGAAGGAAACGGGAAAAGATTTGCCATCGCTTTATAAGGAAACCTCACAAGGCGGCTTGGCGCGGGATTTCGCCCAGATGTAATCACCGTTTCTGTAGTGCAAAAACAAAACCCCTAATCTGTAAATCAACAGATTAGGGGTTTGTTTCGTGGTCCCACTAGGGCTTGAACCTAGGACCTACTGATTATGAGTCAGTTGCTCTAACCAACTGCGCTATGGGACCGCGAAAAAGCAAGCCGTTGAAAAGATTTTCATGTTTTTCTTGCTTTTTGCGCGGCAAAGTTACAATTTTGCAGCGAATTAGACCTAAAAATTTCTCAAAAATGAACACAAAAATCAAAAATATCATCTTCGACCTCGGCGGCGTCATCCTCGACATCGACGAAAACGTGGTTTACAAGGAACTCGAAAAAATGGGTATTGAGATTTCTGAACTCGCTCATTCAAAGGAGTTTATGGAGATTTTGAGCAAATTCGACACAGGCATCTACACGGCGGCAACCTTCCGCAAAAAAACAAAACAATTCATCGGACAGGAAAAAATGACCGACGAGAAATTCGACTCCATCTGGAACGCCATGCTCTTGGACATTCCCCGCGAGCGCATCGAGGCCATCGAAAAAGTGAAGAAACACTACAAAATCTACTTGATGAGCAACACGAATGTCATTCATTACGACCTGTATGTCAGGGATTTGCAGCTGCGCTTTGGCTATAACGAATTTGACGAACTGTTCAACAAGTCGTACTTCTCCTTTGCCGAGCATTTGGAAAAACCCGACCCGCGCTTCTTCGAGCTCATCCTCGACCACGAGCATTTGTTGCCCGAAGAAACCTTATTCATAGACGACACGGCCGAGAATATCGAAGCCGCCAAGTCGTTGGGAATCAATACTTATCATATTAGCCGTGAGGAATTGGTGAGGAATTTGTTTGAAAATGGAGTGCTTAAGGATGGTATTGTTGGCTGATTTCATCCAAAATCTCCATGATTTCACCAACTGAAAGAACCTCCATCAACCTCATTTTGAACGGCTTAAAGTTAGGCAATCCCTTGAAGTAAGAAGCCCAGTGTTTCCTGATTTCAAAAATGGCGATACGCTCGCCTTTCCATTCCACCGACCTTTCTAATTGAATCTTGCTGACACGCACCCTTTCGGCCACATCCGGCATGGGCAACTCCTCTCCTGTTTCCAAATAATGCCGTATCTGGCTGAAAATCCACGGGTTGCCGTAAGTGGCACGACCAATCATCAGGCCATCAACGCCGAAAGTGTCCTTGTAATGTTTAGCCGATGGACCGTCCACCACGTCGCCGTTGCCGATGATGGGAATATGCATCCTTGGGTTGTTTTTCACCGCCCCGATTAACGTCCAGTCGGCGGGCTCGCTGTATTTGGTGGTGCGCAGGCGACCGTGGATGGTGAGGGCGGCGATGCCCACATCTTGCAGTCGCTCAGCGATTTCGACGATTTCGCGGTGCTCGTTGTCGTAGCCGAGGCGCGTCTTCACCGTCACGGGCGTTTTCACGGCCTCCACCACAGCCTTGGTGATGGCCACCATCTTGGGAATGTCGTTCATGATGCCCGAACCGGCGCCCTTCGAGGCTACTTTCTTTACTGGACAACCGAAATTAATGTCAATCAAGTCGGGATGGGCGGTCTCGGCATAACGCGCTGCCTCCACCATCGGCTCGACGGCATTGCCGAAGATTTGTATGCCAACTGGGCGCTCAAACTCCTCGAAATCAAGTTTTTTGATGCTTTTTACTGAATCACGGATGAGGCCGTCGGCGGAGATGAACTCCGAATAGACCACATCGGCACCAAACAGTTTGCAGACATAGCGGAACGGCGGGTCCGACACGTCTTCCATCGGAGCCAAAAGGAGCGGATAATGCTCGAATTCGAGGTGGGCGAGTTTAAACATAGTATCATTTTTCGGCTGCAAAAGTACAAAAAGCGTATCTTTGCCGCAAATTTGAGATAGGAAGTAGAAGGTTTTGTAGGGACGCAATGCTTGCGTCCGAAATCGTGAATCCAAAAAATCCTGAAATCTGAAATCTTGAAATCCCAAAATAACCCATGCTTGAACTTATGAAACAATCCACAGGTATGAGAATTTTTCTTTTTCTCGTCATTTTATTGATTAGCAGTTTGATAGGAATTGCCCTTTCTTTTGCCTTCATGTTTTCAGGCGACACGGGGATGATAATCTCGCAAGGTATATCTTCCGTGTTTATGTTTGTGGTGCCGCCCATCGTCTATTATTGCCTCACGCGCGAGGGAAGGCCAATGCGAGCCATTGGTTTGAGGCGGATTAGCCCGTTTTGGATGCTTTTCGGCGGCATTGCGCTGATGTTCGTCTCGCTTCCGGTCACCAACCAGCTGACCCTTTGGAACGAAGGCATGAAGTTCGGGCCGGCTTTCCAGCGGCTTGAAGACTACATGAAAGCCTTGGAGGAAACGGCGAAGGCCGCCACCGAAAAGATGCTGGATGTCGATACCGTTGGCGGAATGTTGCTCAATTTGCTGATTATCGCGCTGATACCGGCAGTAGGAGAGGAGCTAACCTTCCGTGGCGTGTTGCAGCAGTCGCTGACGCGCAGGATGAACCCGCACGTGGCCATTTTCCTTTCGGCGGCCATCTTCTCGTTCATCCACTTCCAGTTCTATGGTTTTTTGCCGCGACTGTTTCTCGGCCTCCTGCTAGGCTACATGTTCTACGTCAGCGGCTCGCTGTGGACGAGCATCGTCATGCACTTCGTGAACAACGGTAGTGTGGTGGTGCTGTATTACCTCAACGCGAGAGGCATTATTGACATCGACGCGGAGCATTTCGGCGAAACGCAAAACGTGTGGCTCCTCGCGACGAGCGTGGTGCTTACGGTGGCGCTTGTCGTGTGGAGTTGGAGAAATTCTTCCGCTAAAATGCCTTCCATCAGATAGTTTCAGGCTACTTGACAAGAAGCTTCTCGTATTTCACCACCTTGTCGCCGCGCATCAGCTTGACGATATAGCAGCCGCGTTGCAAGTCTCTGGGGAGCGTCAGTTGGCAGCTGCCCTTGGTGTTGCCGGTAGGGGTTTTGAACAGGGTGTGACCCATCATGTCGCAAACCGTCACGGCATCGAACGCGCTGCAATGGCCGCTCAGGTGGAGCGTCTGGCCTCTTTCGACGGGGTTGGGAAACAGATACACCGCTTGGGAACTTTCCTGTTCGGTGATGTCCCATGTGGGGTCCCAAATCATGCGGGCGTATTCGGGATGGTCGATGAAGGGGTTGCGGTTGTGCTGGTAGTCGTCATAGATCGCGTTGTTGCGGTCGATTTCCTTTTGGCTTACGGGGTCTTGCTCGTTCCAGCGCATGAGCATATTAATGGCCCAGTCTTTTATTTCGGCCTTGTTGGTCATGTCGCTGCTGCCCCAGCTGCCGTCTTCGGTGTAGTAGCGCACGCTCATGTACATAAGGGCGCGTGCGAAGTCGCCCTTGTATTCGTCGATAGGCTCAAACACCGTTCCAGAGTAGCCCGAGGTCTTGCAAGTGCCTAATTTCGAGCCGTTTTGCGAGGTCCACGAGGCCGAGCGCACCTCGCCGAAGGGATAGTTGGCGCGTTTGTTGTTCACATAGCCATCCGTCGGGAAGATATGGTGCAGGTCGGAGCGTGGCGTGGTTTGTTCGTTGAACCAACTTTGTGGCCACGAGTGTTCGCGGTTGTAGCAGTCGCCCTCGCCGTTGTAGTTGCCGCATTGGTCCGTGCCAAGGTAGTAGGTGTAGGGCGGCGTGCCGTTGGGGCGGTCGGAATACATGTCCCACACCACGCCGTTGCCTTTGTTGTCGGTGCTCCAAAAGGCGTTCCACAGCTGACCGTAAGACACCGTGGTGTGGTCTTTGATGATATTGTGGAGGGCCTGTTTTAAAGGGGTGCCTGTCAGGCCGTTGGCGGCGTTATAATAGTGGGCAGGTTGCGCCGAAACCACCAACGTGAAGGACAAGCCGATAAAGAGCAAGAGTATCTTTTTCATGGTTTTGTATTATTTGACCATGACCATTGACCATGACTGCTCCATGAAAATATGGAACTTCAAGCTTATTGTGTAGCAGTCATTGTCATAATCACAAGTCATAGTCCGAAATCTTTAAATCTTGAATCTTTGAATCTTTTAATTTCAAATCAAATCAGTAAACAAATACAATATCGCGATGACGGCCATGAAGACCGCTGCCGAAAACTCGATGAAGCTCAGTTTTTTGACCATCGCGGGGTTGAATTCGGTGCGCACGGCGAAAAACGACCACAAAAAGCCTGCCAAAGCCACGACGAGGATATACCAATAGCCGAAGGGACTGAAATAAGAGGCCATGAGCGACATCAGCAGCGTGTTGGTCGCGGCAAGAAGGGAGAGCGCCAGCAGCTCGCCGTCGGTGCTGACGGTGTAGAGCATCTTGCCCCGCAGCATCCGCATCGAGTCGATGAAAAGCTTGGCGGCTACCACGAGCATCATCGCGAAGACCATATAGTCGGCGATATAGACGAACAGATGCGCGATGAGCCTCCCGATGGCCGAACCGATGAGTGCGGCCATACCTTGTGAAAGGCCAAACAGCAACGGGATGAGGAACTTTTGCGAGGGCTTGTCGCCTTCTCTCACCAAACCCACCGAGCGCAAGGCCGCCGGCGAAGTGAGGCAGAGGATGAAGAGGATGCTGATGATAATCGTGGTTGTGGTCATAACAGCGGCAAAATTACGTTTTTTCCAAAACTCCAACGGAAGAAACGAAAAAATCCTCCTTTTTTTACGTTTTTTTTCTTTTTTTTATTTAGGTGTAATGAAAATTTATTATTTTTGCCCCCTCAAACATTGCCATGCAAACCCTTTATCAGACATATTACGGCCTGACAAAGCCTTTGCCCGACAACGGTAGCGAAGCTCCTTCGTCTATGCGCAGTCTTTATAACTCTTTGGTTACAAATTACTTACGGAACTGTCATGCACAAGCGACAGGCTTCAAGCCTCTTGCTTGCTTTTTTTGTCCCCAACCCCGAAAACGAATAGGCTACATAAAAGACAACTAACCCCAAAACCCCAAATAAACCCTGAAATCCTGAAATCTTGAAATAACAAATCCTGAACCCCACGAAAGGAAACAAAACAATGTGTACAGTAAGCATAAACATAGATGAAGCAACGTTGCGGCGAATCAACCCTCTCCTCACAAGCCGAGAGAGCATCAGCCTCACAAGCCGAGAGAGCATCAGCTGCTGGCTCCAACACCAGGTGGACTTGATGATTGAGGGTTACACACGCAGCAAGGCCGAACGCCGGAAACAGGCTCTTAAAAAAGACATGACACCGGAACAATTATATTCGTTGATTGCGGAAGAAATAGACGAGATTTATGCAAACGGTTGATTATAAATATAATATCAAACGCCGTGCATCTCGGAATTACAAATCCTGAACCCACGAAAGGAAACAAAACAATGTGTACTTACAGCATTTCAATAGAAGACGCTTTGGTTGAGCAACTAAAACCCTCCCTTGGATCGGATAATGATGTGAAAAAATGGATGCAGCATGAGATTGAGCTTGCCGTGCTTCGGTATGTCCAGCAACTCCATGGCAAAAGCATGGAACAAGACTCCAGACGGCGCATCATGGCTCTTTCAGAAGCCGATGGAAGCACCATCTCGCTTTGCGACCTTGAAGGAATACTGCCCGCCCCACAATCCTCGTTTGAGGATTTGCGCAACGAATACATCAATGAAAAATACGGCGTATGAAAGTCTTTTTTGATACAAATGTCATCATCGAGTATCTGATGCAGCGCGAGCGATTGGATGCCGTGAAACGAACCATCAACCAACTCATTGCGGGAGGCCATTCCCTCTACATGTCGGTAGGTGGGTTCTACACCATCCTTTATGTCGTTGACAAATACCTCAACAAAGAGTTGAATATCGAGAAAAAGACGCGCGTGGCTTTCTTGCGCAACATGGCAAAAGGTCTGTTGAAAGATTACCATGTTGCCGAACACGACAATGAAAGTCTTCTGCGTAGCATCAACGACATGCGCTTTGCCGACCTCGAAGACAGCTGCCAGTTGCAAGCAGCCGTTTCTGTCGGCTGTCAATACTTGCTGACTTTCAATTCAAAAGATTATCCTAATACTGACAATCATATAGAAATTATGACACCAGAACAGTTCCTAGATGTCAATCCCCAAAATCTTTAAACCCTTAAAATAAGTAGATGAGCATATTTAGTTTACATATTGACACGAGACTGTGGGACGATGACTTGTGACTATGACAATGACCACTTTATCCCAAGGCTGAAACTTTAGCTTTCCGTAAAAGCGGTCATGGTCATGGTCAATGGTCATGGTAAAAAATCCCTGAAATAACAAATCCTGAAATAACAAATCTTTTTTACTAACCTTCAAATCTTAACCCTATGAAAAGAAAAAGTTTACTAATCCTGCTGCTCCTCGCAGCATTCGCGCCGTGGACAACAGCGCAAGCTCAAGAAACCTTCACGGTTTATGAGACAGCAACAGCAACAAGTTCCCAAATACCAGTTTATGGAAACTGGGCTGATGCGGGTGACTGTTCAGCAGAATTCATCATTCCCGCAGCCGACATTGCGGTCATGAATGGAGCAACCATTTCAAAAATGGTGTTCTACTTGTCTCAAACTGCAAGTGGAGCATGGAATGCACCTTATGAAGTGTATCTCAGTGAAACCACCAGCACCACTTTGACAGGATTGGTTGGAAACGCCAACGCAACCAAAGTGTTCTCCGGCACGCTGAACGGAAATGCAAGCACTATGGAAGTGCCTTTCAACATCGCCGAGTATGAATATGGCGGAGGCAATCTCCTCGTAGGATTTTATGAAACGGGCAAAGCAAGCTATTCTGCTGCATCTTTCTATGGAAAATCTGAAAGCAACGCTGCCTATTATGGATATACGGGTTATGGTGGCTATAGCTCCAATGGAGCAAGCTTCATTCCCAGAACCACCTTCACCTACGAGCCAGCCCAGGAAGGCGACTGCGACAAGCCCGAAACCTTGGTGGCCGAAGCCTTATCTTCCGAAACAGCCACCCTCAACTGGGGCGGCGGCAGCGGAACCTACAACGTGGAAATCAAAGGCGGCAGCTACACGGACTGGTCGCCTTTGCTCTCCAACACCACGCAGATGACCACCATGGTTGAAAACCTCACCCCCAACACGGCATACCAAGTCCGTGTGCAGAGCGTGTGCACCGGCGAAACGCCCACCAGCGGCTACAAGACCGCAAGCTTCACCACGCCTTTGTGCGACAACTTGTGCGAAATAAGCTACAGATTTACCGACCAATACAATGATTCTTGGAATGGTGCCTCTATCAAAGTGGTGGATGTTGCAACCAATGAGGTAATCGAAAGTTTGACCATGCCTTATGTTACAGGACCTTATACTGGTTCATTCTCTGTTTGCGATGGTATGCAAATAAAATTCGTATGGAATAGTGGAGAATACGACAGCGAATGCAGTTACACCTTCACCGACTTCACCGACGATTTGATTTTCTCTGGAACGGGTGCCATGAGCAGCGATGTACTCCACACCGTGAGTTGCGTCGTGTCCTCGTGCCTAAAGCCCAATGAGCTTGGAGCCGTTACTTCATCCAACGAAGCTGAATTGAGTTGGACTGCCCGCAGCGGCGAAACCTCGTGGTCGGTGTTTTACAAGAAGGTTAGCGATGCCAACTACACCGAAGTGCCCAACGTAACAGACAACCCCTACACCCTCGAGAGCTTGGACGCTAATACTGACTACCAATTCTATGTGGTGGCCAACTGCCCTACCTCCGAAACCAGCGACCCCTCCGAGGTGTTCCCCTTCACTACCAAGTGTGATGCTGTCACCACCTTCCCTTGGACGGAAAACTTTGAAAGTATGACAGCCAACACCGTACCCATGTGCTGGGACAACTCTGCCACCACAGGCACTGATTACGGCTCATCCCCTTGGTACTATTGGGGAGTCTATGAATACAACGGAAACAAGATGATTCGTATGAATAACTATTTTGCACACGGTCCCTTGGCTATCATCAATTCACCTATTATCAATCTGCCCGCAGAGCCTAAAGAACTCACCTTCGACTATACGCATAACGCAAGTAGCGGCGCATTTTCGGTGAAGATTTCAGAAAACGGTGGAACAACATTTACCGAATTAGAGTCGTACACTAAAGGTTCTGGCACGGGTAACACCGACCCAGGCACATTCACCGAAGCCACCATTTCTTTGGCAGATTATGCCAACAAGTCGGTCATCTTGCAGTTCTATTCTGAAGCTAATTACGGTAGTGGTGCCATCTTTGTGGACAACATCAAAATCGACAAAGCGCCCACTTGCCTTAAGCCCACGATGAATAACATGGCCACCAACATTGAGGCCACCTCGGCCACCGTAAGTTGGACTGCCGGCGGCACCAACCAAGACCACTGGGATGTGTATTACAGCACCACCAACACGGCCCCCACGGCAAGCACCGTGCCCCAAATTGCCTACACCACCGACAACCCCTGCACCCTCACTGGCCTCAGTGCCTCAACCCCCTACTACGTTTGGGTGCGCGGCAACTGCGGTACGGTGGAAGAACCCGACTATAGCGACTGGAGCTCCGCCTATTGCGGCTTCACCACCAGGGCCTACTGCCTCGATATGTTGGTGTACAACAGCTCCATCGTCTTCGCCGACCTCACCTCCGAATCGGTTACCGTCAACTTCGAGGGAGCTGGCGCCGCCACGGAATGGAAAGTGCAACTGAGCACCGCCAGCGACTTCAGCGCCAACTTGCACGAAAAGGTCGTAACCACGGCCTCCGCCTCCTTCGACGGGCTTGAAGCCAACAAGACCTACTTCGTGCGCGTCGCCCCGTATTGCGATGAAGCCGACGACTACACGCCGTGGTCACCCAACAGGAACTTCAAGACCTACTGCGGCATCGTAACGATTGACGAAACCCATCAGTGGGAAGAAGGCTTCGAAGACTACAATGTTGGCACAAACGCAAACAGCGGTGCCGATGTATTCGACATCCAATGCTGGGAACGTGTGCAAGTGAGCAACTCAACCCCGAAAGTTTACCGCAACTATGAAGCCGCAGCCAGCAATGGCTTGGCCTCGCTTGAGTTGAAATCGAGCAGCGGCAACCCAGCGATGATTGCCCTGCCCGAGTTCAGTGCCCCCATCAA
>CADAVB010000048.1 GCA_902791165.1 uncultured Bacteroidia bacterium
CGCGGCCTCGTAGCAGGGCATGTCGCGAAGCAAAATGTTTCGGTTGATATTGGCCAAAACCACATCAAAACTGCCTTGAATGGCCGAGGCATCTCCGAGGACGATTTCGATGTCGGAAATGCCGTTCAACTCGGTGTTGGTGAAAGCGTTGCGATAGGCCCACTCGTCGTTGTCGATGGCCACGGTGCGCGCCGCTCCGAGCTTCTTGGCGAGAATGGCCAAAACCGCCGTACCGCTGCCCATGTCAAGGACTTCTTTTCCTTGAATATCAGTTTCCAACATCAATTGGATGATTTGCGCGGTGGTTTCATGGTTGGCCGTCCCGAAAGACATTTTCGGCTCGATAACAAGGTCAAACTCGAAACTTGAATCCGGCTCATGGAATGGTGCCCTCACTCGACATCTATCGTTCACAACCACAGGCTGATACGACGCTTCCCAAAGCTCGTTCCAGTCCTTGTCGGGCATCTCCTCCACCTTTAGCAGATGAAGGTCGAAAAAGGCAGGCTCTGAAAGCAAATTCTCAACGGCCATGTCGTCGCGATAATCAGCTGAACAGTAGGCTTTTAGGCTGCGTTCGTCGTCCATAAAGGAATCGAAGCCGATTTCAGCCAACATGGAAACAAGCATATCATGCTGAATGTCAGACGAGGGCGCTGTGAATGTATATTCAAAGGTCTTCATTCTTTTCCAATTACGGAAGCCTGTTGGCAAATCGAAACGAAATCGTTGGCTTTGATGGACGCGCCTCCTATCAAGCCGCCATCCACATCGGGCTGGCTGAACAGTTCGGTGGCGTTTTGGGCATTGCAGCTTCCGCCGTAAAGGATGCGGATTTCGTCTGCTGTGGCCTCGTCGTAGCGTTCCTTCACCATCGAGCGTATGAAAGCGTGCATTTCCTGCGCCTGCTCGGGCGTGGCGGTCTTGCCCGTGCCAATGGCCCAAACGGGTTCGTAGGCAATGATGGTGTCATAAATCGCATCGCCGTCAAGATGGAAAAGACCTTTTTCCAATTGCTCTTTGACGACCTCAAAATGACGGCCCGCCTCGCGTTCTTCAAGCACCTCGCCGACACAGTAAATCGGCGACATGTTGTTCTCAATCAAGCGGTTAATCTTCTCGGCAAGCACTTCGTTGGTTTCGCCGAAATACTTTCTTCTTTCGCTATGGCCCACAATGCAATAGTCCACATCGATGGATTTCAGTATCTTGGCCGAGACTTCGCCCGTGTAGGCACCCTTGTCGTAGGCACTGCAATTCTGCGCACCCACGTTGAATTGCTGTTCGTCAAACTCGTAATCCGTCAGCAGTTCAAGATAAGGAAGCGGAGGGCAAATGATGATTTCACAATTCATTTCGTCTTGATCATCGAAAAGGTCAAGTATATCATCGACCAAAGTTTCGGCCTCAGCAAACGTGAGGTTCATTTTCCAGTTTCCAGCAACAATTTTACTTCTCATAATAAGTTGATTTAAAATTCTAATATTCAATGTTTTAAAAATCTCAATATGCCTATTTCAGCCAACAAGGCCAACAAGGCTATCATGGCGAAGAGTTTCCACTGTGCGCTTTGGTGGGCCATAGCTTCCACGAGGTCGGCGGTGGCGAAATCGGACGTGTGGAGGACGGCGGCCACATTGAAACCTAGTTTCTTGAAAGCTGGTTCGATTTCATTGCGGTCGGCGAAGTCCATTTCTGATTCCACGCGACTTTCGTTCCAGGCCGTCACACGGTTCAGTGTGTCGTTCACGATCAGGTCGTAGAAGCCGGCATCGGGAAGGTTGTCGTTCAGGTAAAGATACACCTTGCCGTTTCTGACTTCCGAGGCGGGCATCAGTTCGAAGCTGCGGTCGGCGTTGGCGAAGAGGAAACGATGGTCGCCTTCAAGGTTCATATCGTTCAAAATGAGCATCTTGTCATGTCCGATAGTATGCGAAACCTTGTCCATCTTGCCGCCCAAAAAAGCCATTTTGACCATCATCGGGACGAAAAGTGCGTTGTCGGCCATGTCGCTCCATGCGGCATCCAATGCCGTGACCATCACAAAGGCCTGCCCCTTCCCTACTGTTTCCGTCACCAAAAGCGGGTCACCGTTCTGCAAACTCAGCAAAACCGTGGCAATTCCGTTGGTTTTCAGTCGGATATGGCGTTTCACATTGGGCAAATTGGGATGTTGAGGCATATCGACAATCATGTCGTTGAAGAAGGCGTGTTGGAAAGCCATGTCCTCAACGGCGGTAGCGTTGGTGTCGGTTTCCATCAAGGCAAGTCCCAGTTTTTCAATCAGATAGCGGTTGTTTTGGGGGTTGTCGATGGAAGGAAAAACGACCAAACTCGCGCCTTCGCCGACGGCATCCAAGAGGGTTTGTTGAAGCGTTTCGTTCAGCGTGGCGGTTTCGTTCACAATGAGCAATTGGGCTTGGGCAATGGCTCCCAAGTCGAATCGCGACGGCTCCATCAGCGTGTAGCCGAACTGCACGTCGTCGTCGAAAATCAGGCCGCAATGGGAAGCCTTGTTGCCCAATTCAAGCACGGAGAGGCTTGGTTTTACGCTAATTGCGAAATTGTAGGCATCGTCGAATGTGATGGGATGGTCCGTCAAGGATACGCAGCAACGCTGTGCGCCGTTTCGTTCCACCACAAACTGCATCCCGATTTCCGCCGTGCCGTTTTTCTCCAAATCGACCGTGGTGGAAGCCGCCATCGTGCCGTTCATCGTAAAGCTGACGGGCAATCCTTTCACTTCCTTATCGCCTTGATTCACAACGCGAACCATCAAGTCGTTGGTCAGCCCGATTTGCACAATCGGCGAAGCCAACCACACCGAATCGATGTAAAGGTTGCTGGAAAACTCTGGCGTCATCGGCACCACCACGACTTGCATTGTGGTGTCGGCTTTGGCCGCCGAAAGGTCAAACGTATTGCGTTGGAAATCAGAGTAAACAAACAAAGTTGAATTTGAAAAGCCGTGCTGTTGAGCCAACATTTCGAAACGGTCGATGACTTCACCCATCGGCACCGGTGCGCCGTCAGGGTTCATGCGGTCGAGTTGGTCGAGCATCTCTTCTTGGTTCATCGGATACTCGTTTTGAATCTCGAAGCTGTTGGTCATCAGCAGGTAACGACTGGAAGGCTTGAGTTTGTGCACCAAATCCCGCGCCGACTGCCGAGCGTCCTCAATCAAGGTGGTGCGCTGCGACTGTCCCTTCATGCTCATCGAATTGTCGATGTAAATCCCGACGACATTGTCGGCTGCATCAACATTCAACTGTTTTTCAGGACGATACGGAAAAGCAAAAGCCAAAACCAAGCCCGTGATGAACAGACAACGCATCAACAAGGCAAGAAAATGCTTCAGTTTGCGTGTCTTGGCGTTCTCTTGCTGGATGTTGCGCAACACGGCGTTGTTGCTGAAATACACCAACTTATGCCGCCTAAAGTTGAAAAGGTGGATGAGGATGGGGATCAGCAGGGCAAGCAGGCCCCAGAGCATGTTGGGATAAAGGAATTGCATCGGTCACTCTGTTTCTTATGAAGGTCTTCAGAACCCGAACAATCGGCCTCGGCCGCCCTTGCGCCGATAGCGGTCGTTGCTGAAGGTGCTACAAGCATCGTCGCGGCGATTGAGCGAGATGCCGATGCCCAGGGTCAGTTCGATACCTTGTGGGAGGCGGCTTCCTGTGATTTGGTAGGCGTTCACGTTTTGCGGGACGGCCTCGCCGTCCTTTTCCATTTTGGAATAAGTGTCAATCAGGCCTTGGTGATAAGTGGCCGCAAGTTTGACCATCATGTCGCGCCGTCCCACTTCAAAAACACTTCGGAAGCCCAAGCCTGCAAATGCGCCTGCATAGACCAAGCTCATGTTGGCCTTGCCCACTTCGATACTTTGGTCGAAAAGGGCCGGTGCGGTGCGTTTCATGGCTATGTTGCCGCCCAAGCGCATCCCTGCCTCGGCTCCGATTGTAAAGTAGGGCTGGAATGCTTTCACGACGGGCCATCGAGCCTCAAAGGGCAAGCGCAAATCGACATAGCGCACGTCCATCTCGTATGACACATTGGCACCAGAGATATGCTGATACCGCATCGTGCCGCCGCGTTGCACGAACATGGCCTCGGGTGCGACGGTGACGAAACGTCCTATCGGGAACTCCACGAACAGGCCGCCGATGGGCTTGAAAACCGTGTCGTAGGCAACGGAATCCATCGCTGGGTTGTGCCAATACATCATCTTCGGTAGGTTCAGGCCACCTTTCACACCCACAAAAACCGACGGGCTTTCTTGGTTGCGCTGTGCAGTTTGCGATCTTGCAGCGGTCTGAAAGACCATCATTAAAAGTATTAAAATTCCGTATTTCGCTGTCTTTTCCATGGCTATTCGATTCTTTGCGACAAGTTGTCGCCATCCTTATAAATATAATATTCGCCAGGGCTGTAGAGCGGCATCAAGCCCTGCGAGTCGTCCTCCATCTCGATGACAACGGTGGCCATGCGGAAGTTGGAGATACCCGTTTCGGAGATGGTTCCCTTCATCACCACGCCGCGTTTCAGCCTTACATGGTAACAAACATCCCCAATCGGGACATCATAGGACTTCTCCTCGATGAAATAGACCGTAAAGTCGTTGCCGCTGCCCATGATAAAAACGGTATCGGTCACGTTGTCAATATCCTGACTCAACTTCATGATGGCGATGCCGTTGTGTTGCTTTGAGAGCGTGAGGTTGATGTTGGGTTCGGCAATGCCGAGGGGAACGCCTTCCACATTGGTGCCGACGCGGATGTTGGGCGCAACCAAATAACGTCCCTCAACATTAGGCGGAACGGGACCGCTATTGACGGCTCCGAAATCGACCCAAAATGCCGAGTCGGAAACCACGGAGAGTATGTCGTCGATATAGTATTCCGTACCGATTGGGACGATGGTTTCGGTATCGTTCTTCGTGCACGATGTCAGCCACAACGCGCCTATCAGCACAATCGCAATTCGCGTCAATGAAATCGGTTTCATCATATTCCTTCCAAATTTAGCTTATCTATACAAAACCACTTTTTCCTTAATCTTTCCCATAATCGTTTCTATCTCAACGAAATAAACGGATGGTTTCAAATGATCGAGATGCAGCGCGACCTTTTCTTCGCCGTTGTGTTCCGCGCTGAACAGGGTTTGTCCCTGCATATTGAGCACCCGGACGGCCATGATTCCTTCGCTTTCGATGGTAAAGAAGCCTTGCGAGGGATTGGGATAGACATGGCAATTGAGGGTTGGGTTTTCTTCCGTGTCGAAGAATCCCGCACTGATGACGAAGGTGCGCACTTGCGGTCCGCATTCGAGGATGGAGAAACGAGCCGTGAGTGTGGCCGTTCCTGGCATGGCGGCGAGGACGCGACAAACGCCACCAACGCTATCAAGCACCATCCATCCGTTGTTCACTTCCCAATGGATTTCGCCATCAATTCCCACTGTGTCAATCGAATAGCTATAAACTCCACTAATCAGATTGGAGGCCACATACACCGCCGACGGACCGCTGATGGGATAAAGGTCTTCGGCGTTCTCAATGGTCAGATGAAGTTCCTCGTAGTGTCGGCAGCCCTCAGCGGTGAGTGTTTCGTATGGCACTACGCCCGTTTCGCTGTATTCTATACCGTGCCATTCGTAAGTACTGCAAGTGGTAACATACAACGGATCCAAGATTTCGCTGTGGTTGAGGGTCAGTTGGAGGAAGAAAACGCTGTCGCAACCTGCCACGCCCGGCTTTTCAACCGTTTCTATCGTGCTTTGGTAGTACCAACGTCCTGAGCGGTCCCAATAGAAACTATCGCACTCGACGGCATCGACGGTAGCCTCAAAGCCGTTTCCGATGGTCAAATCGAGCAGTTCGAGGCGGTCGCAGCCATGTTCGTTGGTGGTCCAATAAGGATAAACGCCGGTTTCGGTGTAGGGCGTGTCGTGCCACTCATATTGCTCGCAGGCCGACATGGAATAGCGCACTGTGTCGCTGTGATTCAAGGTGAGGTGAAGCTCGTAAATGCTGTCGCATCCGTTTGCGGCAACCCCCGCAACCGTCCAAGTCTCATCAACGGAATGGTTGAATGTGTGACCTTGCCATGAAAAAGCGTCGCAAGCCGAGGTTTCGAGCGTTTGCCTGTATTCTTGCGAGATGCTCACCGAAACATCGGCCTCGGCGGAAAGGACACCGCAGCTGACGCGATATCGGAACGTGTCGGTGCCGGCAAAACCGTCTTCAGGTGTGTAAAGTATCGCGCCGTTGTCATAGACTGCGTTGCCATGGGCGGCCTGCCCGACGATTTCGCACGTCATGGCATTGCAGTCCTGCGGGATTTGGTCGTTGTCGAGGAAGGGCACGGCCACGATTTCGCCATAGCAGGCCGAAACCGCGTCGTCGGCAGCGTTCAGCGTGTTGATCGTGATGGTGCATTGGGCCTCTCCGATAGGCACCATCTCACAGAAGGATATGTCGTCCAAGCCGAAGTCGTTGCCGTCGATTTCGGTGTTTTGGTTGAGGATGGTGATGACGGCCGAAGTGGAGTTGCCGCTGTACCACAACTCGTAGAAATTCTCCCAAATGTCGTCGGTGATGCCTTCTATATATACAAGTGGTGCATCGGGAGCCGAGAAAACATCGCCGATTTGTTGCCCGTTGATGCTGAATTGCAGTTTGGCCGGACTGTTGCGGTTCAACGAAACGACTTGCGTCGAGAAAGCGTAGTACTTGTGCGGCGTAACCTCGATTTCCTGCGACCACACATTGACTCCTGGCACGCTGGCGCCGTTCACAATCATGAAGTTGCCCGAACCGCCATATCCATGGCCATGAAAACCAGTGTGGTAATTGTTGGCGCTGTTTCCTACATAGTAGGTGCCTTCCGACCAAAGGTCAGAAACGTAGGTATAAGCCGATGTGAAGCCCGAGTTGCCTTGGTTGAAGTCGCCGTTGCTAACCTTGTCTTCGCCCGGAGCGTATCCAGTAACGGTGTAGGTGACGGTTTGCGGCGGCGTGGCCGTGGTGTTCGGCCCAACGGTGTCGGTCAGCCATTGCGTAGGCGACCAAATCAGGAAATCCGAGCCAGAAGCCGTCATGTTCACCGACTGGCCTGGGTCGATGGTGGCCGAAGTGGGCGTAACAGTGATTTGCGCCACCACCGACAAAGATGTCATAAACACCAAGAGGGAAAGGAAAAACAGTTTTCTCATGGTCATTCTTTTTGAATTTGAGCGCAAAAATAGAAAAAAATGCTTTTCTGAATCGAAAAAAAAAGAATAAACCAGACTTTCACGCTCCAATTCCAACTATTTGACTATTTTTGCATCAACCAAACGAACACCATCATGGAAAACGAAACCAATGCCACAGTGACGAAAAGGGTTCGGCCCTTGGGTTTTCTTTTCATCCTATTACTTGCCTTTTCCCTCACAACGAAGGCGCAGACCACCGCGTTGGCGAAACATGTCGTTTTGATCGGCCTCGACGGTTGGGCATCCCACGACTTTGAAAAAGCACACGACGTGCCTAACTTATTAAGCTTGATGGAAGGGGGAAGTTACACGATGCACAAGCGTTCCGTCATCCCTTCAAGCTCGGGCGTCAATTGGGCAACCATGTTCATGGGAGCGGGGCCTGAAGTGCATGGCCACACCACCTGGAACTCGAAAACGCCCGACGTCAGCCCAATGTCCACCAATGCCCACGGCCTCTTCCCTACCATCTTTTCCATTGTCCGCGAGCAATGCCCCGAAGCCGAAACGGGCTGCACCTACGAATGGGAAGGAATAAAGTATGTCATTGACACGCTGTCCATTAGCTATGTAAAGGATTTCAAGGAAGACTGGAAGTCGGTGGAGCGCAACTGCGACCATATCGTGCAGTATATCATAGACAAAAAGCCGATGCTGTTCGTCCCCGTCTTCGACGGCATTGATGGCATCGGACACAGTAGCGGTTGGTACACCGAAAGTTATTACGACTATCTCGCCCGCATCGATGTTTGCGTGGGGCGTATCATCCAAGCCCTCAAAGACGCCGGCATTTACGACGACACCATCATCATCGTCACGGGCGACCACGGCGGTCACGAGCAAGGCCACGGCACCTTGGCGATGGAAGACATGGAGAGTCCTTTTGTCGTATTTGGCAAGAACGTGAAATCCGGTTACTTGATTGAAGGCCACCATCGCTTACATCCTTGGTTCGGAAACGCCATCGGCATGGCGCGGCAAGCCTGTTTTAAGCGTTTTCAAGCCATAAAGGCAATTCAAAAAGAAAGACAACCAGCAAAATACAAAACCCATCGGGGCGTTGGCTGTTGCCCTCTCCGCTATGCTTTGGGGCGTGAACGGCATCCTGCTCACCCCGCAACTCTACAACCTCAACACGGCCTTCGTAGTCTTCGTTATCCACCTATGCCCCTTCGCACTGATGAACGTGTTTTTCTTCAGGGAATACCGCCATCTGAAAACCATGTCACGCTCCGACTTGGTCTATTTCCTGCTCATCGCCTTGTTTGTCGGCGCCTTGGGCACTTTGGCCATCGTCAAGTCGCTGTTTTTGTTGCATTTCAACAGCCTGTCCGTCGTGGTTTTGCTCCAGAAACTGCAACCCGTCTTTGCCGTCATTTTGGCACGCATCATTCTGAAAGAACGAATCAAGAGACATTTTGCACTTTGGGCCTGTGTCGCCCTCATTGGTGGCTATTTCCTCACCTTCGGCTGGTCGCTCCCCGACTTCAGCACCGAGGGCATCACCACGGTTTATGCGGCATTGCTGTCGTTGTTGGCGGCTTTCTCCTTCGGTAGTTCGACGGTGTTTTCCAAGAAGATTTTGGGCAACTAATCCTTCGTCAGTTCCACCTTTTTCCGCTATGGCTTCACCACGCTCATCATGCTCGTCATCGTGCTTTTTGCAGACCATATCGGCGACTTCTCGCAAGTCACGCCGCGCAATTGGTTCTTCATCGCCCTCATCGGCCTGACTACGGGTTCGGGAGCCATCTTCCTGTATTACTACGGTTTGCGCCATGTGAAAGCCTCGCTGTCCACCTTCCTCGAACTGATGTACCCCATCACCGCCGTGGTGTTGGACTATTTCGTCAACGGGACAAAGTATTCCCCCGTGCAGTGGATTGCCGCTTTTGTGATGTTGTTCGCGATTGTAATGTTGAATGTGGACAGGAAATCAAAATAATTTGCATACCTTTGCAGCATCACCAAAAAACTAACATCATGGAAAACGAAATCAAGAGAGTTTATTCCGGCTCGGTAATCAATGCGGAATACATCGGCAGCGTACTCGCTAACAACGACATCCAGTTCCTCATCCGCAACTTCCAGGAAGAGAGCCTCGTGGCTGGCTGGGCGGCAGGCACCATCCAAGGCGACGCCTCGGTTTATGTCTTCGACAAGGACTACGACAAAGCCATGTTGCTTTTGGATGAGATTAATGTTGGGGAGATGGAGGGGGAGTAAGGGCTGTATACTTAATAGGTCATTCCAGCTAACTCAAAATGTCGGCAAGGATGGAATAAGGTTATTGCACTAACCGAATTATAATGTTTTTCGGTTAGTATGACAACCGTTTTATGGAAAGAAGCGGTTGGTTAGCAAACGAAATACCCACTAAAAAGTGTGATTTTAGCAAATTTTTACACTTTATAATCAAAATATGTGTATATTTGCACCGTGATAGCAGATAGATTATGATTAAGACAAAACAAGAAGTAGAGGCATTTCTCGGTCAGTTTGGCATCAAGTTCGATGTTTGGGGCATCTTCTATTTGGACAGAGACAAAAATGAAGAAGCCTTGAAGGCATTGGGCATTACCCCGAAAGCAAGGGATGAGATTGTGCGCCAATTGCAGTCTGATGATTATGTGGAAACCTTGCCCGCCGATTTCTTCGATGAAATGTGGGTGTTCGGGAGAGACATGGACGGCACCGAACTCTATATCAAGATTGCCATGGGACGACCAAACGACCGCACTATATGTATTTCGTTCCATATTGCGGAACATCCTATCAACTATGCATTTAAGTAAATTGGAGGTATAAAATGGAAATGTACGTTGCGATAAAAAGTCCTTTCACGGGAGGAAGGGTCAAAGAAGTGAGCACAGTGGAAGAGCATGAATTCCGGAAAGAGCGGTTTTCAGTCCATGTGCGCTATTATGTCTGCGAAGACACTGACGAGCGGTTTACCACAACAGAGCAAGACGAACTCCTGTTCAACGAACTCTATTCCCAATATCGTGTGAATCATGGCATTCCGTTCCCAGAGGAAATCAAGGGCATCAGGCTGCGCTATGGTTTGAATTATCAACAAATCACCAAGATTCTTGGTTTCGGTGCCAACCAGTATGCGCAATACGAAAAAGGCCAAATGCCTTCGGAATCCAACGGCAAGCTGCTTTCGGCTGCCATGAACCGACAATTCATGCTCCATCTGTTGGAGGACAGCCGTGCCGAATTTGACGAAGCCGAATATAATAATGTGCATCAATCTATTTTGGCCTCGGAAGCGAAGCCCGAAAACGAGGTGCAAAAAAGGCTCATCTATCGCGACATCCGCCGCTCCATCTATAATGGCTTTGGGCAACTGAACATAGAAAAAGTATCCGAGATGGTCAAGTTTTTCATTTGCAAAGAAGGCGGCCTGTTCCCCACAAAACTCAACAAAGAGATGTTTTATGCCGATTTCTTGCACTACAAGTTGCACGGACAATCCATCAGTGGGCTACAGTACCAAGCCATCCAATATGGCCCTGTTCCCGTCCATTACGACACGGTTTACGACAACATTGAAGGCATCAGCAAAGAGATTGTTGTTGCGCACGACATGGAAAGCACCAAATTGAGCTGTGTTTCGTGTAACAATAACGTTTTCAGCAAACAAGAATTGAAAACGCTTGGCGATGTGTTGGCAAAGATCAAGCCCATGAGCACACAAGAGGTGATAGAAAGAAGCCATGAAGAAGACGCTTGGAAGCACTATCGCGAGGGTAACCAGATTATTCCTTATTCTGAAGCGTTTTCGTTGAGGCTGGTGTAATCATTTGCCAATTATTAGACACAAAAAAAGCCAAGAAGCACTCACACACTCCTTGGCTTTTTGCTTAACTTGGCAAAGCCTTAATTCCTGAAAACCAGCCCTTCGCCATTCACATCCACAACGATAGTCTTCGTCTTATCGACCGAATCGGCCAAAATCATCTTCGAGAGCGAGTTGAGCAACTCACGCTGCATCATACGCTTCACAGGACGCGCACCGTACTGCGGGTTGTAGCTCTGCTGCGCGATGAAGTCCACGGCGGCATCGGTGATGTCGATACGGATGTCGTTGGCGGCCAGCATCTTCTGCACGCTGCGGAACTGCATCCTCACGATGTCGGCTATCTGGCTCTCGTCCAAAGGCTTGAACATGATGATGTCATCGACACGGTTCAAGAACTCAGGCCGCATAAACTGCTTCAACTGCTCCATCACCTCATTGCGGGTCTTCTCGAAGACTTCCTCGGCGTTGCTGTCGTTCAGCGAAGCGAAGTTCTCTTGGATGATGTTCGCGCCGATGTTGGAGGTCATAATGACGATGGTGTTCTTGAAATCGACGGTACGACCCTTGTTATCAGTCAAGCGGCCATCGTCGAGCACCTGCAAGAGGATGTTGAACACGTCGGGGTGTGCCTTCTCGATTTCGTCCAACAGAATGACGGAATACGGCTTACGACGCACGGCTTCAGTAAGCTGGCCACTCTCTTCGTAGCCCACATATCCTGGAGGCGCTCCGATAAGCCTTGAAACCGTGTGACGCTCCTGATATTCAGACATATCGATACGCACCATGGCGTTTTCGTCGTCGAACAGAAACTCCGCCAAGGCTTTCGCCAACTCGGTCTTACCCACGCCCGTGGTTCCCATAAAGATGAAGGAACCGATGGGGCGTTTGGCATCCTGCAAGCCCGCACGACTACGTCGGATGGCATCGCTCACTGCCGTGATGGCCTCGTCCTGACCCACCACGCGCTTGTGCAGTTCGTCTTCAAGGTGCAGGAGCTTCTCGCGCTCGCTCTGCATCATCTTATTGACCGGGATGCCCGTCCAACGCGACACGATTTCGGCCACGTCGTCGGAGCCGACTTCCTCGTCCACAAGCGGGTGGTCGCCTTGCGCTTCAAGCAGGTCGGCCTTAGCCTTCTCGATGGCGGCCTCCGCCTCGCGAATCTTGCCGTAACGCAACTCTGCCACACGGCCATAGTCGCCGTCGCGCTCGGCCACCTCAGCTTGGTGCTTGTAGGTTTCGATGTTATTCTTCTCTTTCTGAATGAGTTCCACATAATGCCGCTCGGTCTCCCACTTGGCTTTGATGGCGGTGCGCTTGTCGTTGAGTTCGGCCAACTCCTTCCCTATCTCCTCCACCTTCTTGGTGTCGTTTTCGCGCTTGATGGCCTCGCGCTCGATTTCCAACTGGCGGATGGCGCGTTCCACGTCCTCAAGTTCCTCGGGCACCGAGTCGATTTGCAGACGTAGACGCGAGGCGGCCTCATCAATCAGGTCGATGGCCTTGTCGGGCAGGAAACGGTCGCTGATGTAACGCACCGAGAGTTGCACGGCAGCGATGATGGCCTCGTCCAAGATACGGATGTGGTGGTGGGTTTCGTAACGTTCCTTCAAGCCACGGAGGATGCTGATGGCCGAAGCCTCGTCAGGCTCATCTACCATAACCTTCTGGAAACGACGCTCCAACGCCTTGTCCTTCTCGAAATACTGTTGGTATTCCTTCAAGGTGGTGGCTCCGATGGCCCGCAACTCGCCACGGCTCAGGGCCGGCTTCAGGATGTTGGCCGCGTCCATCGCGCCTTCGCCGCCGCCTGCACCGACCAAGGTGTGGATCTCGTCGATGAACAGAATGACTTCGCCGTCGCTGTCCACGACTTCCTTGACGACGTTCTTCAGACGTTCCTCAAACTCGCCCTTGTATTTCGCGCCGGCGAGCAAGGCACCCATATCCAACGAGAACACGGTCTTGCTCTTCAGGTTCTCCGGCACGTCGCGGTTGACGATACGCTGGGCCAAGCCCTCCACGATGGCGGTCTTACCCACGCCCGGCTCACCTATTAATATAGGGTTGTTCTTGGTGCGTCGGCTCAAGATTTGTAGCACACGACGGATTTCCTCGTCACGGCCAATCACGGGGTCGAGTTTGCCCTGTTGGGCGAGTTCGTTCAGGTTCTTGGCGAAACGGTTCAGGCTGTCGTAGTTCTGCTCGGCATCCTGCGAGTCCACCTTCTTGCCCTTGCGGAACTGCTTGATGGCGGTTTCAAGGTCGTTCTTGTTCACGCCTTGTTCCTTCATCATCTGCGAGGCAAGGCTGTTGCTCTCAAAGATGGCCAACAGCAAATGCTCAATCGAGACGAATTCGTCGCCCATCTTCTTGGCTTGGGTCAGGGCGTCGTTGAAGATGCGGCTGACCTCCGAGGAATAATACAACTCCGTGCCGCTACTGCGCGGTTGCGAGTTGATGGCTTGGTCGAGGGCATCGTTGAGCCACGCCACATTGACGCCCAACTTTTTCATCAGGTTGGGCACCAAGTAGTCGTCGGCGAGCAACGCGCCCTTCAGCAGGTGGATGGCCTCCACGGTCTGGCTCTGATGGCTTTGCGCTATCTCTTGGGCTTTCCCAATGGCTTCCTGTGATTTGATGGTGAATTGGTTGATGTTCATAGCTTGTTTTCCTTTCTATTTTTTCGGCGGAGAGGACATCAAATATTCAGCCAACTCGAACAGCCACCAATGCTTGTTTTTCTTAAAACACGAATTATCAGGAATTTACCACGAATTTTCATCAATTTGATATGACAAATTGACACACAACCAATGAGTTAAGGATTGGTTTTGTGACAAAGTGACAGAAAACCAATGGGATTGCATTGCTGCCCGGCTTGTTTTTCTCATCTTTTTATATCAATCTGACAATCAACAATAAATCCGACAGCAAACGACAACATTCGACTACAAACGTTTAATCAACAGGTAGGTCTTGACAGATGTCGTTTCTTTGCGCCATATAAATCATGCGCAAAAATGGAAACCATGAAAGAAAACGAGATTGTTTTATATCAGCCAGACGAAACGGTCAGACTGGAAGTGCGAATACAAGAGGATTCGGTATGGCTCACCCAACAACAAATTGCAGACCTCTTCGGGACAAAGCGTCCAGCCATCACAAAGCACCTGAAGAACATCTACTCCAGCGGAGAACTTGACGAAAGTAGCACATGTTCCATTTTGGAACTTATGGGTAACGATGGAAGACAGATGTACTCCACCAAGTTCTATAACCTTGATGTCATCCTGTCTGTTGGTTATCGCGTAAACAGCATCAATGCAACAGCTTTCCGCCGATGGGCAAATCAGGTTCTGAAAGAATACCTGCTCCGAGGATATGCTGTCAGGCAGCAACTACAAGCTTTTCAAATGCAGTTGGATACACGTATTGAGGAGCAAAACAAAAGGATTCGACTATTGGAAGAAAAAACCGATCTCCATTCTGAAAAGATAGACTTCTTCATCCGCACCAACCTGCCGCCCGTGGAGGGCGTGCTGTTTGAGGGCCAAGTCCTTGACGCACGCCTGTTTGCAGAAAACTTGATAAAGACGGCGCAGCAGGAGGTCATCCTCATCGACAATTACATCGACGCTTCTGACTTTGACATCCTCGAATGTCGAAACGCCAACGTGGAGGCGACCATTTTTGTGGAACGAATCACCCCTGCCCTGTTGGTATTGCAGTCCGATTGCCTCATGCAGACTGGCCGCAAAACCGAACTACGAGCCACACGCACACGAGTACACGACCGCTTCCTTATCATCGACAGCCAAGTCTATCATCTGGGTGCATCACTCAAGGACTTGGGGAGGAAACTTTTTGCCTTCAGTAAGATGGGGTTGGACAAGATGATGCTTATGGGACAAGTGACCTGAAACGGCAATAGCAAGAGCCAACTAATCCAACGACTCGGGAACATCTTCTGTTCCATCGCCTTTTTCTTGTTTCGGACGAGTTAAGCCTTTGAAGATGTCCAAGAACGAATTCTTGTTATAGAAATATCCCTCGTCTTCCTTCATTTTTTCAGCCAATACTGATAGGCCGTAGTTGATGTATTCCTCCATCGTGAGGATTAATCAGTATTTCTGTTTGTTAGGTATCACTCCCCTAACCCCGCCTTTAGGATTCTCAACATCACCTTTATAACGCGGAATTAAGTGAATATGAACGTGGAAAACGCTTTGTCCAGCGGCTTCGCCTACATTGATGCCGACATTGAATCCGTCGGGGTTGAAACGCTCTGTCAATAGTTTTCTGCAATGGTTTACCACTAACCACAATGCTCGCTGTTCGTGGTCAGTGAGGTCGAAATAATTGGCAACGTGGCGTTTGGGAATTATCAGCGTGTGGCCTTTGCTCACTGGATAACCATCGAAAAATGCCACAGCCGTAGCAGTTTCAGAAAGCAATTCGACCTTGGAGTTCAATCTGCAAAACGGACAGCCATTTAACAAAGTGTATTTCTCTTTGTAATCGGTTTTATTGAAATGCTTGTATTCGTATATTTCGCAATTGTCGTTGAGAAACAGACTTTTATAGGGCAACACAACAATGCATTGATATGTCGGCTGTTTGTGTACATAATGAATGCGGAAACCCTCACTTTTCAAGTCACGACGAACCGTGAAATAAGCTGTTCCTGTTGGCTTAAGTAGTTCCGATACTTCCATCAAAACTTCAGCTTGTTCTTCGGGTTCAAGAACGTTCAGAACATAATTGCAAATAATTGTGTCAAAACGCTTTGTCGGATATTCGGGGCGATAATAATTGTCATAGCCCACAATATTGAAACCTTCCTTTTGAAGCTCGTCCGTATCAAAACCAAATCCACAACCAAAATCCAAAATCTCGCCTTTCAGAAGATTGTTTTGCTTGAGCCAACGAGTGGGAAACGAAATCGTTGTCCGTTCCTTGGCTGTCAAATGAGGGTTGTTTTTGACCTTGTTCATTGCTGCCAATATTTGAAACCCATATTTTCCGCTATTTGCACCATTGGCGAAAAGGTTCGTCTAAAAACATTGTAAAAATCAGGTTCAGAGAGTTTTACCAAGTCGGAAACAGAATCGTAAACAATCAGATAATCTTCCAAAAGGGTATTGTTCGGATTCTTTTTGTACAACGTTTTTATTGCATTTTGCTGAACGTTTGCGAATGGTCGCAAATATTTTTCCAACGGCGGAAGATTGTTGCTTTTGGATGAATTGATGCTCGAATCGGCAGGAATCAGATTCCACAAAAGATTGTGCGACACGAAACTCCACGGAACGAAATGGTCGAGGTCATATTGTCTCGTAAATATCTGTTTACCAGTATATATGCAATTTAAACTTCCAACCATCTCGATATAGGTGTTCCAATACTGACGCTGTTTCGTCAGCGAATCACGTTGAATCGGCTTGATGAGTTTTGACGGGACATCGGGGACATTGGGATTGCGCTTTTGCAGAAATTCGGTCAAGTTCCAGAAAGTGAAATCACGCAAAATGCTGTAGTGTTCCGTCAGATAGTCAACCCAATTGTCATTGATTACAATTTCTTCGCCATAAATAGCATAAAGACAATTGTTTTCAAACCTTTGCGATTTGGCCACGACATCGTCATCGTAAGTGTATTTTATCCAAGGCGACAAAAAACGATAAGGTACATTGATAGTGAAAACGCGCAAAAACCGCTTTGTTTCATTCAGATTTTCAAGCAAATACTTCTTAATCTTTTCTTTGTCGGATTCAATTGAAATCTGAAACGTGTTTTGGATTTCAAGCGATTTGTCGAACAAAGAATCCGATTTGCCGAATGAGAGTTTGAAATAGTGAATCGGATACCAAGACTCCGCCACCATTCCAGCGATGATTTCCCAAAACGACATTTTTGTCTTCCGCTCTTTCACCACAATATCAAGCAGAGCCACAAACCAATAGAATTTGTATGTAGCCGTCGTGTTTTTGAAAACCTGCGACAGTCGAGTTACAGAGAGTTGTATGTTATCAGGTAAAGTCATACCAGTTTGTGTCTATAGTCTTGAACGACAAAATCATACCCCTTCTTCAGCCACAACGACTTGCAAGGGAATGATTCGCGCCCTGAAAATGTGAAGTTTGTATTCATAGATTGTGTATTCGTTGATGATTTATTCACGACATTGTTTTTGTAAATAGGTGTTCATGATTGCTGAAGCAATTCCCAATGACCGCCCTTGTCGGGGCCTACGCGGCGGATGATGCCTTGGACCTTTAAGCGGTTTAACGCCTTTTTGATGCCATTTCTCGACAAACCAGTCATTTCTTGAAGTATGGGGATGGTAACATTGGGATTCGCAATAATGGCTTCTATGATAGACTGCTCACTTTTCAGGCCACTTTTCAGGCCACTTTCCAGGCTACTTTTCAGGCCACTTTTCTCCAGACCATTCTGCGAACTTTCATCATTTATTCCCTCATTTATTCCCTCAATGAGTTGCTTCAATTTGTTTTCTTCCATCCGTTCAATATGTTTGCCACTACGTATGGCAACAAATCTTTCGCGTTGGACGGTAACCAATATTCCTCCACGAACCTGCTCGAAAGTGGGTTGCAACAGGTGTTCCCTGATGAAAGCATCGTGTATCTTTTCATAACCTCGTCCCCACTGCTCGATAAAACCTGCAAGATAAAAAGCTTGCGCAATCAAAGGGTTTCGAGGAAACGACTCGTGTGTTTGCAGCAGTTTTTCAATGGTGTAGTCGATAGGCAGTTCGCCATAGTTCCATAATTCAACTCGGTCGTCCCAAACTCGCATTTGGATAAACGGGCCGCTATAGTTTTTGTGTACAATGGCGTTGCAAATCATTTCTCGCAAGGCATCTTCAGGAATTTCCAAAGGTTCAACCCGCTGTAATCCCTCGTAATGAATAGGCGCGACCAGATAGTTGTTTCGTAACGTCCACAAAATGGTTTCCGGCATTTTGATGAGAGGACACGCGATATGGTCTTGGATTAGCAAATTGTCTTGTGTATGCTGGAAGCGCCCAATGCGAAAGGCCGACATCAGGTTCCACCGTTCAATATCCTTGCCAAACAGCAGCAGGGCTGCAATGGTCAATTTGTTGTCTTTGTTGACCAGTTTCAGTTTTTGGAGCGTTTGCAGCGTTGTTAGTTTGGTTGCACTTTCATCCAATCGTTTTGCAGCCACTGCCCTTCCGAGGAAGTAATCTATTGCTTCCGAGTCGATGTCGTCAAGAGTGCCTTCTTCAACAATATGCTGGTCCCAAGTAGTGTGGGTCTTTCTGAACAGGAAATCTGTCAATGCAGTGCCGTTCAGCTCCTGCAAGGTGCTGCCTGAACGGTAATAGTATTTGCCTCTGTAGCTGATAGGAACATTGCTTGGTAGAGTTACAATCTCAATGTAGTCTTTGCCTTCTTTCTGCAAGATGTTCACTTCGGCCACAACGCCAAGGAGCGACACAATCTTGTTGGGAATATCTTCCGAAAGACGATGCACATTTTCCACCCCGCAAACGGTTCCGCTATCATCTATGCCAATATAAAGTTTGCCGCCCTGCGCGTTGGCAAAGCCACAAATCCACTTCAGGTATTCGTCGCGCCAAGATTCCTTGAACTCTATGTTTTGGTTTTCCGTGTTCATGCACCGAATGGAGATTATTGCCTGCAAAAGTACGCTTTTTTCCCCAATCATCAAAGTGTTTCCTATTTTTGCCCCGTCAAACCTGTTTGTCACTTCGCCCGCCAGAAACTCCGCGAAAACAGCAGCAGGATGGTGAAAATCTCCAAACGGCCGATCAACATGTCGAAAGAAAGCAGCCACTTGGCAAAGGTTGGAATCTGGGCAAAATTGCCACTCGGCCCCGTGATGCCCGAGCCTGGACCATAGTTGCTGAAACAGGTCAGGAAGGAAATGGCACCTTCCTCGAACCCCATACCCGCTGCCGATAAAGCCACCACGTTAATCATGAACACAATGATGAACAACGAGAAAAACGACAACACGCGCTTCATGCCCAGGTCATCGACGGTTTGGTCCGAAACCTTAATGGTGTACATGCTCGACGAGTGAATCAATTCGTTAATTGTCTTTCTAATAAACTTATACAACACAATGACACGGACCATCTTGATACCGCCACTCGTGGAGCCCGCACAACCGCCCACAATCATCATGGCGACAGTCGGGACGAGGAACAAACGTCCCCAGGCATCATAGTCGCAATTGCTGCCCTGGAAACCCGTGTTTGAGAGCAGGGCAATCACATGAAACAGGGATGTTCGCAATCGGTCGGCTCCAGTTTTGGGATGCGAGGCCAATTCGTCTTCCGTGATGATTCCGAAACGTGGTGCAAAATAAAATCGCGCCATAAACAGAATGGAGAACCCCAAAATGGCTATCAGATACCAGCGCAACTCCTCGTTTTTACGTATCACCTCGAAACGACGGTTGAACAGGAAATAATACATCGCGAAGTTGATTCCCGAAAGCAACATAAAAAAGATACAAACATACTCGACATAACTCGAATGATAATAGCCGATACTAGCCTGATGGGTACTGAAGCCTCCCGTCCCGATGGTCGTCAAGGCATGGCAAACGGCATCAAACTTGTTCATCGGGCCTATATGGTAGAAAAAAGCGCAAAGCAACGTCAGCACGATGTATATGATCCACAGCAGGCGCGAGGTGGCTCCCATGGTAGGCGCCAGTTTCTCCACACTCAGTCCAGGCGCTTCGGCTGCAAAAAGCGACATTTTCTTGGAGCCTTTAGCCACTGAAGGGATGAATGCGAGGGTGAACACCACGATTCCCAAACCGCCAAGCCATTGCATCAAGCTGCGCCAAAACAGAATGCCATGCGGCTGATGGTCAATGTTGGAGAGGATAGTGGCACCCGTGGTCGAAAAGCCCGACATGGTTTCAAAAAAGGCGTCTGTCACATTATCGACAGTGCCATACATCAAAAAAGGCAGCATCCCGAAAACGGAAAACAACACCCACGACAAGGCCACCACAAGGAACGAATCCTTGATTTGAAGGGACTCACGGCTGCCTCGCCCGATGTTGAAAAGCAACAATCCCAACGCTCCAGTCAAACCGGCGGTAAGCAGAAAGCAAATGGCATCGCTCTCTCCTGCCACTCGCTGATAGTGCAGAGCCACCGCCGCCGTCAGCAACAGCGCCGCAGCCTCAATCAGCAACAGGACACCGAATAATTTGCTTTTCATTTTTCTTTTGTTTTTTGACTTCAGGACGCGTATGGTGCGTCATTTCCTTCGCGGACGCACGCGGTGCGTCCCTACAATGAATGGGCGAACACGCAGGTTCGCCCCTACGTTATTGCCACGGCTGTGCCCAGCCGTCGCCGTAATCAAAATCGTCGTCGTCGGCTTCCTCTTCCTCTTTCTTTTCCTTGTATGAATGGTCGTCGTAAGGCTTAAGCCAATTCTTGAACTTGGCCGAGGAAATGGCTGTGATTTCGCCGTCGGCTTCGGGCGCTATTGCGATGTCGATTTCATCATTGGACAACTCTTTGAGCCACTCAGCCAGCTCCGAGAAACCCATCGTGGTCACCGTGTAGCCTTCCCAGTCACCTTTGGCGGCCTTCAGCGCAGCTTCCTCCGAAGCCCAGAGCGGCACATACGAATCGCCGTTATTGTCCTCCAACATAGCAAAGAAGCCTTCCTTGGCCTCCAGCAGCCACACCTTGCGCGTTTCAAGAATGGCGTTCAGAAAATGTTCGAGTTTTTCCATATCTTTTGTTTAGGTTTCCTCTTCGGGGAATCTGTTATCTCTTTCTTTGTTGTTGCTGCATCTTGGCCTGTTGCTTTTGGGCTTCTTCGAGGCGTTTCATAAAGTTCGACTTCTTTTGCGGCTTCTTCTTGTTCTCCTCGATGGTCGCGCGCACCTTATCTTCGTTAATCATTTTGCGGAAGATGAACATCTGTATAAAGGTGATGATATTGACCAACATGTAATAGTAGCTCAATCCCGACGAGTAATTGTTGAAGATGGCGAAGAACATGATGGGCATGAGGTACATCATCCACTTCATGGGCTTCATCTGCGGGTTGCTCGAATAGTCCATCTGCTTGTTGTTCACCCAAGTATAGATAAGCGTCGTGATGGTCATCAAGAGGGTGAACAGGCTGAGGTGGTCCATGCCGAGGAACTTCGGGAACTCGATGATGCTGTCGTAGGTCGAGAGGTCGTCGGCCCAGAGGAAGGGCTGCTGGCGCAACTCGATACTTGCCGGGAAGAAGCGGAAGATGGCGATGAGGATGGGGAATTGCAGCAAGGCGGGAAGGCATCCCGAGGCGGGACTGGCTCCAGCTTGCCGTTGCAGGTTCATCACGGCCTGCTGCTTCTTCATGGCATCTTCTTCCTTGGGGTATTTCGCGTTGATGGCCTCCATCTCAGGCTTCAACACGCGGGTGATGGCCGACGATTTGTAGGACTTGAAGGCCAAGGGGAACAGTAAAGTTTTGATAAGGATGGTCAGAATCAGGATGACGATACCGTAGTTCCATTTCTCGCCAAGAGGCTGCAACCAGTTGAACACCTTGATAACGCCATAGTTAATCCATCTGATCAAGAAAAAGCTTCCCAGGTTAATTTGGTCTTGTAGTCCCAGGCCATAGCTGCGCAGTGTCTTGAAGTGGTTGGGGCCGAAATAGAGCTGCATCGGGATGACATTGGTTTCGGCGTTTACGTTCATGGGCACTTCAATATTGGCCGACATGGTCTTGAAATAGCGCGGGTTGTTGGATTGGCGCGTTTGCGAGGCCATGTGAGCGTTTTCAAAGCCATCCTTGGCCACAATCACGTTGCAGAAGAAACGCTGCTTGAACGAGATCCACTTCAGCTTGTTGGTCACCGTCTGATCGCTGTCTTTGTTCTCGTTGAGGTGATCCACATCGTTATCGGACAAGGCGCGGTAATACACCGTTTCACCGGCAAAGCGGTCGGTGCTTTTTTCCTGTTTCATCAGGTCCACAGCCCAGTCGATGGTCATATAGTTGGCGTTGGCACCCAAGAGGTCTTTCATCCCAGCCGTCACCATCGTGAAGTCGAGCATGTAGTTGTCGTCGCGAATGGTATAGATGAAGTCCAAATGCTTGTTGGCGTCGTCGGTGGCGAGGCGCATGGTGAGCACGATGCTGTCGTTTTCGCCCACGGTCATATCGCCGCCCGCGAAGGGTTGTCCGTTAATGAAAGGCTGAAAATAGAATTGCGAAGTGTTCACAATACGGTTGTTGGCGAAAAACGCAAGGTCGAACAGCGCGGTTTCAGGGTCGAACGAAATCAGCGGCAGCGAGTCGTAGGTCTTGTAGTCTTTCAGCTCGACTTGTTTCAAGAAGCCGCCCTTGTTGCTGAATGTGAGTCGTTGCAGCTTGTTCTCGATAGTGAAGGTTTGCTCGGTGCCTTGGGTGGAGCCAGCAAAAACACCGTATTTGTCGCGCAACACATCGGCTTTTTGTTGCGCCAGCGTCGCCGAGTCCATAACGGCGATAGCGGCAGAATCGTTCAGTTGTGCCAAAGCTGCGGTTTGTTGCGCTTGTTCGAGTGCGCGGAGCGAGTCCAAGGCCATTTCTTCCATGCGGACACGGCGGATGGAGTCTTGAATGCGCTGTTGTTCAGCGATTTGCTCTTTCGAAGGGGTCATGAAATACATCCAGCCAAAAAGGATGGCTGCGATAAGGATAAAACCAATTAGGGTGTTCTTATTGTTCATTTGGGATTCTGTTTTTCAAAATGAGCGGCAAAGATACGAAAAAAAGTGTCCCGCAGGACACTTTTTCACAAAGCCTGATATTTTTATCAATGTTTAATAGTATCGATAGCTCTTCACCTGTCCAATGTGGCGGGCAAGGCGCACCACTTGGTTGCTGTAGCCGAACTCGTTGTCGTACCACAGGTAGAGGATGACCGTCTTACCGTCGGCGCTGACCTTGGTGGCCGGTGCGTCGAAGATGCAGGCGCACGAGTCGCCGATGCCGTCACTGCTGACAAACTCGGTGTTGTTGCTGAAGCGGATTTGCTCGATGAGGTTGCCCTCCAAGCAAGCCTTGCGGAAGGCTTCGTTCACATCCTCAACAGTGGTTTCGCGCTCAAGGTCGAGGGCGAGCACGGCCAACGAAACATCGGGCGTAGGCACACGCACGGCGTTGCTCGTCAGCTTGCCTTTCAGTTCGGGCAGGGCCTTGGCGGCAGCTTTGCCAGCTCCCGTCTCGGTGATAACCATGTTCAACGGGGCCGAACGACCACGACGCTCCTTCTTGTGGTAGTTGTCCAAAAGGTTCTGGTCGTTGGTGTAGCTGTGGATGGTCTCGATGTGACCCTTCACGATGCCGAAATGTTTCTGCATGACTTGCAAGCCAGGAACGATGGCGTTGGTGGTGCATGAAGCGGCTGAGAAGACATGTTCGTTCTCGAGGTCGAGAGTGTCTTGATTGACACCGTAAACCACATTCGGGATATCACCCTTGCCCGGGGCGGTGAGCAACACTTTGCTCACGCCTTTGGCTTGAAGGTGGCGCGAGAGGTTTTCGCGGTCGCGGAAAGCCCCCGTGTTGTCGATGAGCAATGCGTCATGAATGCCGTATGCGGTATAATCGAGGTCTTCTGGGTTCTTGGCTTCGAGGAACAGGATCTTCTGTCCGTTGACAATCATG
>CADAVB010000049.1 GCA_902791165.1 uncultured Bacteroidia bacterium
ACTGTCAATGAACTCCGCAAAACTCCCCGCAAAACCAGCCCCAATCCCGTCGTTTGCGGCTGCAAAAGTACTGCTTTTTCCGTTCATGGCAAGAAAAAAAATGAAAAAAAAATCCAAAACAATCTATTTTGTTGATTTATAAATGTTTGTAAAAGTATTGATAACAAAAGAAAGATTGGCGATAAAAAATGGGATAGAGGTGTCAGTTTGAGATGCCACAGACAAGAATATTTTGGTTTTTTGGCGTACATATAAATAAGGTGTAGGAAAACGAATTGAAAAAGTGGGGTCGTTGAGGGTAGGGCGGGGTGGAAATCTAAAATGGGGTTTTTGTGCAGTTTTAAGGCGATAGGGGCGACTTTGTTTTGAGTCGAGGAGAAGACTGTTTTTTGCGAAAAAAGGCGAAATATCCAATGTTTAATCCTGTAAACAACAACGAGTATAAAAATTCAAATATGTAAAATAAAAATTCATAATAACTTGAATTACAATATTTTATATAATTACTTATATCTGTAAATCAAAACGATTTAATAGTGTGAATTATTCTATTGTTGTAATTTTATATCTTATCGAATTGAAAAATAATGTAATGTATGGAAAATCAATAATTTATAACATATTACTAAAACTAAAATGATAAAGATTTTGAAAATAATATGACGAAAAACAGTTTTATTATAAATTTAGTATATTACTTTGATTTATAATGTGATAATTTGATATAAATAAAGTAATAGTTCAATTGTTTTGATACAATTAAAAAGTTTACAAAAATAAATTTTCTATTCTTGAGTTGTGTAAAGAATAAATATTTACCTTTGTAAATTGAAAATTGATAAAAATTCAAAATTTTAAAGACTTGTTACTATGGATTTTGGAGAAATGAAAGATCGTATTGCGCACATCATTAGGGCCAAGAATTTGACCGCTGCGGAATTTGCTACCCAGTTGGGTATCCAGCCTTCGAACATTTCGCACTTGCTTTCGGGGCGCAACAACCCCAGCCTCGATTTTGTCAAGAAGTTGAAGGAAACCTATCCAGAATACAACTTGGATTGGATTATCATGGGCAGAGGTCCGATGACGGTGTCGGAACCCTTCGTGGAGCCCAAACCACAACAAAAGCCTGAACTTTACGAGTCGGCTGTCGTGGAAAACGAGAATGTTGCGCCTCAACCCAGCCTCTTTTCGGAACTACGTGTTTTGCCAGAAATCAGCGAACAACATCAAATACGGAATGAGGATGCGCGGTTGAAGCAAATGATTTTCGTTTACGATGACCGTTCGTTCGAGATCCTGTTGCCTCGGTGAAGGTTTCCTATATTAATAGGTGTGTAAACGGAATTTTTTGTACTTTTGCGGACTTTTTATCAAGTTATGCAAACAAGCCATTTTTTTGAATGTTTTGACGAACTTCTTGGATCGCCCAAAAAGTTTACCTTGGTTTGCCATGTCAATCCTGACGGTGATGCCATCGGTTCGATGACGGCTATGTCGCTGTTTCTCAGCAATAAAGGTCATTATGTGAAGATGGTGGCACCCAATTCGTTTCCCGAGTTTCTGCAATGGATTCCTGGAGCATCGGATATTCTGTTGTTTGACCGCGACCAAACAGCCTGTCAGGAGGCTATCGCCATGTCAGATTGCATTATTATGTTGGATTTCAATTCGTTGGCTCGTTCTGGTGTGTTGCATAACGAGATAGGGAAGACCCGTTGTCCGCGTGTGTTGATTGACCATCACCGCGACCCTGATTTGTCGCAGTTTTATTGTTCTTATTCTGAAACTTGTGTTTCAAGTGCCTCGGAAATCGTGACGGAAATCATCCTTCATTATGGCATGGAATGTCTTTCGGAGGAAATCGCCACTTGCCTTATGGTGGGCATCATGACCGACACGGGAGCCTTTTCTCATTCCATCTATCATCCGCGCACGTTTGAGCTTTGTGCTATTTTGGACGCGAAATCCATTCCCTATAACCTAATCCATCAACGGGTTTATGACACTTTTTCGGAAGGCCGCCTTCGTTTGTTAGGCTATTCCATTGACAAAAAGATGGAGATTCTTGATGACTATGCTGTTGCTATTATCTCGTTGAGTAAGAGTGAATTGGATAGTTTTAACTATCAGGTAGGCGATACAGAGGGCATTGTAAACTTCCCGCTCACAATTAAGAAAATAAAGGTATCGGTACTCATTACAGAGCGACAAGACCAAATCAGGCTGTCGTTCAGGTCGAAAGGCGATTTTTCTGTACACGAATTGGCTCACAAGCATTTCAAAGGCGGCGGGCATACCAATGCTGCTGGAGGCACCACCACGACCACCTTGGAGGAAACGATACAAAAACTGAAATCCATTTTGCCTGAATACGAGGCTTTGCGTTATGAAGTATGATAAAACTGATTGTTAAATATTTGGTATTCATAGCTTTGCTTTCGTTGTTCGCCTGTAATCAAACACCGAAGCAACCCGTCGAAAAAGCGCCACTTGATAAGATGAAACAAAGTATGGAGGTCGCCAACCGCTATTTAGTGAATGACGAAGAACAAGACATTGCGCATTACATTGAACGCCACGGTCTTGCGATGCAGGCGACAGGAACGGGCTTGCGTTATGCCATTCTGAAGCAAGGTCGCAAAGAAACGCTCCAAGATGGCGATGTGGTGGGGATAGAGTATGAGTTGAGATCAATCGCTGGAGATTTGTTCTATTCGTCTGAACAAGAAGGTATTAAGAGGTTTAGGGTAGGCGACGGAAGTGTTGAATCCGGTTTGGACGAGGCCATGCATCATCTTCATTATGGCGATGTGGCCAAGGTGATCATTCCTTCGCATTTGGCCTATGGACTTCACGGCGACGACCGTCACATCCCCGAATATGCAACCCTGATATACACGATAAAAATAATTGAAAATCAATAAACTATGAAGAAAAACTTTTTTAGAAGCAGTATGATGGGCCTTATGGCTTTGGCGTTTCTGGCCTCGTGTAATTCCGACAGCGGCTTTCCTGGCTACAAGAAGACGAGCAACGGCCTTTATTATCGCTTCCATCAGCGGAATGAAAAGGGTGCTGCGCCCGAGAAAAACGATTTTATGAAGGTGAGCATGACTTGTTATCTGCATGATACGCTGTATTATGACTGGAATAAAGCAAACAACGAGGTGTACACCCAGCTGGTGAAGTCCAAGTTTGCCGGCGATTTGCAAGAAGCCTATTCCATGCTTCATGTTGGCGACTCGGCTTCGTTCTATATCAAAGCCGACTCGGTGGCTGTGCGTTATTACGGCCAGGACCCCACTGCGGTTGGACTTACGCCCGACGACTATCTTCGTTATGAGGTGAAGTTGCTCGACATCAAAACGAGAGAAGAATTTCAGGCCGACATCGATCGTATGAAAGAGCAAATGATGGCCGCCTCGAAAGCGTCTTTTGAACGTTACATCAAAGAAAACGGAATCAGTGTAAATCCGTCAGAAACAGGTGTTTATGTGGTTACCAAGGAAGCCGGTAAAGGCCGTTGTCCCGTGAAAGGCGAGAAAGTGGAACTAGACTTTGAGTTGAAGCTGATGGATGGCACGGTGATAGGCTCAACATACGGACAGGAAGGCAAGTTCTCCTTTGTTTTGGGCGAGGGCTTCGTCATCGACGGTTGGGAAGAAGTGGTTCCGAAGATGCATTTGGGCGAAAGGGTGCAAGCCATCATTCCGTTTGACATGGCCTACGGAGAACATTCCGTGGATGCCATTCCTGCCTACGCCAATTTGGTTTACGACATGAAATTGCTGAAAATCAGCACAAAAGAAGAAATAAAGAAGCAATCCGAACGTGATGCGGAAATGCTGAAGACGCAGTCGGAGAAGGATTTGGCAGCGTTTGTCGCGGCGAACAACATGGCCAACCGCACCCCTTCGGGACTGTATTACGTGAAATTCAACACCACCGACGGAGAGGCTCCAGTGGAAGGCAAAGTCGTACGGATTAAGTACACCGCATACATGCTTGACGGAACAAAACTGGGTAGCACCGACGACTTGGGTGGCTATTATGACATTCCGTTCGGCAAGGGCGTGGTCTTGCCAGGCTTGGAAGAAGGCGTGGGAATGTTGAAAGTAG
Source organism: uncultured Bacteroidia bacterium (assembly GCA_902791165.1). Taxonomy (GTDB): domain Bacteria; phylum Bacteroidota; class Bacteroidia; order Bacteroidales; family F082; genus Limimorpha. The sequence goes on from CADAVB010000049.1 coordinate 4,123, forward strand.
GAGAGAAAGCTCGTTTTGTGATGCCCTGCACCTTGGCCTACGGTGAAAAAGCCTACGGAAAAATCCCTGCTTACTCCAACCTTATCTTTGATGTGGAAGTGTTGGAGGTGAGAGAATCAGAATGATTATGTAAGTAAAATAAAATCAATAATTTAAACACTTAAGACAAATGAAAAAAGCTTTTGTTTCTGTGGCCGCTGTAGCCCTTCTTTTTGCAGGTGCAATGACTTCATGCAAGGAAAAATCGCAGTATCCAGGTTATGAGAAAAACGAGAACGGATTGTATTACCGTTATCACGTTCAGAATGAGGGTGGTACACCTCAGATGGGTGATTTGATGGAAGTGTTTTTCAGTTGTGTTGTCAATGACACGGCCGAGATTATCCCAGCCACGCCCAACATTTTCAAGTTGCAGGAAGCCCTGTTCAAGGGAGATGTTTTTGAGGCTATGTCGATGTTGCACAAGGGCGATTCGGCCTCATTCATCGTCAATATTGACTCCACTTTCCGCACCTTCTTCAACCGCAGTTTGCCCGAAGAGTTTGCTCCCACCGATGTGATGCGTTTTGACATTCGCATGGACGATTTCTATCCTGAAAGCGAGTATGCACATCGCATGGCTTTGAAAGTCAAGGAGAGAAACGACGTGCGTATTGCCAAGATGAAAGCCGACCATCCAGAGGAAACCGCCCAGGCTGCCGAGGCTTTGAGCCAGTATTTGCAGAAGAACAACATCGTTGCAGAGCCTACAGAATCGGGGCTTTTCTATGTTGTTACCCAAGAAGGCAACGGCGAGAAACCCCAAGTGGGCCAAAATGTTCAGATGCACTATACGGGAAAACTTCTTGACGGTACCGTTTTCGACTCATCGGTGGAGCGTGGACAAACCTTCGCCTTCCCTTTGGGAGTGGGTCGTGTCATTCCGGGTTGGGATGAAGGCGTCCAGTTGATGTCGAAAGGCGAGAAGGGCGTGTTCTACATTCCTTATTACCTTGCTTATGGCGACACGGGTGCGGGCGATATGATACCTCCGTATTCCAACTTGGTTTTTGAAGTAGAACTTGTTGATTTTGAATAAGATGAGAAAGTGTTTCAAGCCGTTGGCGGTGGTGGCGCTTTTTGTAGCTGTGGTTTCATGCAACTCGAAGCCAGAGGCCTTGAAGGGTTTTGAGCAAGTGGAAACGGGAGCCTACATGAAGTTTTATGAAAGAAGCCACTCCACGGTTTCGCCTCGTATTGGCGATGGCGTAACCTTTGCCATGGCTCAGTATTTCGATGACAGTCTGCTGTTTACCACGGCCGACAGTGAGCCGATTGACATCAGGTTGGAGCCTGCGCCATTTGTGGGCGATATTACTGATGCTTTGCTTGTCATGCACATTGGCGATTCTGCCCGAATTGCCATTATGGCCGATTCGGTGTTTGCCTCAATGGGTGGGATGGAAGTGCCCGAAGAGTATGCAGGAAAATACATCCAATACGATGTCAAGCTGCTGTCTATCAAGCCTAAAGAGGAGATTGAGGCCGAGTTGAAACACATTGCCGACAGTTTGAAGACGGAAGGAAACCGTTTTTTGGAGCAGATGCGAAACACGCCGGGCTGCGAGGTGTTGGAATCGGGACTGATGGTGATGGGCAAGCCTGGAAAAGGCAAAGTGGCCCAAAAAGGCGACTATGTGGATTTCGACTTCTTGATGCTCTCCAAGGAAGGCGATACGCTATTGAGTTCGTTTGACGTTGAGTCGGTGCTGATGCAGTATGGCGAGGATTTCGTCTGTGATGGTTTCGTGCAGGCTTTAGGGATGACACCTCAAGGCTGTATGGCGCGTTTTGTGGTGCCATCCGAGTTGGGTTTTGACAGCGTGGGTTACCAAGACATCCTTTTCCCATACGAGCCTTTTGTGCTTCAGTTGAGGATGAACGAAGTGATGGACTTGGCGGGATACAACAAGAAAAACGAAGCGCGAGAGCGTAAGGTTCAGGAAGAAAACGAGCGGCGTATGGCGTTGGAGGATGCGAGAATCAAGGCGTATCTCAAGAGCCAGAACATTGATGCAGAAGCTACCGAAACGGGTCTTTACCTCGTCAGAGAGGCAGAAGGCACGGGTAGTGTGGCACAATGGGGCGATGCCGTGGCCGTGCATTACACGATGGGCAACTTGAACGGCGAACAGGTGGAATCGAGCTATGAGATGGGCGAGCCTATGCGTTTCACCATCGGGCGTGGCGAGATGCTTCCCTGCATTGAGGAGGCCGTGATGACCATGTCGCCAGGTGCTAGAGTGTTGTTGGTTTCGCCTTCGGATTTAGGTTTTGGCGAGTTTTCCGTACACGAAACCCTGTTGCCGGCCTATTCGCCTTTGGTGATTGAGCTGGAATTGGTGTCGATAGAATAAGACATTGAAAACCAACTAAATGAAAAAACGCCAGCTGTCAGGCTGGCGTTTTTTTTGTTTACCATGAAATAGGCGGCTGCCACGGTGTGACAGCCCTACACTGTAAACGGCACTGTCTGTTGCCGTTGGGCGATTTGAGATTTCGTATGTGCCTTCCGTTCTCAATATGATTCAGGTTTGTTCGGCAAAGATAACGGTTTTTGGCAAATTGACGAATATTAGATGTAAAAACTGGGCGGATTCCGTAAAACCCGCCCCCAAAACCTCTGTTACATTTGAATTGGATTGTAATACCATAATCCCAACTCTCCAAGAATATAATACATCAACATAACGGAAACAAACGACATTACAATGTAAACAACACACCATGCCCTCCGCTTGTTGCGAATCGGCTTCTCCTCATCCTTGAACATTTCAACAACTTTAAGGTATCTCTGCTTCGGAAGGAATAGGAATGAGTTCAAGATGACTGACAACGGCACGAACCATTCCCAGTGCCACATCCTATACACACCATAGCGGGTAATGATTGTGAGGACACAAAGAATCGTGATAAGATTCAAGAACAAAAGGACAGAAAAATACAATATCGTTGAAAAAGCAAGTGCCCATCCCGTTGCCATCGTGCTTCTTCTCAAACCGACATAAAGACAATAATAAACCCTATAATATGCTGTTCGTATCATGCTCCTATAATTCAAGGTTTGCCAATGCTATACAGATTGTCGTCAAAACCTCCACCCAAATCGTATGCAATCAGGACAACAGAAAGGAAGGGGCCTACAAATGGGATAAAAGTCAAACCAAATTCAACAGCGGAAACACCTGTCCTAATCCATGCTTCTTGCGTAGAATAAATACCTGCCTCAGCTAATAGGTAGTTGTTAGTAGCATTCAAAATAAAACCAACACCCCCAATTACAGTACCTGCATTTGCTATTTTAGTAATTGGAGAGAGAGGCTTGACTTCATTCACCACATTGAACGCAATATTTGTTTGTTTAGCAGCTCCGCCTATCATTGTTGCCGCACCTCCTACAACATATTCGGCAGTAGGATATTTCTTATAATAATTAACATTATTGACAACAACGCCGTCAACAGTAGTTGTTGCCATTTGGATGGGCACCATAGCAGAACCTCCATTGCCTCCGCCACTTCCACCTCCTCCAAAACTGGTTGTCGGTGAGATATACACTTCTCCGCCAGAATACTCTGGCGAGTATTGCCCGCGTCTGTTCCAAGTATAGTCCCGGCACCATTGCTCGGCCCATGTGTAACGGCTTGCCGTAACGGTTACCTCATACATGTTGTAGGAATAGGTATAAGCATTGTATTCCGTACTAAAGCCATCCGAGGTTATCCTCCCAGGCACATAGTTGTCGAAATCGCTTCCATCGGGTGGAGGCAAAATGCCGTTCCTTTCGGGCCTCGAACTTACCCAGCCACTCGGGTCGATATAGCGCAGGGGGTTGTACATGCAGTAGGCGTAGCGGTTGAAGCCCTGCGAGTTGTCGGGGCTTTGCACGAAGCGGTCCACCGAGAGGAAACTGCTCGTTACGGGGTCATAGCAGCGTCCGTTCATATTAATAAGGCCGAAGGCCGGCAGGTGCTCGTGGCCGGTGTAGCCTCGGTCGAACATCGGCCCTGCAACTTGCTCCGTGGCCGAATAGTTCAGCCAGGTTTCGGGGTTGCGCATATTGCCCCATGCGTCGAAGCTCTGCTCGCGCTCCACGTTGCCGTATTCGTCGGTTATCGTCGTCCAGCTGCCGAGGTGGTCTTTTAGCACGAAGTGCACGTTTTCCACGCCGTTTTGCTGTTCCACTACGGCAAACACGCCGTAAGGGCCGGTTAGGTAGGTCAGCGTCCTCTGGTGGTCGTTCTCGGTCACGAACTCGCAGTTCCCGATATAGGTCTTGCCTCGTATCACATCGTTCACCATTGCTTTCGAGGCAATCCGTTGCCTGTTGAAACCGTACAGATACGTAACACGGTTTTTGCCCTCTCCAAGATATTTTACCTTGTCGAACGAAGTGTAGCTGATGTTTTGGTCCATTGGCGGAAACACGCCCTGCTCGGCGGTGGCCTCAACCATGGCATGGATTTTCGTTGCGTCGAAGGCCGGTGCCGAGAACACCTGCCTGACTTGCGGGGCCTGCCCGCCGCCCACGATGTCCTGCTTGCCCGTCATGCGCCCGAGGTTGTCGTAGGTCATGCTTGCCGTCAGGCCGCCCATGCTGGTGGTTTTCAGGCGGTTCAAGTTGTCGTATGTGAATGTTTCCGTCAAGTTGCGCTTGTTGTCTTTTCGGGCGGCTAAATTACCAAATTTATCGTAATGGTACGTCAGATTCTGCAAATTATTCGAGGTGATGATGCTGTCGATGTAGTGCATGTCGTCTGTGTAGGTATGGCGTGTGACGAGGCCGTTACCTAAAGTGGCCTGTAGCATTTGCCCTCGGGCGTTCATGTCGTCGAGCTGCCAAAGCAGGTTGCCGGCAGCGTCGGTAATCTTGTGCGCGTGGCCTGAAGGGGTGTAATCGAACAGCGCAGTGTAGCCCGATGGATAGCGTATGCGGCACACCCTTGAGGCCCTGTCGTAGTCCAACTCGGTTTCGTAGTCGATCCCGTTCCATGTTTCGATGGTATTCTTGACGCGGAGGAAATCGTCGTATTTGTATCTGATGGTTTGGTCGCCATGCCTGATTCTTTTCAGCGTTCCTTTCCGTCCGTGCGACTCGTCGTAGTCGTAGTGTGTGGTTGTGCCTTCGCCCGTGTCCTCAACGACAATCAAACGGCCGATGTAGTCGTAGTCGTATTTGGTGATGTCGTGTTTCGGCGTTTCTTCTCTTACCAATAGGCCGTAGGCGTTATGAACGGTGTGGATGGTGCCATAGTTGGGGTCCGACAGTTGGCTTCGGTTTCCCCAATGGTCGTATTGCATCTCGATTCGCGATGCCGCGTTATTGCCGACTTGCGAGGAGGCAAGTGTGCCGTCGGCGTAGTAGTCGAAGTTTATGGTAACGTTGCTGGCATCGGTGCTGCTTTTTATCCAGCCGGCAGGGTTTTTCGTGATGGTCGAACTTGTGGCTATGCCTTCCGTGGGCACGATGTCGGTGGTGGTGGAAAGGCCGTCATGGTGGTATTCCGTCCGTGTGCCGTCGGGCGTGGTCTGTGCAGTGATTCGGTTGATGTTGTCGTATTCAAAGACGGTATGTTGCGGGGTTTCCCCTTCCTTGTACGGGGCTGTTACCGAAAGGAGCCTGTCCCTGTCGTCATAGGCTTTATCGATGAAAACAGGCTCGCCCCTCAGTCCGAAGGAGACTTGCCTCAGTTCGAGGCCGCTCCTGTGATAGAACACAAGGCTTTTTGGTTGTCCCGTCTTTCTTTCCCAACGGTAATACGAAGCCCCTTCGGGAGCGTAGTCAGCATTTTTGGCCCATCGCAAGGCTTGGCAGGCCACCGTGCTGTCGGCAAGGGTTGTGGTTTGGGTGATTCCGAGCGCGTCCTCGTCGTGTTGGGTAATCAAGCCGTTGCAGTCGGTCATGGAGATTAAATTGTCGTTCAAGTCATAGTCGTATGAGGTTTCGTATTCGTGCGTTCCGCCTTTCAGGGTTTCCTTGGTCAGCAAACGCTGTTGCAATCCGGGGCCGTATTCATAAGTGGTGCTTCTTGTCCTTTCGCCAAGTTGGCCGTAAGGGGCACTCGTCGTTTCCTTTTTCAGGTTGCCGTTTTCGTAGTATTCGTAGTCCGTTTGCAGCGTGAGCGGGTCTTGTGAGTCTGCCGTGTCGGGTATCTCGGTGATTCGTTTCGGCAGATAAGGGCTGTCGGGTTCATATTCGATGACCGTGGTCTTGACAATGTCGGGCTTGTTCGCCATCGATTGCACGACGGTTCTTTGCTCGGGCCTGTTCACAATCCATTTGAAATGGTCGTTTTGGGAGTACACGACACTTTCTGTCGTGCGAAACTCGCAATCGGCAACTTGGCTGACATAATTGGCGCTGATGCCCGTTCTTGTCGTGTCGCAGGCATAGGCAAGAAAATAATAGGGATAATTGTGTATATCGAAATTGACAGTGAAATTATAGGAGTATTCCTTTATTTCCCTATACAGGAAAGAGCCGCCGTCGTCAATGTTGAAATGCTTCGTTTGTTTCTTGAGCATGGCTGGACACCCAGCCTTAAGACCCTCCGATGACGATTCAAAAGCCCGCCTGAAGGTGTATCGAGTCGTGTTGGAAAGCACTTTGTTTTCGTTGAGATAAACGAAGACGGAGTCGTTTGACGGCAGCAACATGGCATACTCGTTCATAGGCTCCAACGAGGCGCACGACACGGTTTGGCCTACCTTTTCCCCGTTCTCAACATCCGTCCTGACGGTTCTTCTATAGCCGAGGAAGCCGTGTCCGTCTTTGTGGTAGCACAAGTCATGATAGCCATAGCGAACTTGCTTGGGCTTTCCCGACATCATGGTGTCTATATGGCAATCCAAGACGTGCATAGGCACGGCCAACCTCACCACTCCGTGTTGGAATTTCTGATAGGGCTGCATCTGCCATGTATAGCTCAAGTCCCGCTTGTTGCCCAAGCCGTCTGTTATTGACTTCATGTTGTTCAGGTCGCGCGCCGACTTAAACGTGAACACGCCAGGGCGTCTTTCCCATGGATGAGGTTCATTATCTCTGTATTCAAGGCAAAGGAACGAGGCGTTCCCTTTTTTGGTGAAAGTCCCGATGTGGAGATACTGGCTGTGGCAGCCAAAGTAATAAGCATTTCCGCCATGAGGCCCATAGCTGCCATTATACGAACCGCTATAGAATGTGGATTGGGCTTTACATTCATTTGGATTGTCCTGTTTGGGTCTGAACCTGAAATAAATATCAATGGAAGAAGAACCATGGTCTGCATATCCTAAAACTGCGACGTCGGTAACGCCGTCTCCGTCAAAATCGGCAGGGCAAATGCCGTAGCTGCGGCCTTTTGGCACATCTGGAAATGAGATGAGTTTCCTCAACGAATAGCTGTATAACTTATACTCTGGCAGTTGTATTCCGTCTAAATTGACAGCACAAAAGCCTTGGCTGAACTGCGCACCTTTGGAATAGTGAATATTCCAAATGCTGTTGTTGTTGCTGATTTTATTATATTTCAATATGTCCGTCATGCCGTCACCATTGAAATCACCGGTAAACACTTGGTCGGTCGGCCTTGTATGGTTTATGTCTTGGTTGGAAAAACGAAACTCAAAGCGATAAGAGCTTCCCGTATTATTAATTCCATATACGTTTGAAACATTTTCCCTCAAGAACAGCAAATCCGTGTGTCCCCTTCCGCTAAAGTCGCCCGGGGCTATTTGATAGACTCCTGTAATGTCCCCCACGCCATTGCTAAACTTCACTGCATCTGTGTAGCACCATCCGTTCTCACAGTGAACATAGGTGAAATTGGAAAGCATTGGGGTGCCATCGGCATTGGATCTCAAGGCACAAGATATGAAGCCTTGCTTGCCCGTCCCCTCAAAATCGCCTATGGTAACCAATGCCTTGCTCGTGAACCATAGAGGTTGCGCCCAAGCGGGCGTGAAGCCGGTGCCATTCGTGTTCTTGTAAACCATGATTTTTGTGGTGTCTCCCGTGGCAATGGAATCGTAGCAAACCGTAACGATGTCGTCGAAACCGTCGTCGTTGATGTCCAGAACGTGGATCCAGTCCAAAGTTTTGTCGATGTTTTGGATACTTACGCTGGGTGTAGCGTAAAAATTGGATGTACCTTCGCCTTTGTGGAAATGTATCTTTATGTCAATATTGTCGGGATAATAAAGTGTATTGCCCTTGAAAGGCACAACCGCAAGGTCAGAGTAGCCGTCGCCGTTGAAGTCACCTACAAAGGGGAAGTTTTGGTAGATGTTCGGGCTGATGTTCCTTTGCTGTTCCAGGACATCAATGTTTTGCTTGCCATAGCAACTCCATTCTATTCTTGTCGGATTGACGGCCATCCCGTCTTTTTCCAAGTCAATCCTCTCCAACCGCTTGAACATTTTGATGGAATCGTACCGCTTGCCCACGTCACAGTCTTCATACTTGAATGAATAACGAGCCATTTGGTGTTGGGTGCCATCGGTTCTTTGGGCTGATATGTTTTTCAGGACCTTTTTACTTTGGAGGATGTTTCCGGCTACGAAGCAAAAATCAGGATTCTGAGTGTCTTCGTATTGAAACGAGATTCGGAACGCAGGCGAAATCCCGCATCTTGCATTGGAGATGTAGTCAATGTGATCAACATAGTATTCTCCTGTTTCCTGTGTCGTCGAATAGAAAAACTCAATCGCATTGCCGTTTCGGTCGCTGATTTTGTTTACCAGCCAGCACAAGGCTTTGTCGCTTCCCGTTTGCGGCTCTATCCTTGAATGGGTATGCTCGTTGTCGAAACCATATTCCACAATCGTGCCGTCCGCCTTCCAAACCTTGAAGTTTTGAATCGTTCTATTTCCGTTGTGTTGGCAGGTGTATGCCACAATTCTCGACATGTCATCCTGTTCCATTTTGTACATAATACTGTCTGCTCCATAGTTGATGCATCGAATCAGTCGCATCCCGTCCAACAAGAAACGGTCGTTGTAGTCGTCAAGTGTCACACCTCCACAAAAGCCGTCATGATAGCGTGTTTTGCCAGTTCTTGTGATGGCGGAAAGGCCAGCCAAATCCCAACACCAGCCCAACAGCCCGTTTCTGGCCTGGCTGTTGTACAACAGGGACAAATCGGGTTGCATTCCATTCACACCTTGCGGCAGATCTATCGGGATGGCATAAACCGCGCCGCCCAACTTGCCAACATCGATGACCCCGCCAAGGCTCCCGACACATCCTCTGTCATTCTCATCTTCACCTCCTTGTAGGCCTTGATGTGGTGGATATACCCCCAACTGGTCTAGCCGGAAGTCGGTAGAAAAACACTTGACTAAAGAGAGTGGCTCCGTTGAATAACGGCTGTTCCGTTGAAAAGCCGAATCCAACAGGATTTCATCACTAGCCGTGAAGACATAGCTTTTCCACTGATTCAATGCCGTGTCTATATGGATTTTGTCTTCATAATGGTACACAACATTTTGTGACCATGCTGTCACGGCAATAAAAAGCAACAAAATAGTAAAAGATGTTTTTCTCACTTAGGTCTTGTTTATCGTTTAACAACTTTCCACGTTTGCGACATGCCGTCAGAAACGATATGCAGTAAATACGTTCCTGACGGCTTTCCTTTAAGGTCAAACTCCAAATTGGAATGTGCACGAACACGGCGTTCTTCCATAAGGACTCCTGTCGTGTTGTACAAAGCTATATGATAGACCTTTCCGTCTGGTTCCGATAGTGCGACGGTAAATCTGTCGTCAGTCGGATTTGGATACACGGCAATTCCGATTTTGTCGGCATTGTCGGCAACCAAGGAAGAATCCTCTGCAAATTCTTCGCTTGTTGCGCTCTTATTATTTTGCTCAACTTTTGCGATGACTATGCTTCGGCTAATGCGGTTGCCAGATTCGTCGTAGGCAAAGCTGACGGCAACATTTTGTGCCAAACAAGTTGGAAAAATGATGGTGCAGGCTATGAAAAAGATACTCCTTAAAGCTTTCATGATCATTGCATCCTGCTTTTAAGTTCTTCAATTTCTGCTTGTTGCCGCTCAACTTGCTCTTGCAATTGCAAAGTGTAGAGCGTCAGTTCCTCAATCTTTTTGAGCAGAACGCCTTGGAGTTGCCCGACATCCAGTCCGTTCTCAATTTCTGCCGCCGAGGGAACTTCGGGCAAATGCTTGTTTTGGGTCACGAAGGTCCTCAAATCATGCATTGGCATAAGCTTGTAATCGGATTCAAAGACATAATCAGGCCATTGCGTGTGGTACTTAATCATCACTTTCTCTGCGATGATGCCGCCATTGACGGCCAACACATAAGTATTAGGTATTCTCTCGGTATTGATACCAACAAGTCCATTCAACAAAATGGGTTTGGATTGGATTCCTTCTTTTGCGACAATTCGTACAGTGTCTTCACTTATGGCTTTGAATTGGCCTATTGACAGTAAACCCCCATCCACCGCAAGGGCGTAGTCAGCGGTGGTGTTGGTGGTGTTGATGCCGACCTTGCCCGTCAGGGCGATGCTTTCGGACTGAAGCCCGATTTCG
>CADAVB010000050.1:0-15985 GCA_902791165.1 uncultured Bacteroidia bacterium
TACCGCGCAAGCGCGTAAGATGGCTGAGAATGAGAAGATTGACATCCGCTTGTACTCCATCATCTACACCGCCATCGAGGAAATCAAGGCCGCTATCGAAGGTATGTTGGCCCCCGAAATCGAGGAAGTGGTTACTTGCAACCTCGAAATCCGCGAGACCTTCAAGATTAGCAAGGTCGGCACCATCGCTGGCTGCATGGTCTTGGACGGCAAGATTAACCGCAATACGAAGATTCGCCTCATCCGCGACGGCATCGTGATTTACACGGGCACGCTCGGCTCCTTGAAACGTTACAAGGACGACGTGAAAGAAGTGAGTGCCGGCATGGACTGCGGCCTCAACATCGACAACTTCAACGACATCAAAGTCGGCGACATCATTGAGGGTTATGCCGAGAAGGAAGTCGCGAGGAAGTTGTAAAGCCTTTGCATTACGATAATCTGAACAGCCTCGGCAAAAGTTTTGTCGAGGCTTTTTTTAGGCACTTTTTTTCAAAACACTTGTTTGTTATGAAAGGATTCCCTGTTTTAGTACCGTAAAACCAGAAGAAATGCCTATGGAGCGCAAAACATGAACCAACAAGAGGCGGACGGAGTCCTTGAATTATAATTCATAAACTTGCCCAAACGTATCCATTTCGCGTTTGGCGATGCCGAGTCGCTTGGCGAGGGTGTTCCAGCGGCTCACACTGATTTTCACTTCTTCGATGATCTGTCCTCCCAGAGGGCCACGTCGTAATCGTCGTTTCTCGACGGGAATTTAGCCACGCATAGGAGTCCGAGCCGCGCAACGATTCGTAGCCCAACTCGCCCACCAGTGTCGGTTTTTCCAACCATTCAAAATCCGCATAAACCAATAACGTTTTCATACTCTAAACTCTAAACTTTCTTAGACGCTCTCTCGCGGTGTTTCAACGCCAAATCCTGCAAGGCTCTGCCCAATTCGTCTTTTTGGGCCAGCAGCAAGATGTCATCGTCGAGTTGCAAAGCATAGAGCACGCGGAGGTAGATGCCGATAGCCACGGTGGGTGTGCCTTTCTCGATTCGCGCCACGGTGAGCGGCGAGCATGTGGCGCGTTCTGCCACTTGTGCGACGCTCAGGTTGCGGCGGAGGCGTGCCAACTTGATTTGCTCGCCCACGGTCTGCATTTTTTGTTCCAGCTTTCGCGGCAGTTTATTGCCCATTGTAGTTTTGCTCATAACAAGTATAATATATAATTAAAATTGCAAAAATACAACTTTTTCTTTATTATATGATAAGTTGTTGAAAAAAATAGTATTCCACAAGATTTTCAACAAGACATCCCCAATGTTTTCATTTAGCACTTTTTTCTCAAAACACTTGTTTATTACGAAAGGATTCCCCGTTTTTGTTCTTTTTTTCTTGACAATTCCAAAAAAGCCGTATCTTTGAGCCGATAAAACAACACAAAGTCTAACAAAACAAAACTGAAAATGATAGAAGTGCTTATAGCACATTATTGAAAACGACATAATTATAAACCAAAGCATTAGCTATTATTTCGCGTTTAGCCAAGAGCCTCGGAAACTTTTTGGAAATAAACACTCAGAAATAATATCTGGCAGTCTTTCAAAATGGAAGACTTTACCAACAAAATTAAGGCAATGCTTGTACCGTATAGGTGCAGGCAGTTTATTTGTTGGTAGAGGTTTCCATCCGAGGCCGCCTCTCAGCTAAACGCAATAAGTGGGCTTGCACCTTGCTTTTTGCGTCGGCGGATTGATAGCGTTGCGAAAACTATCAATCCATGGCAAGAGAAGCTTTAAGAGGCGCGAAAAGCGCAAAACAAGATGAGTTTTATACCCAACTGGGAGACATTGCAAAAGAACTGAAATACTATAAGCCTTATTTCAAAGACAAGGTGGTGCTTTGCAATTGTGACGATCCATACGAAAGTAATTTCTTCAAATATTTCGCACTCAATTTCAATTCTTTTGGGCTGAAAAAACTGATAGCCACTTGCTACAACGGATCGCCAATTGCAGGTGACGAACTTCCATTGGTGTTTGATATGACTGACAAGGAACCCAAGAAAATTGCCTATAAAGTTGAAATTTCAGAAGTGAAGGACTATAATGGCGACGGCGCAGTAAATCTTGCCGATGTGCAATATCTGCTTCAAAATGACAAGAATGTTTTGTCATTGTTGAACCAAAACGGATCGTTTGACAGTCCCGAGTGTATTGAACTGCTTGAAGAAGCAGATATTGTCGTAACCAATCCACCGTTTTCATTGTTCCGTGAATATCTTGCATTATTAGAGAAGTACGACAAACAATTTCTTATCATCGGCAATACCAATGCGCTGACCTACAAAGAAACATTCCGAATGTTTCAACAAGATAAAATTCGAACAGGCTACACCAATTTTAATGTTGGAATGTTTTTCCAAGTACCCAATAATTGGGAAAAATTTCACCACATGGAAAACGGTAAAAAAATGGTGAGAGTTTCTACATCTTGTTGGTTTACCAACTTGCATGTAGCCAAACATAATGAAGACCTGCTTTTATACAAACATTATACGCCAGAAGAATATCCAAAATATGATAATTACGATGGAATAAATGTTAATACATACACCGATATTCCATGTGATTATGATGGAGCAATGGGTGTACCTGTCACATTTTTAGACAAGTACAATCCTGACCAATTTGAAATTATCAAGTTCCGCAAGGGAAACGATGATAAAGATTTGACGATAAATGGGAAGTCACCATATTTCCGTATTTTAATTCGTAACAAAAAACCTCAAAAGTCATGAAAATAACACTTTATGAAATCAAAATCCGCGATTTGGCGGAAGGCTACGAAGACCTCAGTATTCAGGAAGAAGGCATCGTAGGCTATGGCGGCAGGCTCAACATCCGCCCGAAATACCAGCGCGAGTTCGTCTATGACGACAAAAAACGCAACGCCGTTATCGACACCGTTTGGAACAACTTTCCGCTCAATGTGATGTATTGGGTGAAAACCACCGGCACCGATGGCATAGAATACGAATTACTTGACGGTCAGCAGCGTACCATCTCGATTTGCTCGTTCATCGCGGGCGAGTTCATGATGAATATCGATGGCAACCTTTGCGCTTGGGACAACCTCACGGAAACGCAGAAAGAACGCATCTTGAACTATTCGCTGCAAATCTATATCTGCGAAAACGGCACCGACGAAGAAAAACTCAAGTGGTTCAACATCATCAACATTGCCGGCGAGAAGCTGACCGAGCAGGAGATTCGCAACGCCATTTATTCTGGCCCGTGGGTGACGCAAGCCAAACGCCGCTTCTCCAAAACGGGTTGCGTGGCCTACAAAATTGCCTCCGATTACATGTCGGGTTCACCAATCCGTCAGGATTATTTCGAGAAGGCCTTGAAATGGATTGGAAACAAGCAAGGCAAAAGCATTGAGCAATATATGGCTGAGCATCAGCATGATACCGATGCAGACCAACTTTGGCAGTATTTCCAAGACGTGATTCATTGGGTTGAGAAATTGTTCGGACGCAAGTACAAAAAGGAGATGAAGGCGGTGGATTGGGGCATTCTCTACAACCAATACCGCGACACGACACTCACGGCGACCGTCATCGCTCAGGAAGTTTCACGGTTGATGGCAGACTCCGATGTGCAGAAAAAGCCAGGCATTTTCCATTATGTTTTCGACCACGACATCAGGCATTTGGGCATCCGCGCCTTCGACGACAACACCAAGCGCGAGGTTTACGAAAAGCAGAAAGGCATTTGTGCCATCTGCGGCAATCATTTCGAGATTGAACAAATGGAAGCCGACCACATCTCGCCGTGGTGCGACGGAGGAAGAACCATTGCCGAAAACTGCCAAATGCTCTGCCGCGACTGCAACAGACGGAAGAGCGGGAAATGAGATTAAATCAAAACTGAAATCAGAGCCGGAAAGGAGAAATCTTTTCTGGCTTGAGGTGTTTTGACCCTCAACAAGCCGCTCAACGCCCCGCAGAAAGAACTCGGGAAGCTGAAAAGCGACATCCGTTTTTATGCTAATCTAAACAAGGACGCGCTCCGCGATTGGCATGAAATGGTTTTGGGGGTCATTCGGATTTTTATTTTTGTCCAAATGTGGGTAAAAAAGTATAGATTTGGACAAAATTCGTTCTTCAATCAGAGTTTCGCCATCACCTTCAGCATCTGTTCGCCGAGGCCGATGGTATAGCCTTGCTTCACGAAAACCACCTCACTGTTGGCATTGGCGATGATGAAGATGGGGCGGCTGTCGTTGCTCAGATGTAGGCTTTCGACGAGGTCGTCGCGGATGGTGCCGTCGTCTAAGCCGTAGGTGATGCCGTCGGGCAACTCGCTGAAACTCTTCAACTTGAACTTGTCGTAGTCGGCTTTGTCGCTGAAGATGAAGATGAGCGGCAAGTTGCTGGCCTCAAATTCCTTGCGGAAGGCGGCGATGTCTTGCATTGCATGGGTGGTCGGCTCGCTGCCTTGGTCAAGGAGGCCGAGGATGTAGTAACTGTCCTTGATGAGTTGTTTCGGGTTGTATTCCTCGCCCGTTTCGGGGTCGGTGAAGCGGTTGTTGGAGTAGAAACTCCCGATGACGCTCAGATCGGCATTCGGCTCGCGCAAAATGAGGTTCACCTTGGTGGTCTCGCCCGCCTTGATGGTAAAGAACTCGCTGTGGGTCAGTGCGGTACCGTCGTCTAAACGTGTGCCAGCCGTGAGGATGTAATAGCCTTCGTCCAAAGGCGTGGGACGCTCGAAGGTGGAGAGCGTCATGCCGTCGTCGATGCCAGGGTCTTTCGCGTCGTAGGCCAAGAGGCGGAAACTCTTGCCGTCAAACTTCTTGATGCTGAAGTGCGTGTAATATTTCGGGTCGGCGACGGAAGCGGTGGGTCGGTATTGAATATCCAAATAGCCGATGGCGGTGCTGGCAGGTTCGGCGGCCTCAAAATCGACATTATTCCATTGTTTATCAAAGTATTGTACATTGCCGTTCACGGGGTTGATTTGTGCCGCGATGCCCAAACTCCGCGCCATGCTGACAAAGAAGATGTTGCGCGAATGGCGGTCGGCCTTGCGGGCTTTCAGCACGCCAAGCGGCGAGATGGGATAACGCTGCGGATTGAGGTTGTCGCCAGTTTGGATGTTTTGCTTCACCCAATCGACCAAAAGGGTGGGATTGTCGTGGTATTTTTGTCGTTCTGCTTCGGTGAAGAATTCGGTGAGGGTTTTGCGGTAAGGTACGAGCATTTCGTTGCTCACACGCGGACAGAGGATGTATTGCGCGTAAAGGTCGGGCGGCATGGAGATAATCGAAGAAGTGAGGTCGGGTGTGTTGTCGAAATGGTCTTTCAGCACTTCGAGGCTAATGTCGCGCAAATCTTTGTCTGAAATGTTGGAAAGCAACTCTACCGCCTTGATTTCGCCGTTTTTGCTTTGGGCGTATTTCACGAAGTCGGCAATGGTTTGGTAGTTGCCCCAAGTCTTTTCGTAGATGCGGCACAAAGTCTTGTTGCCCGTGTTCATAATCAATTCTTGCTGGGCTTTCTTGCAGTCGGCGATATAGGCGTTGCGCAGCGAGTCCTCGTAGGCTACGCGGCGGTCGTTTTCGGCTCTCATCTCCGCCGTCACTTCGGGCAAAATGCCACTTGAGGCGGGCGGCACCATGTCAAACTCAAAGTTGTCCATCATGCCAGCTTCGTGGTCGAGGGTGATGGTAACATTCTCGTTTTCACCCGATTTGAACACTTGGAAACCGAATTTGCCGTCCTTCTCGGCGTAGGCCATCATGCAGCCCAAACCTGCCGTGAGCCATGTCTGTCCGTTCTCGTCGGTTGTAAATCTTGAACTCCACGGACAGATTGGCTTGCGGCTTGCCTTCAGTGTCCACGATGGTGAAAGTGGTCTTGGCGGTCTTGCCGTAGTTATCCACCACGTTGATTTCTGTGTAGTTGTCGCCGCGACTGATGACTTCCTCCGGACCGTCATAATCACCGAAAACGCGGGTATGTAATAACAAGGTGCGCGAAGCCGGTTCGTTGAACCAACCCAAGTCGAGCACAGGCTCAGGCTCGCAGGCACCGAGGAAATGCCATTGGCCGTCCACCCAAGCCTCCACCCAAGCGTGGTTGTCGTCGCAGTGCGCCCAGCGCGGCGTATAAACCTGTCGCGCAGGGATGCCCACGGTGCGCAAGGCCGTCACCAACAGCGTCGATTCCTCGCCGCAGCGCCCCCACGAGGTCTTGATGGTGGCCATCGGGGCGGAGGTGCGGCTGTCGGAGCCTTTGTAATTCACGTGTTCGTGGCACCAATGGTTCACTTCGAGGACGGCGTCATACAGCGAAAGGTCTTTCACGCGACCTTTCAGTTCCTCGTAATAGGTTTTGCGGAAGGTATCCAGGTTCTCGTTATTGACGCGCACGGGCACCACGAAATGTTTGAACTCGCGTTCGGGAACGCTTACGCCCCAAGGCAGTTCCGCTTTGGCGCGGAAAGCATAGTTGATGCATTCGCGGTAATAATCTTCGGTGTAATCGACACTGTCGCCGAGCGGCATGTATTCATAAAGGAATTGCAGGGCTTTCTCTTCGTTGAAGGCCTGTTGTTTGGTTTCTCCCGCGCAGCCCGAAAAGAGCAGGGCGGAGAAAGCGACGAATATTAATAAGGTGTTTTTCATGGGAAAAATTAGTTCATTCTTTTTCTATCAAACCATAAACTCCTCCAAAGAAGAATGTAAAATCTCATCCAGTTCGGCTTTGTGCTCGGGCGCAGTCTGCGTGAAGAGGAATCCCCAAATGCTCATGGCGGGGTTCATAATGTCGCGGGTTTCGAGCACGCCGTGGAAGTGCCGCTTGATGCGTTCAAAGTCGAGGGCGCGATTGGTATCATAGGGTTTGTCCAAGACGATAAAACTGAACACATCGTTCTCGATGCCGTTCCACAGGGTGGCGTAGTCGGGGTGAGTGCCTTCGAAATAGGCTTGCACGGGCAGCAGATGGCAGGTGTGGCGCGTCAGGTCGTTGAGGCACATGCCCGCGAAACGAAGCGGATTCACCTCAATCGGGATGGCGCGACCCGTGTGTTTATCAACGCGGAACTCCACATGCATTGGGAAGTTCTTCAGCCCTAAAACGCCGTTCAAATCGATGCAGAACTGGTTGAAAGCTGGATAGTTGGCCTCAAAAATCTGCTTGCTCATGCAGTAAAGGCGGTCGCTGACATCGGTCTCGTTCTTGAAGATGTGGTGGAAGATGTTGATGATGTTGGGTTTGCCTTCGGCATCGTAATAGGCGTCCACGGCATATTCCTCGCCTTCGATAAACTGCTCAAGCACAAACATTTCGCTGCGCACGACGGTGTCGGGGAACACGGCGCATTGCTTGGCGAAGTTCTGGTCGATGTCGTCCAAGGCGGCCTGCCATTCTTCCTTGCTGCGTACGATATAGACGCCCACGCTAAGGAAGCCGACCGAAGGTTTCAGCACTAAAGGCAGTGGCAACTCATCGGGATTGAGGCTTCGCAAAGCGCTCATTTCCACTTCTTTGTAATAGAAGTCGGGGTAAATCTGCTGGCAGATACGTCGGAAGGCGGCCTTGTCCTTCAGAATCTTAACCTTTTTCACCAGTTCCGACTCGGGCAGTTGGGCATAAAGCCACACCAAAGCGTTTTCCGAAACGGCATAGAGTTGGTGGGTTTGTTGGTATTTCTCAACGAACTGTTTGTCGTCCAATAGGTTAAGGTGATGGCCTTGTTGTTTTAGCGTTTCGGCCATGTCGTTATGCAAAACGGGAATCTGTTTTTCTTCAAGGTAAGCCACTAACGGGGCTGACACGTATGGTTTCTCCAGAATAATCATAATGAGATAGGATTGCAATGTGGTGCAAAAGTAAGCATTTTTTGCTGTGATACGACAGAGAGGGTCAAAATTATTTGGAAACGATTCATATTTGGAAAAATGTTTATTTTTGCAACTTAATCATGAAGCTATGAGAAGAAGTTTTGTTATTACATTGATAACCATGTTGTTGTCGCCAGCAATGTGGGCGCAACGCAATGAAGAGGCGGGTTTGTCGCCTTTGTTTGTGCCCGAATTGAAGGCTGAATTGCCCGAGGAAGTGCATGAGACTTCAGGGTTGTTTTTCCATAATGGGCGTTTGTGGACGCATAACGACAGTGGAGGGAATACGATACTTTACGGCATTGATACTGCGACATTTGAGGTGGTTCAGCGGCTTGGCTTGGCCAATGCGAAAAACAAGGACTGGGAGGATGTTTGCATCGATGGCGAGAGCGTGTTTGTCGGCGATTTTGGCAATAACAAGGGCAGCCGCGACAAGCTTAGGATTTACACATTCCCTTTGGCGGACATTCCAACGGAGGGCGATGCCTTTGTGCGCGTCGATACGATAAAGTTTCGTTTTGGCGACCAGACCGATTTCACGAAACGCAAGGAACACGATTTCGATTGTGAAGCGATGTTTGCCACGGAGGAGTATCTTTACCTTTTGAGCAAAGGTTGGGAAACGGGCACCACGCGTCTTTACCGTCTTTCAAAAAAGCCTGGAAACCAAGTGGCGGAAGTCGTGAATGGCTTTGATTCGCAAGGCCTTGTGACGGGTGCAGACTATGATCGTGAAAGCAAAACCTTGGTCGTGGTGGGGTATTCGAAGCCGTTGTACAAGCCTTTTCTATACTTGATTTACGACTTCGACGAAGCGGGCGAGAGGTTGTCGCACCGTCGTTTGGAAATGCCGCAATGGTCGGGTGCCCAAACCGAAGGGATTTGCTTTTTCGACAAGGGGAAATGTTTCATTTCGGCGGAATCGACACCTGCCTTCACAGCCCGAGTGTTTGTGGCTGACTTTAATAAGCTTATGAATAAAGATCTGAAAAACAAATGATGATGAAAAAACTGCTTTGTTTCTTGATAATGGCCATTGGGGTTTCGACAGGCTTTGCCCAACATTCAAAGAAGGCGGTGAAGGCATACGAAACTGCTGAAAAGGCGTTTCAGGTTCGCGATTATGACAAAGCCCGACAGCACTTGGTGAAAGCGGTGATGGAAGACCCCAATTATGCCGAGGCTTGGCTTCTGGAGGGGGAAATTGGAATGGAAACAGAGAATTATGAGTTGGCCCAATTGGGCTACGAAAAGGCTTTGGCCATCGACTCGATGCTGTTTCCGCCTGCGGCTCTTACCTTGGCTCGACTTTACGACCGACAAGGTGCCTATCATCGTGAGATTCCTTTGTTGAATTGGTATCAAGGTGTGGTTCGGGGTAATGTGAACCTAGAGCCTGTGGTAGGCGAAATGCTCGAAAAGGCGGTGTTTCGCGATATGGCCGTAAGCCATCCTGTGAATTTTAAACCAGAAACTATTGGGAACCAAGTGAATACCACGGCGGATGAATATGTCAATATGTTACAGTTCGATGGCTCGCAGTTGCTTCTCACCCGAAAAACCTTGGCCGCGGATGGCTTCCAGAAAGAGTATTTGCTCGCCTCAAATTGGGACGGAACGAATTGGAACGAACCGCAAAGCCTCTCTTTTTCGCATTTTCCAGACAACATCGACCTGGCAGCGGCTTTCATCTCCGCCGATGGCAAGAAACTCTATATGACAGGCTGCGGCTGGGGTCGCGACAGCGGATGCGACCTTTACGTTTCGGAATGGAACGGCTTACAATGGTCTGAACCACGGACTGTTGGCGACGGAATCAATACAAAGAGCTGGGAATCACAGCCTTGTGTGAGCGCGGATGGGAAGGAATTGTTTTTCGTTTCGCGTCGAAACGGTAATGCTGACATTTATCGCAGCCAGCGCAACGCCGACGGCACGTGGGGCGAACCGCAAAATCTCGGCGCACCTATTAATACCAAAGGTGCCGAAATGGCTCCGTTTCTCCATCCCGACGGCCGAACGCTGT
The DNA here is from genome assembly GCA_902791165.1 of uncultured Bacteroidia bacterium. Classification (GTDB taxonomy): domain Bacteria; phylum Bacteroidota; class Bacteroidia; order Bacteroidales; family F082; genus Limimorpha. The sequence goes on from CADAVB010000050.1 coordinate 9,936, forward strand.
ATTTTTCGTCCGACAAGCACATCGGCATGGGCGGTTTCGACCTGTTCATGAGCCGCAGAGGAGAGGATGGACAATGGCAAGAGCCTGTCAATCTGGGTTTTCCGATTAACACGGGCGGCGACGAAATCAACTTTTTCGTGGCGGCAGATGGCAAAACGGCTTTCATTTCATCGGTGCGCGAAGGTGGACAAGGTGGTTTCGACATCTACACCTTTGAACTGCCCGAGGAAATCCGTCCCGACTCGGCCAACTACTTGTCCACGGTGGATGTAGTGGAACTGGCTCCAGGCGATGCCCTTGTGCTGCAAAACATTCAGTTTGAGTTCAATAGCTCAACCTTGACAGCCGAATCGCAAACGGGAATCCAAATGCTAACGGATTTTTTGCGTCGCAATCCCGATTTGAAAGTGGAACTGGCTGGCCACACCGACAATGTGGGTAATGCACAATACAACCAAAAACTCTCCGCCGAACGCGCCGAGTCAGTGCGCAAAGCGTTGATAAACAACGGAATCGATGCAAATCGATTGACAGCAAAAGGTTATGGTTCGACGAAACCCTTAGCACCCAACGACAGCGATGAGCATCGCGCCTTGAACCGTCGCACAGAAATGGTTGTGATGAACTGGTAACGAAAGGCCAACTTCAACGTCTGATGCGGTATTGCACCGTCAGCTCGTCGTTGCTTGGCGTGGGCACATCCCAATAGGGTTTCTCGTCGGATGTTGATCCTGTCGAAACATCGCTTTCATCTTCTTCGTCCTCTTCCTCATCCCAATGATGGACTTCTTTTTGAGGGCCTTCATTTCGGAGAAGGAGAGCCAACACAACGCCAACGATGGCACCGCTCAAATGGCCTTCCCACGAGATGTTTTGCAGCACGGCCAGCTCGGGAATCATGCCCCAAACGAAGCCGCCATAAAGAAACACCATGATGAGCGAGATGACGATAAGCGTTCGGTTGCCTCGAATAAAGCCGCTCGCGATGAGGAACAGGTTCAGCCCGTAAACCAAGGCACTCGCCCCGATGTGGGTTGAACCTGGGTCACCAAGACACCAAGTGAGCAGCCCGCTAAACAGGTAGGTAAAAAGCATGACACGGTTGGCAAGGGTGGGGTAGAAGTAGTATAGTGCAGTGCCCAAGACGAGGATGGGGACGCTGTTGGAAAATAAATGCTCCCAACTGCCATGCAGAAATGGAAGCGTGAAAACGCCAACCAAACCCTTGGCGGTGTGTGGCATCACGCCGTATCGCCCCAAATCAAAGCCCAACGACACCTCGATGATTTTCACCGTCCACATCATAGCGATGAGAATCAGCGGGATGACAAGGCTTCCCAAGAACTTCTTTCTTTCGGCTTTATTGTCCATGACTTGCGCTTTCTGCAAGAATTGTTCCGTTGCAAATTTCGGAAAAAATGGCAGTATAAGCACAAAAAAAACGCTCCCCGAAGGAAGCGTTTTTTTCGTTTGTTTTAAAAGAACTGTCGATTAAGGCAGGAACGGCATCTTCACCACAACGGCCTTGACGAGTTTGTTGCGGATCTTGATGAAGATTTCGGTGTCTTTCTTGCCGAAAGCCTTCTGCACCAAAGCAGTGCCGATGTTCTTGCCGGTCGATGGCGACGGGCTGCCCGAGCGCACCATGCCGATGCAGTTGCCTTCGGCGTCGCACACTTCGTAGCCGTTGCGCGGAATGCCACGGTCGATCATCTCGAAACCGACAATCTTTTGGTTCACACCGTTGGCCTTTTGAGCGGCAAAGATTTCGCGGTTGAGGAAGTCGTTGCCATCGACGAACTTGGTAATCCAGCCCAAGCCAGCCTCGATGGGGCTGATGGTGTCGTCGATTTCGTGGCCGTAGAGGCAGAAGCCCTTTTCGAGGCGGAGAGTGTCGCGGCAACCCAAGCCTGCGGGCATGATACCGAACTCCTTACCGGCCTCAAACACGGCGTCCCAAACCTTCTTGGCATGGGCGACGGGGATGTAAATCTCGCAACCGCCCGAACCAGTGTAGCCCGTGGTCGAGAAGATGACGTTATCCACACCAGCGAAGTTGATGATTTGGAAGGTGTAGTATTCCATATCCACCACATTGGCCGAAGTGAGTTTCTGCATGGCTTTCAGGGCGTTGGGGCCTTGCACAGCCAATTGTGCCCATTCTTCGCTTTCGTTCTTGAAATCGTCGCCGAGTGTCATGCCAAACTTTTCGGCGATTTGGCTCATCCAAGCCCAGTCCTTGTCGATGTTGGCAGCGTTGGGAACCATGAAATAATGGTCGTCGGCGATGCGATAGACCAGCATGTCATCGACGATGCCGCCTTTGCCGTTGGGCAGGCAGGTGTATTGCACCTTACCGTCGCCCAAAGCGGCCACGTCATTGACGGTGCAGTATTGCATGAACTGCTTGGCCAAAGGGCCTTTGGCGCGGAACTCGCCCATGTGGCTCACGTCGAACACGCCGACATTGTTGCGCACGTTGAGGTGCTCTTCGACGAGGCCGCTGTATTGAATCGGCATGTCGTAACCGGCAAATTCGGCCATTTTGGCGCCCAAATCATGGTGGATTTGGTTAAAAGGGGTCTTCTTTAATTCAATGTTTTCCATTATGTTATGTATTTGATATTTAAGATATAAAGATTCAAAATTCCACACTCCACACTCATAACTCTCAACTCTCAACTCCTAACTTACCTCGTAGTATCGTGCAGTCCTTTCTTGAAAGTCGGGCCGAAGTAGAGCCTTGTGTATTTGAGGTCGTAAACAGTTACTTCGCGGGGCGCATCGTAGTTCACTTGGCGCTTCAGCGTGCATCCGTTCGAGGGGTCCACCCAGTATTGGACGACATTCCCGTCGGCTTGAGTGACGAAGAACTTCCAGCATTCTATGTCGAAAGGTTTTACGGAACCGCCGACCGTGAGCTTTTCGTTACCGACATAATAGTTGGAGAGGTTGCTGTGGTCCACCTCGTTGGCGAAGGCGTTGAGCGGGAAGAAGCTTGTTCCGAAAGGCTCAAACTCCCATTTCACGTCGTCGGTCCAGCCTTGGGCTTCGGGGCGATAGTACCAGTTTTCGCCGTTTTTGATGTTCCAGTAACGGTCAAGTCCTTGACCGTCGTTGAAGGCTTCAATGTCGCCAATCTTGACGTATGTTTCGCGTGAATTGCTTTCTGGGTTGTAGATGGTTACGAAGAAGTTGGTCGCGGGCGGATTGAAACTGTAGTGACCGCTAAAAGTCTGTGTAGCAGGTTTTTCTGGTTTCTTTCCAGCCATAGGCGGTGCTTCGTAGAGCTTTTTCACCGTGATGGCAGCAATAGCGGTTGTGTTGTCGTCGTTGCAGGTGGCCACGATGCGACTTTCGCCGGGTTGCAAGGCGACGATTTGGATGCGGTCGCCAAACTTGATGGGCTTGAAACTGATGACTTTGGGTCCCGAGATGTTGTAGCCTATCATGTCGCAATTCTCGAACGGTTTCCAGACGATGGTATCGCCCATGTTGATTTTGAACTCTTGTTCGGTGCTTTCTTGAGCCCAGGCCATACCGCCGAGGCAAAGCATGATGAGAAGTAGGGTCGTTCTTTTCATTTTGAATGGGTTTTTATTTGCGCTGCAAATATGCGAAAATTATGCCAATTGAGAGTCACTATATGCAAAAATGTTTTCAAAGGCGTTTTCGAAGGCTTCGCGTAAGGCGTTTTCGTCGCGGATGATACGGCGCAGTTGTTCCAATCGTGGCGCGTTCTCTGACTCGGGAAGCCAGAGTTTTAGATAGCCTGTGTCGGAGTATTTTTTCAAAAGGTGCTCGCGAAAGCGCTGGTATTGTTGCTCTTTGTCGTATTCGGGGAAATGGTCTTGGGTGTATTGTATCGTGCGCTGGATGACCTTCTCGGGCGTGATGAGGCGGTCGGCTTCGGCCACGATTTTGCCGTAAATCGAGCGCGGCTCATGCCCCGACGAGGCGCGATGGTCTTCGGCGGCCTGTGCCATGGTTTCAATTTGTTCTTCATCGAACCAGTCGCGTAACTTCTTGTCCTCGCGGATAATACGACCCGAAACAAGGTGGTGTGTGTCGCGGCCTTCGCAAAGCCCCGTGTCGTGGTAAGCGGCGATGGCATACACCATATTAATATCGACCTCGTAATGCTCGGCCAAGGCCAGACTCCTCGAAATCACTTCATCGGCGTGGTTCCGCTGGTGCGCCGCGTCGAAGTGGTCGTAGCGGGGGAGAATTTCTTGCTCCACATATAGTTTCAGGTCTGGATGGATAGTGCTTTTTTTCATGGGTTTGGTGAATTTAGAATAAATCCTCTATCCTCATCTGGAAGAAATCCTTGAACGGGATGCCGTCGGTGCCGATGACCAAGGCGCGCTTGGGACTGAAACGCTTGCAGAAATCGGGCAAGCCGCTGTTCATGCCTCTGCGGCCGCTCTTCACCTCTAACGCAAGCACCTCGCCCTGCCGCACAAGGATGAAATCGACCTCGTCGGAACGCTCGTGCCAGTAATAGACCTTGTAGCCGCCCTCTTCGGCACCGCCAAGCAGATACGCGCCCACGGCGGATTCCACCCAGCGGCCCCAAACGTTGGTGTCGATGCGGTCTTTCTCGTAAACAGTTCCGCGATAGGCCGTCAGAAGAGCGTTGTTATAGACCTCATATTTCGGCACCGACTTGTAGCGGCGGGCATCGTCGTTGGCGAATTTCTGCAAACCAGCCAGCAGATTACATTCGTCGAGGATGTTCAGATAGGAGGCTATCGTCGTAACATTGCCCGCATCTTGGAGTTGCCCCAAAGTCTTGGTAAGTGACAGCAGCTCAGCCGAATACGAGCAGCCTATCTCGAACAGTTGCTTCATTAAGGCGGGTTTGTAGATGTTGGAAGTCATAATGACATCCTTCTCTATGGCGGGTGTCACGAGCGACTCTTTCACGTATTTTTTCCAACGCCGCATGTCCTTGACGAGCGTGGCTGTCCCGGGATAGCCGCCGTAGTAAATCCACTCGTCGAGCGTCCAGCCGAAAGCGTCGGCCATTTCTTGCCACGTCCAATGTCCCAAACGTATCAGCTCGAAACGCCCAGCCAACGATTCGGTCAAGCCCTTGCGGAGCATCAGCCTTGAGGAACCGAGCAGAAACACCTTCAGTTTTCTCCGGCTTCGCGTGTCGGCATCCCATTCGCGCTTCACGATTTCGCTCCAGTTCCTGATTTTCTGGATTTCGTCGATGACGAGCACGGCCTCGCTTTGCTGCCTCGTATCCATTTGGCTTCTGGCGCTTTCCCACACACGGCGAATCCAGTCGGTGTCGTCCTCGTCGATACCGTCGGCATTGAAAAGATAGTTAGGCAACGGACAATCGGCCAGCGCTTGGTCCATCAAGGTAGATTTGCCCACCTGCCTCGGACCAGCCAGCACTTGGATAAAACGGCGGGGTTCGTTCATACGGTCGAGGACTTCGGATAATATCGGTCTTCTGTACTCCATAATGCTCAATTTATGCTTACAAAATGTTCAAAAGTTGCTTACAAAATGTTCAAAAGTTGCTTGCAAAATGTTCAAAAGTTGCTTGCAAAATGTTCAAAAGTTTCTTACAAAATATTCAAATCTACTATACAAAATGTTCAAAAGTTGATTACAAAATGTTCAAATCTCGGCTGCAAAATTAAACAAATTGTTTGAATAACAAGTACTTTTGAGAAAAATTTTGTTTCACCGATATAACTTATTTCTCCACCATGCCGTTGCCGCAATGACCTCCTCGGCATGGTTCCGCTGGTGTGCTCGAAGTGGGCGTAGCGGGGGAGGATTGCATGTTCGAGGTATTCGATTAAGGTTTGATTCAGTTTTTCCATGCCGCAGAAATAAAAAATTGGTTTTTGTATTTGGTTTTAAATCAAATTTTATACTTTTGAAGCAAAATATAAAACCAAATTTTATAAAATCGAAAAAAAACGTTGCACTATGGCCATAGAGTTGGCTTTTGAGGGCAGGCACATAAAAAAGGGCGGGCCAATGTGCCCACCCCTACGGAACGATTCATACATTTATTCAAA